>NZ_JBVVPM010000012.1:0-180050 GCF_055811255.1 Bradyrhizobium sp. MI1.11
GTGCAGCATTTTCGCAGCAGCACGGCCGGCGAGGGGGCACAGGTCAGTACCCCGGCTAACCAGAAATCCTTCGGATTTCTTCTAACGGACCAGGCCGAAAGCCGCGTCGGTGGCGCTCGGCAACGGCCGTCCGACAGGCCAGCCTGCCTTTGCAGGCCGTACACACTCTCCACCGAGCCCCAAGCTCACGGCTGCCAGCTCCAGCGTTGGGGAGCCGCCGCATGACTGATCTCACGGAAGTGGAAGTGTTGTGGCTCGAGAAGCGGATCGAAAACCGCATTCGGTTCGGTCGCGTCGTAGAGGAAAGAAAGCTCGATCGTCACCGGCGTGTCCTGTCATTTGCACCGGGCAGCATCTTTGCTTTCGTCCGTTGGACCTCCAACGACTTTGGCACGATCATTTCTCGGATCGACATCTTGCGCGCGGTCGCACCGGGACAGCGCTGTTCGACCGTACCGTATGTGACACCTGGCGGTGAGATTCTGCTGCGCCTGTCAGGTTGGCCGAAGGTCGAGCGCGTGCTGCAGATGATCGATGCCGTTGAGGCGCTCGGCATCGATCCCGCTGATGTCGCGCCTGATCATTGGCATCACGTTCATAACCGTCTGTCCGTCAATGAAAACCCGCGCCCGTATACGAAGGCGCGCCATCAGGCCTGGCTTCACCGGCAGAGGGTCATGCGATGACGGGCCGCCTCATGATGCTGGCCGCGACGATTGGGCTCGCTGCCGCGCTCGTCGCGACGATCGTCCTGGAGCCGCTTCCGCTTTACATCTGGAACGCATCCGCGAGCGTGCCGATCGGTCTCTACCGCCTCCGACCGGCGGACCAATTCCAAGTCACTGAATTGGTCGCCGTGCAGCCGCCGGAGCCGCTCGCGACCTTCCTCGACCTTAACGGCTATCTGCCCATTGGCGTCCCCATGCTGAAGCGCGTGCTCGCCCTTCCGGGGCAGAGTGTTTGCAGAACCGGCCTCACGATTTCGGTCGACGACGTCGCGGTGGGCGAGGCGAAGGATCACGACAGACGAGGCAGGCCGCTGCCGAAATGGCAGGGCTGCCGCGTCGTCGGCGACGGCGAGCTGTTTCTGATGAACTGGCAGTCGGACGACTCTCTTGATGGCCGGTATTTTGGATTTCTTCCGGCATCCAGCGTGATCGGCCGTGCGCTGCCGGTTTGGACTTGGGAGGAGTGATCTTGCGTATTCGACGTGTTCTCCTCGCCATTCCCTTGTTCGATCGATTGCGGGATCATTCCTCCGTTTCGATCGACGTCTGCAAGGCTCGCGGGAGCCCGACCGCATGCTTGGGTCGGTTGGTCACGCGCGTTTGTGCTGTCGTGCCTCTGATGGTTCTTCTGACCACGTCTGGCAGTGCTGCTCTGGCCCAGAGCGGATCAGCCGTCCAGTCGGCGATCAGTCAGACCGCTCACTCCTTTGCCGGCTTTATCAATGAAGCCTCACAACGCTTTGCGATTGCGCCAAACTGGATCCGATCAGTCCAAAGCATCGAGAGTGCTGGTGACGTGCACGCCAGATCGCCAAAAGGCGCTATGGGCCTGATGCAGATCATGCCGGCGACTTGGGCGGAACTTCGCGAGCGCTACAATCTCGGGAACGACCCCTACGACCCGCACGACAACATTCTGGCTGGCACGGCTTACTTGCGCGAACTGCTCGATCGGTATGGCTCGCCTGGCGTGTTCGCCGCGTACAATGCGGGACCAGCTCGCTACGAAGACCATCTCGCAGGCGGCTCTCTGCCAGACGAGACGCGAGCATATGTCGCAAAGCTTGCAAATCTGCTTGCCATCGAACTGCCGCCGAAGTGGACGTCCAATGGACAGTCATCGGCAGCTGCGACGCTATTCGTCACGCGATCCGATCCAATGAAAACGCGCGATCGGTTGCTGGCTCTCATGCCGTCGAGCGGTGTCACGGCCGCAATCTCGGCGTCCGATGTTTCACCCATGGTCCCGCGGCCTGTTGGCGTGTTCGTCCCTCGATCGGATTCGGGAGTATCGCAATGACCAAGTGTGCGGGTTCGCAAGCTGATGGCGTATGGGCGATGCCTTCGGCCCGCGCTCTACTCGTCGCTCCGCTCCTCACCGAGCCACCCTTCGGGTGTCTCGGCCCTTCGGGTAACGATCGCTATCGCAAGCGCTCGGAAGCAGTGGGGGCTTCGCGAGTGGGCTGCCAAGTCGCGGCGGCTCTTTCGGGAACCGGCGACCGGAAGACCACGACGGCAGGACGGCGAGATAAAAGGGGCTCGCCGGTCGAACCGCAAGCCATTGACATGGCTTGGGTTCCGGCGTGCCGGTCGGTCGGGGCGCGTGCCGCGCCTTGGATTTTTAACAATGAAATCAAGGATGCTTTCGGCACTATAGGCGCCTTCGCACGTTTGCGGGCCCGACTGTGACCGCAGGCGATAGGGATCTGCGTATTCAGCCCGGGCGCATCCGCAACACCCGCGCGCCGAAGCCCAAGAGCTTCATCAACCAGGTGCTGCGCGCCGCGAAAAAAGCCGGGCACACCTCGAGTCTGTCTGCGGTTGGCAGGCGCTCTGCTGTCTACGGGCGCTCCACCTTTGGCCGCGGCAGACTCGGTTTCAGCCGCGCCAGATTGTTCAGCCCGACACGGCGCGTTGTGGTGAAGGCGCGCGTGGTTCGGCACAAAGGGCGAGCCTTCCGTTCAGCCCCCCTGACCGCCCATCTTTCATATCTGAAGCGCGACGGCGTGACTCGAAGCGGCGAGAGAGCCGAGATGTTCGATGCCGGCAACGACCGGGCCGATAGCGCAGCCTTTGCAGAACGGTGCAAGGACGATCGGCATCATTTCAGGTTCATCGTCTCGCCAGAGGATGCCGGCGACATGACCGACCTGAAGGCCTTCACCCGCGATCTCGCGAGGCAGATGGAGGCCGATCTCGCCACGCGGCTCGATTGGGTAGCTGTCGATCACTGGAATACCGACAATCCTCACGTCCATCTTCTCGTGCGGGGAGTAGATGAGCAAGGGGCGGATCTCGTGATCTCCCGCGACTATATCAGCCAGGGCCTGCGCTCGCGCGCCGAGGAACTGGTCGCCATCGAACTGGGCCCAAAACCCGAGCACGAGATCCGCAAATCACTGGAGAGGGAGGTTTCGGCTGAACGATGGACGCGGCTCGATCGGGAGATCCGGTTGGCGGCCGATGAGACCGGGTGTATCGATCTTCGCCCAGAAAGTCCCGGCAAGTCCGACCCCGAGATCCGGCGCCTGATGGTCGGTCGTCTTCAGCACCTGAAGAAGATGGGCCTTGCCGCATCCGCCGCACCGGGGGAATGGATGGTCGGGCTCGAGGCCGAGCGCAGCTTGCGCGACCTCGGCATGCGCGGCGACATCATCAAGACCATGCACCGCGCCTTTACCGAGCGGGGAGAAGCGCGCGCCATTGCCGACTTCGTCATCGAGGGTGGAGAACCGGCGTCCCAGATCGTCGGACGGCTGGTCGATCGGGGATTGCACGATGAGCTGACGGGTGAGGCTTACGCCCTGATCGACGGAACAGACGGACGCGCGCACCATGTCCGTTTCCGCGGCATCGAAGCTCTCGAACATGCGCCGCCGATCGGCGGAATCGTCGAAGTCCGACGCTTCGGTCAAGCCGGCGATGCGCAGCCCACCTTGGTCCTCGCGACCCGTTCCGATTTCGACCTTGGAAGCCAGATCACCGCGAAAGGAGCGACCTGGCTCGACCACAGGCTGGTCGAGCGCGGTCCCATGCCGCTCGCCATGGGCGGATTCGGCCGCGAGACCCGCGACGCCATGGAAGCCCGTACCGAGCATCTGGTTCAGGAAGGTCTGGCTCGGCGGCAGGGCCAATGCATCATCTTGCAGCGCGACCTTCTGGACACCTTGCGCCGACGTGAACTCGGCGAGGTCGCCGCAAAAGTCTCGGCCGACACCGGCTTGCCTCATGTGAAGGCGGCCTCCGGGGAGCATGTGGCAGGTACGTACCGCCAGCGCCTGACGCTTACATCGGGACGCTTCGCCATGATCGATAACGGGCTTGGCTTCCAGCTCGTGCCTTGGTCGCGCGAGCTCGAGAAGAGGCTCGGCCAACACGTCACCGGCGTGGTGAAGGACGGCGGCGGTATCGAATGGGGCTTTGGTCGCAAGCGCGACCTCGGACTGTAGCTATCTCACCAGTACGGAAGGTTGGTCGATGTCCGGAACCAAGATTCTCTGGGGTCAGGTGATCGTTGTCGGCCTGATCGTTTTGCTCGCCATCTGGGGAGCAACCGAGTGGACGGCCTGGCGGCTCGGCTGGCAGACCGAACTCGGGCGGCCCTGGTTCGAACTGGCGGGTTTCAAGGTTTACTACCCGCCAATCTTCTTCTGGTGGTGGTTCGTCTATGATGCGTATGCCCCGCAGGTCTTCGTCGAGGGGGCCTTCATCGCGGCGTCTGGGACCTTTGTTTCGATCGCGGTGGCGATCAGCATGTCGGTGTGGCGTGCGCGTGAAGCAAAGAACGTCGAGACCTATGGCTCGGCGCGCTGGGCCGATGCGGAAGAGGTTCGAGCGGCCGGACTCCTCGGTCCGGATGGCGTGGTGCTCGGCAAGCTTGACCGCGACTATCTCCGTCACGATGGACCGGAGCATGTGTTGTGTTTTGCGCCCACCCGGTCCGGCAAAGGCGTTGGTCTCGTCGTTCCCTCTCTTCTTGCATGGCCGGGTTCGGCCATCGTTCACGACATCAAGGGCGAGAACTGGCAACTGACCGCTGGCTTCCGTTCGCGGCATGGCCGCGTCCTGCTGTTCGACCCGACCAATTCAAGGTCCTCAGCCTACAACCCGCTGCTCGAGGTGCGGCGCGGCGAGTGGGAGATTCGCGACGTCCAGAACGTGGCCGACGTCCTGGTCGATCCCGAAGGTTCGCTCGACAAGCGGAACCATTGGGAGAAAACCAGTCATTCGCTCCTGGTCGGCGCCATCCTCCACGTCCTCTATGCCGAGGCGGACAAGACTTTGGCCGGCGTCGCCGCCTTCCTGTCGGACCCGAAACGACCAATCGAGGCGACGCTGAAGGCGATGATGACCACGCCCCATCTCGGCGAGCCGGGTGCTCATCCTGTGGTCGCCTCGACCGCGCGCGAACTTCTTAACAAATCCGAGAACGAACGTTCTGGCGTCCTGTCCACCGCGATGTCGTTTCTCGGGCTCTACCGCGATCCCGTCGTGGCCCAGGTGACCTGCCGCTGCGACTGGCGGATCGCCGATTTGATCGCAGATGGCCGTCCTACGACGCTGTACCTGGTGGTGCCACCCTCGGATATTTCACGGACCAAGCCATTGATCCGACTGGTGCTGAATCAGATCGGCCGACGCCTGACCGAGGACCTGCACGCCCGCGACCGCCGCCATCGCGTCCTGATGATGCTCGACGAGTTCCCGGCACTTGGGCGGCTTGATTTCTTCGAGTCCGCGCTCGCATTCATGGCGGGGTACGGCATCAAGAGTTTCCTGATTGCGCAGTCGCTCAATCAGATCGAGAAGGCCTATGGGCCTAACAATGCCATCCTCGACAACTGCCACGTCCGAGTGAGCTTTGCGACCAATGACGAGCGGACCGCCAAGCGGGTGTCCGACGCGCTGGGTACCGCGACCGAGATGCGGGCCATGAAGAACTATGCCGGTCACAGATTGAACCCATGGTTGGGGCACCTGATGGTCTCCCGTCAGGAGACGGCGAGGCCGCTGCTGACCCCAGGCGAGGTCATGCAGCTTCCGCCAATGGACGAGATCGTCATGGTGGCAGGGACGGCGCCGATCCGGGCGAAGAAGGTCCGCTACTACGAGGATCGGCGGTTCACCGAGCGGGTTCTGCCACCGCCTGATCCGGCGACGGCCGGCCGATCATCGCGAACGGACGGATGGTCAGCCCTCGGAATGCGAAAGCAGACGGAGGCTCCAACCGGCAAAGCCGCGGAGGCCGAGGAAGACACGGCGAACAGCGGCCTCCGTCGCGAGCCCGAACTCCCCGATCACGTTGCGATCGCCAAGGAGACGACCGAACCGACGCCGGCAGAGGAATTTGCTGCCGTTCTTGACGATGACGAGAATGCGGTCCGCCAATCTCGGCTTATGCGTCAGCAGATGCGCGGTGTCGCTCGTCAAGTCGCCATGGACCCGAATGACGGTATGGAATTGTGAGGCATCATGCGCGACCGGATGAACGTGTATTTCCCGCCAGAGCTTCTGAAGCAGATCTCGGACCTTGCCGATCGCAGGAAGCTATCTCGGTCTGCAATCGTGGAAGCGGCTGTTGCCTCATTTTTATCGCCGGACGGAGAGGACAGGCGAGAGGCGGCGTTTACCCGTCGCCTGGATCGGCTGTCGCGTCAGATGCAGAGGCTGGAGCGTGACGTTGGTTTGACGGCGGAGACCCTGGCCCTTTTTATTCGTTTCTGGTTGACGATCACGCCACCGTTGCCTAACGAGGCGCAGGCTGCCGCGCAGATCAAGGGAAGGGAGCGCTTTGAAGGATTCGTCGAGGCGCTCGGACGCCGGCTGCAGAAGGGGCAGAGCTTTCTGCGGGAGATTCCAGAGGATTTCGTTCGTCAGGAGACCGACAGCCAAACCTGATTGAACCACGCACCTCACGGATTTTGCCGATCTTTCTTTTTCCACGCCAGCCTACGATGGCACCAATTTAGCCAACCCGACGAAAAGCTGGACGCGGTATCGGCTCGCATGAGCTGAGGAGCAAAAAGGGCCAGCATGCAAAATTCGGAGGCATGGCGTCTCGTCGCGCGCGTTTTTCTCCCATTTGCTGCCGGATACTATCTTTCGTATCTCTTCCGAACCATCAACGCTCTGATCTCCAGTCATCTCGTCGCGGAGATCGGGCTCGGCACTGCCGATCTCGGACTCCTCACGTCCGTCTACTTCCTGGTGTTCGCGGCGGCGCAGATCCCGGTCGGTATTTTACTGGACCGCTTTGGCCCTCGCCGGGTTCATTGTAGCCTTCTTTTGGTCGCCGCCGCAGGTGCCGGCCTGTTCGCGATGTCCACGGGGTTGCCATTGCTCCTGATCTCGCGAGCAATGATCGGCCTTGGGGTGGCGGCGGCATTGACGGCCGGATTGAAGTCCATCGTTCTCTGGTTTCCGAGCGAACGAGTGGCCTTGCTGAACGGCTACATGATCATGCTGGGCTCGCTCGGAGCGTTGAGCGCCACGACCCCCGCCGAACACCTCCTTGGCTGGATCAGCTGGCGGCAGCTCTTTGAAATCCTGGCGGTCGCGACTGGTGCCACAGCCGTGCTTATCTACATCGTGGTTCCTGAACGAGCCATCATCCCGCTAGCAGGATCAATCCCCGGCACATTGAGCTCCGTTTTGGGCGATCGGCGTTTCTGGCGAATTGCCCCGTTGTCAGCCACTTGCGTGGGATCGGCCTGGTCTCTGCAAGGATTGTGGGCGGCGCCCTGGCTGACCGACGTCGAGGGATTTGATCGAACGAGACTTGTCGGACAGCTGTTCACAATGTCCGTCGTCCTTTGCGGCGGTGCCTGGTTGTTCGGCATGACAGTCCATTACATCAAGCGAAGAGGAATCGGGACGGAGCCGATATTGGCGATCATTTCCGCACTGTTTATTGCAGCCGAGTTAGCGTTGATGCTGCGAGCGCCGTTGCCGTCCATCTTGCCCTGGTCTCTTATCGCAATTGTCGGAACGGCAACCGTCGTCAGTTTCGCAGTGATAGCGGATTACTTCCCGCCGGAGCTTGCCGGTCGTGCCAATGGTGCCTTGAACGTCTTGCACTTTGGCTGGGCATTTTTGGCCCAATTCGGGACAGGCCTGATTCTGGAGCAATGGCCGACGGTAGATGGCCAGCGAACTGTCCTGGCCTATCAGGTCGCGTTCGGTGTCAATGTGGCGGTGCAGATAACCGCCTTCATCTGGTTCGCTTTACCATGGCTCGGATCGTTCGGGCGGTGGATGGGCTCAATTCCGCTCTTCTTGCCTGCTCGCGTGTCCGAAGAGGTCGAAACGTTCGTTTCGTACGAACAATTGCTCGTGGTCATGCCGGCGGATGCCGATGCGGAGTGGTGAACCACGTCGGCAGTAAGCTAGCCGACAAATACCATCAAGCTCAGCAGCGCTCCGGTTGCTTCGCTCGCGTGCGAAGTATGAGTTTTGGTCTTTCTTTTTCTACGCCAACCTACGCTTACCGTAAGCGCTTGTTGCGCCAAATCCATTGGTGCTTTTTCTAATCACCCATCTGAGGACGCTCCCGACGTTCTCATTCGGTGGGGACGGCAGTGGCAATCCATTCCATTCAATCGGAAGCGAATTCGCGCGGTGCGCGAATGCTCCGCAGCGCACTTGGTGCGGCAATCGCAGGCTACCTGGAAGACGAAGCTATCGTCGAGGTCATGCTCAATCCCGATGGGCGGCTTTGGATTGACCGACTGTCGAGTGGGTTGATTGACACTGGCGAAACCTTGTCTGCCGCGGACGGCGAGCGCATCGTTCGTCTGGTGGCGCATCATGTAGGCGCGGAGGTGCACGCCAACTCACCACGCGTGTCGGCCGAACTTCCCGGAACCGGCGAGCGCTTCGAGGGCCTGTTGCCTCCGGTCGTTGCGGCCCCTGCATTCGCTATCCGTAAGCCCGCGGTCGCCGTGTTCACGCTCGACGATTACGTTGCCGCCGGGACCATGACGTCCGGGCAAGCCGAGACTCTGAGGAGTGCGGTCGCCACTCGCAAGAATATCTTGGTGGCCGGTGGTACCTCGACCGGCAAGACCACCTTGACCAACGCGCTTCTGGCCGAAGTAGCAAAGACCTCCGATCGTGTCGTCCTTATTGAAGATACGCGCGAGCTTCAATGCAAGGCGCCCAATCTCGTAGCGCTGCGGACGAAGGACGGGGTAGCCAGCTTGTCTGACCTCGTTCGGTCCTCACTCCGACTGCGTCCTGACCGCATCCCGATCGGCGAGGTCCGCGGGGCCGAAGCTCTCGACCTTCTCAAGGCGTGGGGCACCGGTCACCCCGGCGGCATTGGTACCATTCATGCGGGCAATGCGCTTGGCGCTGTGCGGCGTCTCGAGCAGCTCATCCAGGAAGCGGTCATCACGGTTCCCCGTGCCCTGATCGCCGAGACCATCAACCTCGTCGCCGTGCTTGCGGGGCGCGGCGCCGATCGTCGCCTCGCAGAACTCGCTCTCGTGACGGGGCTTGGTGCCGCCGGCGACTACAGCCTTTCACCAGCAGGAGACTGACATGCGTCCACGATTCCGTATTCTCCGAGAAGCTGCTTTGCTGGCGATTGCCAGCCCGGTTGTGCTGACGACAGCGCCCGCATGGGCGGCCGGCTCGAACATGCCATGGGAGCAGCCGCTCAATCAGATCCTGCAGTCGGTCGAGGGGCCGGTCGCGAAGATTATCGCCGTCATCATCATCGTTGTGACCGGACTCACGCTCGCGTTCGGGGATTCGTCAGGCGGTTTCCGCAGGCTGATCCAGATCGTGTTCGGTCTGTCGATCGCGTTTGCAGCCTCGAGCTTCTTCCTCTCGTTCTTCTCCTTCGGCGGCGGCGTGGTGATCTGATGGACGAGGCGGTCGCAGGCTTCGTCGTGCCCGTTCACCGTGCGCTTACCGAGCCGATCCTGATGGGCGGTGCGCCGCGGGCGGTCGCCATCGTCAACGGCACGTTGGCGGCAGCCCTTGGACTGGGCTTGCGGCTCTGGATCGCAGGTCTGGTCCTCTGGTTCATCGGTCACATGGCCGCCGTCTGGGCCGCCAGGCGCGATCCCGCCTTCGTCGATGTAGTGCGCCGACATCTGCGCATTCCCGGTCATCTCAACATCTGAGCGCTCGTGATGATGAACCTTGCCGAATATCGCAATTCAAGCGTGCGTCTCGCCGATTTTCTGCCCTGGGCAGCCCTCGTCGACGAGGGCATCATCCTGAACAAGGATGGCTCGTTCCAGCGGACAGCCAAGTTCCGCGGACCCGACCTCGATAGTGCGGTGCCGGCTGAGCTCGTCGGTGTCGCAGGTCGTCTGAACAACGCCCTTCGCCGCCTGGGGTCTGGCTGGGCCGTGTTCGTTGAGGCGCAGCGCCATTTTGCCGGTAGCTATCCTCCGAGCACCTTTCCGGACGTCGCATCTGCATTGGTGGACGCCGAGCGCAGGGCTCAGTTTGAGGAGGCCGGCGCGCACTATGAGTCCAGCTATTTCCTGACCTTCCTTTATCTTCCACCGGAGGAGGGCGCAGCCAAGGCAGAGCGACTGCTCTATGAAGGGCGCGATCGGACCGTTGGAGCCGATGCTCGCGAGGTACTTCGCGGCTTTATCGATCAAACCAGCCGCGTACTCGGGCTTCTGGAAGGATTCATGCCCGAATGCGCATGGCTCGATGATCAGGCCACGCTGACATACCTGCACTCGACGATTTCGACCAAGCGTCATCGCGTTCGCGTGCCCGAAATCCCCATGTACATCGATGCGCTGCTCGCGGACCAGCCGCTAACCGGCGGGCTCGAGCCGACGTTGGGCTCAGCCAATCTACGTGTTCTCACGATCGTCGGCTTTCCCGGGGCGACGACGCCCGGAATTCTGGATGACCTCAATCGCCTGCCGTTCTCTTACCGCTGGTCGACGCGCGCGATCATGCTCGACAAGACGGATGCCACCAAGCTCCTGACCAAGATCCGCCGGCAGTGGTTCGCCAAGCGGAAGTCGGTTGGCGCCATCCTCAAGGAGGTCATGACCAACGAGTCATCGACGCTGCTCGATAATGACGCTCACAACAAGGCGCTCGACGCCGACGCGGCACTACAGGAACTTGGTTCGGACCAGATCGGACAGGCCTTTGTGACCGCGACCGTCACGGTGTGGGACGTCGATCCCGGTGCCGCGGATGAAAAGCTCCGCCTGGCCGAGAAGGTCATTCAGGGCTGCGATTTCACCTGCATGATCGAGACGGTGAACGCCGTCGAAGCCTGGCTCGGCAGTTTGCCCGGGCATGTCTATGCCAATGTGCGGCAGCCGCCGGTGTCGACCCTCAACCTCGCCCATATGATTCCGATGTCGGCCGTGTGGGCGGGCGAAGCGAGGGATCTGCATTTTGGCGGTCCGCCGCTCCTGTTCGGCAAGACCGAGGGATCAACCCCCTTCAGGTTTTCGCTTCACGTCGGTGACGTCGGCCACACCCTGGTGGTTGGGCCGACAGGTGCGGGCAAGTCGGTCCTGCTGGCGCTGATGGCAATGCAGTTCCGCCGTTATCCGAACTCCCAAGTGTTTGCGTTCGACTTTGGCGGGTCGATACGGGCGGCCGCGCTCGCCATGGGCGGCGATTGGCATGATCTCGGTGGTGCCTTGTCCGACGGAGGCGACCGACCCGTCGCCCTGCAACCGCTGGCCTGGATCGACGATCCCGGCGAGCGAGGGTGGGCGACGGAATGGATCGGTGCGATCCTGGCACGGGAAAAGGTCGAGATCACGCCGGAGGTCAAGGATCACCTGTGGTCGGCGCTGACGTCACTCGCTTCGGCGCCGAGGGAGGAGCGCACCCTGACGGGCCTGTCAGTCCTGCTGCAATCGAACTCTCTGAAACGCGCCCTGCAACCCTATTGCCTTGGCGGTTCGTCCGGACGCCTGCTCGATGCCGAATTCGAGCGTCTGGGCGAGTCCTCCGTCCAGGCGTTCGAGACCGAAGGATTGATCGGAACGAGCGCGGCGCCAGCAGTGCTGGCTTATCTGTTCCATCGCATTGGAGATCGTCTCGACGGGCGTCCAACGCTTCTCATTGTCGATGAAGGCTGGCTCGCCCTCGACGACGATGATTTCGCCGGCCAGCTCCGGGAATGGCTGAAGACGCTTCGCAAGAAGAATGCGTCCGTCATCTTCGCGACCCAGTCACTTTCGGACATCGATGGTTCGGCGATCGCACCCGCAATCATCGAAAGCTGCCCAACACGCCTGTTGCTGCCGAACGAACGTGCCATCGAACCTCAGATTACGGCCATCTACCGCCGCTTCGGACTCAATGACCGTCAGATCGATCTTTTGAGCCGGGCGACGCCCAAGCGTGACTATTATTGCCAGTCCCGCCGCGGCAACCGGATGTTTGAACTTGGCCTTGGCGAAGTTGCGCTCGCGTTCACCGCGGCCTCATCCAAGACAGACCAGGCTGCCATCGCACAGCTCCTTGCCGAACACGGACCTGAGGGCTTCGTGCCTGCCTGGCTCCAGCACCGCGGCGTCGCCTGGGCCACAGACCTGATCCCCACTCTCGTCAATCTGGAGAAATCGCTATGAGGCGTCTTGGCCTATTGGTGACCACTGCCACGGTCGCGCTGGTGCTCGGCGTCACGGTACCCGCACGGGCGCAGTGGGTCGTCTTCGATCCCAACAATTACGTCCAGAACGTGTTGACCGCCGCGCGCGAACTACAGCAGATCAGCAATCAGATCACCTCGTTGCAGAACGAGGCGCAAATGCTGATCAACCAGGCCAGGAATCTGGCAAGCCTGCCGTATTCATCGTTGCAGCAACTGCAATCATCGATCCAGCGGACCCAGCAATTGCTGGCTCAGGCCCAGAGGATTGCCTACGACGTCCAGCAGATCGACCGCGCGTTCTCGACGAGCTATGCGCCGGCGAGCCGCGGCCAGTCCAGCCAGTTGCTGATCAGCAACGCTCAATCGCGATGGCAGAATTCTGTCGCGGCGCTCCAGGACGCGTTGCGGGTCCAGGCCGGCGTTGTGGGCAACCTCGATACCAATCGCATCCAGACATCGGCGCTCGTGACGTCGAGCCAGGGTGCGAGCGGTGCGCTGCAGGCGGCCCAGGCTGGCAATCAGATCCTCGCGCTTCAGGCGCAGCAGCTCGCCGATCTCACCGCCAGTGTCGCGGCACAGGGCAGGGCGCAGAGCCTTGAGGCGGCGCAGCGCGCGGCAGCCCAAGACCAGGGGCGCGAACAGCTCCGGCGTTTTCTGACGCCGGGGCAGGGCTATCAATCCCAGGACGTGCGGATGTTTCACTGATGACTGATACAGGCCCGTTCAAAGCGCTATCGCTGCTCGTGTCAGTCGGGGTGGTGGTCGTCGCTGGCTGCGCGATCCAGCTTCGTCGCGGGGAAAATACGTCTGCGCCGCCAAATGCAGAGCAGACCAAAGACGCCGACCGTTCCGAGCTTGCACGCTGCCGCACCGTATCCTCCGGAGATGCAGCGGAGTATCAGCATTGCCACAAGGTCTGGGCTGAAAACCGCCGTCGCTTCTTTGGCAGGCGGGACGGTGCTGCCGCGGTGGAAACCGGCGTGACAGCCGCGCCCAAAGATCAGAGCCGGATGCCGCAAGGATATCCGTCGGCCGGGGTGCCCGAGGGAGCTAAGCCATGACCGGCACCGGCATCATCGACCAGTTCCTTGAGACATTCACCCTCTACATCGACAACGGCTTCGGGCTCTTGGGTGGCGAGGTGGGGTATCTCGCGACAACGCTGGCCGCCATCGACATCACGCTTGCCGCGTTATTCTGGAGTTGGGGCACAGACGAGAACACCATCGCGCGTCTCGTCAAAAAAACGCTATTCGTCGGCATTTTTGCGTATCTGATCGGCAATTGGAACAACCTCGCAAGGATCGTCTTCGAGAGCTTTGCCGGTCTCGGACTGAAGGTGTCTGGATCAAGTATTTCAGCCTCAGACTTCCTGCGGCCGGGAAAGATCGCCCAAGTCGGGCTCGATGCCGGAAGGCCGATGCTCGATTCGATCTCGAACCTGATGGGCTACATCAGCTTCTTCGAGAATTTCGTCCAGATCGTCGTTCTCCTGTTCGCGTGGGTCGTGGTGCTGCTGGCCTTCTTCATTCTGGCGATCCAGCTCTTCGTGACCCTGATCGAGTTCAAGCTGACGACGCTGGCCGGCTTCGTGCTCATTCCCTTTGGCTTGTTTGGCAAGACGGCCTTCGCGGCAGAGCGCGTGCTCGGCAACGTCATATCGTCCGGGATCAAGGTCTTGGTCCTGGCCGTCATCGTTGGCATTGGCTCAACCCTGTTCGCGCAGTTCACGGCCGGTTTTGGCGGCGCGCAGCCTACAATCGAAGATGCCATGACCCTGGTGCTCGCGGCGCTCTCCTTGCTGGGTCTCGGCATCTTCGGTCCGGGAATCGCGAACGGCCTGGTATCGGGCGGACCGCAGCTCGGCGCCGGCGCCGCAATTGGGACGGGCCTTGCTGCCGGCGGCGTTGTTGCGGTGGGTGCCGGCCTTGCCGCCGGTGGCGCTGGTCTCGCTGGTGGTGCGCTCGCCGGTGCCGGGCGTGGCGGGGCTGCCATCGTGGGTGGCACGTCCGCAGCTTATCGAAGTGGTGGCCTTGCGGGCGTCACGGAGGCGAGTGGCTCGGCTGTGATGAGCCCGTTACGCCGAGCCGCGGCCGCGTTCGGCGGCGGCGGGCAGGCGAGTGAGCCGGCCGCGAGTACGTCCACCGAGGGGCAACCCGAGTGGGCGCGGCGCATGAAGCGCGCCCAGACCGTTCGGCACGGCGCCTCGGCGGTTGGTCATGCTGTTCGGTCTGGCGATCATGGCGGCAGCGGCTCTTCTGTCGATCTGTCGGAAGGAGAGCGCTGACAGCCATCCACCTGCCGGTTCGACGGGCGCCAGCAGCGGCGTCAAACCGGACACCGCGACGCTCGAAACCAATCACTCGATCTCAGGGGCAACTATCCATGTTCAGACGACCTTCCGTTCACTACGGGCGCATGCCCGAGCCGGTCACGCCCTACCAAAAAGCAGCGCAAGTCTGGGACGAGCGCATTGGATCTGCGCGCGTGCAGGCCAAGAATTGGCGCTTGATGGCCTTCGGTTGCCTCATGCTCTCGGGCGGCCTCGCCGCTGGACTTGTTTGGCAATCAGCACAGAGATCGATCACGCCATGGGTCGTCGAGGTCGATCGCCTGGGCCAGGCTCAACGTGTTGCGCCAGCCAACATCGACTATCAGCCCACTGACGCTCAGATCGCCTATCACCTGGCGCGCTTCATCGAGGACGTCAGAGGCTTGCCGGCCGACGGCATTGTTCTGCGCCAGAACTGGCTGCGAGCCTATGACTTTACGACGGACCGTGGCGCGGCCGCGCTCAACGATTTTGCGCGCAACAATGACCCCTTTGCCAGGCTGGGTAAGGCTCAGATCTCGGTCGATGTGTCGAGCGTCATCCGTGCGTCTTCCGAGAGCTTCCGGGTCGCCTGGACCCAACGCATCTACGAGAACGGCTCGCTGAGTGCGACCGAGCGCTGGACCGCGATTCTCACGGTGGCAATCGAGACGCCGCGCGATGCCGAGCGCCTGCGCAAGAATCCCCTTGGCGTCTACGTCCGCGCCATCAACTGGTCGAAGGAGTTGGGTCAGTGATCAAGACGACGCGTGACATGTGTTCAAAAGATCCGATCCAACACCGCAGGCTCAGCTCGAACAGGTGCAAGCGCGCGGCTTTGAGACGAGCCCTTTTACCAGTTCTGCTGCTTGGCACATCTGCCCTCGCTGGATGCGCCACCTACATTCCGCCGGAAATCAGCTATGACGCGGAGGTCCCGCCGTTGCCAGCTGTTCCAGCGGCACTCGATGAGCGACCTCAGCCGCTTCACGTTCCGCCGCTCTGGAAACCCGTTCTCGGCGGCAAGTCGGGGGCCAAGGAAGAGGCTGAACCCGTGAGCCGGGTTGAGACCGCAAACAGCGCCGCGCGAGTCGAGCCGCGCAAAAGGGGATACTTCAACGCGGCGCAGATCTACGCCTTCAGCCCGGGGGCGCTTTATCAGGTCTACGCCGCTCCCGGACAGATCACGGACATCGCGCTGGAAGAGGGAGAGCAGTTGACGGGATCCGGACCGATCGCGGCCGGAGATACCGTGCGCTGGGTCGTGGGAGATACGGAAAGCGGAAGCGGGGATACGCGTCGCGTCCACATTCTGGTGAAGCCGACCCGGGCCTCGATCGAGACCAATCTTGTCGTCAATACCGACCGGCGCACCTACCTGATCGAGCTCCGCTCCCGCGAGCGGCCGTACATGCCGTCTGTTGCCTGGTACTATCCGGAAACCGTCCGCGAACGGTCGCGCTCAGTCGCCCTCAGACCCGTCATTCCAGATCCAGCGCAGCGTGTCTCTCGTTACGCGATCGAGGGCGACAGCCCCCCTTGGCGGCCGCTCGCGGCGTATGACGACGGCCGAAAGGTCTATATCGAGTTTCCGCAAGGGATCGTCCAGGGCGAGATGCCGCCGCTGTTTGTCATCCGTCCTGATGGCAAGACCGAGCTCGTCAATTATCGCGCCTACGGCAATGTCCTGATCGTGGACCGGCTGTTTGCAGCCGCAGAACTGCGGCTGGGCGGTGAACACCAGCAGAAAGTCAGAATTGTCCGGACTGACGGGAGGCCGTCGTCATGAACACGCAGAACGAAAACAGTCCTGACGGGACCATTCCACCGCAAACACCGGAGGAGCAATCCAGGAACTTCCGCCTGCGAGCCGAACCTCCGCGCGTCACGCGACTCTCCCGCAAAGTTCTCGCCGGCGGCAGCGCTGTCGCCTTGCTTGTCGTCGGCGGAGCCGTGTTGTGGTCGCTCCAGAGCAAAAGCTCCCGCAACCAGGCGCCCGACGAACTCTATAGCACCGATCATCACAATCTAGCTGACGGTATTGAGGCGCTGCCGAAGGACTACACTGGCATTTCACGGCAAACCGTGCCGCAGCTTGGGCCGCCGCTCCCAGGCGACCTCGGTCGACCGATCCTGGCCGCTCAAGGGCAGTCGCCGACGACCGGCGGAGATCCGGAACAGCAACGCCGGGATCGGGAGAGCGAGGCGGCCCGCATTAGCCATCTGTTCGCTTCGACCAATGGGAGAGAAGTGCGTCCGCCCGCCGCTATGAAAGCTGGAGGCGAGCGCTTCGTGCCGCCGAACGCAACGAGCACCAGCGAGGAGGGATCTGCGCTAAACGCACAGGACCGAAAACTTGCGTTTGTAAACGCTTCTGTGGACCGTCGCACCGTGAGCCCTGACCGCGTCAGCGGGCCCGCTTCACCATACATTGTGCAGGCTGGGACCGTCATTCCAGGAGCGCTGATCACCGGCATCCGATCCGACCTGCCTGGCCAAATTAGCGCGCAGGTCACCGAGAATGTTTTTGACACGCCGACCGGCCGCTTTCTCCTTGTGCCTCAGGGAGCGCGTCTGATCGGCATCTACGACAGCCAGGTGACTTTCGGCCAGTCCCGCGTCCTCCTCGTTTGGACCCGGCTCATCATGCCGAACGGACGTTCCATTGTTCTCGAGCGGCAGCCCGGCGCTGACAGCGCAGGCTACGCAGGGCTGGAGGACCAGGTCGACAATCATTGGGGTGAGCTATTCAAGGCGGCAGCGTTATCGACGTTCTTGGCCGTCGGGACAGAAATAGGTGCGGGGTCCGACACAAACAGCAACGACAGCGCCATCATCCAGGCGCTGCGGCATGGCGCCTCCGACTCTCTAAACCAAACTGGACAGCAGGTGGTTCGGCGCAGCCTCAACATTCAGCCGGCGCTGACGATCCGTCCGGGATTTCCCGTCCGTGTGATCGTAAATCGCGACCTGGTCCTGCAGCCTTATGCGAGGTGAACGTTGTGTCGAAGTTGAAGATTGCCGCACTCCCAGACGACAAGCCGGTCAAGATTAGTGCGGAACTGCCTGCGAATGTCCATCGAGATCTCCTCGCCTATGCAGAGGCTTTGGCACGCGAAAGTGGGCAGCCCATCGATCCGGCGAGGCTAATCGCGCCCATGCTGGCGCGCTTTATGGCCACGGACCGCGGATTTGCAAAGGCGAGACGAGCCGATCACCCGCCGAGAGCCGGCGCAGGTGAGGGATAGCGCTCTGCCAATAGTTTGAGAAAGCGCTTCAAGGCCGCATTCTCATTGTCGTCCCGCCAGTGCGCATAGAAGTCCACTCGGCTTGGTCCCGCTCCGTCCTGCAACTCCCGGTACACAAGGCCAGCGAAACTTGCACCAATGTCCGATTCCATCACCAGACTGAGCCCCATGCCCATACTCGTCAGACTCTTGATGATGCCACGGCTTACGTCGTGGCGCTCTACCTTGGGACGATCATCAGGTAGTACGAGTTTCGAAATCAAGAGATCCTCGAGCTCTCGTCCAGGATCATGCCCACTTAGAAGGATCTTTTCGTTACGCAAATCGGTCCAATAGATGATCTCGCGTGCCGCCAAGGAGTGATCCTGAGGCAGCGAGATCAGGATGCGTTCGCTCCAGAGCAGTATTGATCTGCTGTCTTTTGAAGGCAGGCGTCCAGGGCTAACGACAACGTCGACGGTTCCGTTGCGCAGGGCGGTCATCAGACGGAAACGAGAGCGTTCCATTGTTGTCAATTCGAGCCGTGGTAGCAGCTTCTTGAGCTCACCTATGGTCGCGCGCAAATTGCCGGTGGACATCGATGTGAAGAAGCCGATGACAAGGTGCCCAGTATCGCCGCGACCGCCGGACTTCCCTGTGTCAACGAGCATGTCGACTTGTTCCAGGATCAACCGCGCTATTCGCAGAACCGCTCGGCCAGTCAGCGTAGGCTTTATTCCCCCGCTTGAGCGCTCAAACAGTGAAGTTCCCACCAAGTGCTCAAGCTGTCCGATAGCGCGGCTGAAGGCGGTGTGCTTGATCGAAAGCGCTTCCGCAGCTCGTCGAAAGCTTCCGTAGTCACAAGCTGCAACCGCAAGCCGAAGCTGTTGCAGGTCAATAGATCTCGCTGCGGTTCGCTGCCTGTTCCAAGTCTCAGTTTCCGTCATGTTCATAGCTCGGTAGGCAAACCAGGCGCTTGGTGTCTTTCTGCAGCCGTCGCATTGGCTCATGGCGCCTCATGGCCTTGATCGAGCGCGACGATGAATGCTACGGCCGCGCGACGCAGGGGATGGTCTGCCGGCCTAGACCTGCAATCTCTCCAACCATCACGTCGCCCGGCTGCAGAAAGCGGTTGTAGTGGGTGCCGTTTCCAGCCGGAGAGCCGGTGCAGATGAGGTCGCCCGGCATCAAACGCGCATAGCGCGAGATGTATTCGATCTGCCGGCTGATATCGAAGATCATGTCCGCTGTAGCCTCATCCTGCATGATCTTGCCGTTGACACTCAGTGTCAGGCGCAACTCGTACGGGCGGGTGATGAATTGAGCAGGGACCAGCACCGGGCCAAACGGCAGAAATCCCGGCTGCCCTTTCGCGCGCAGCCAGTCGGTGCCGAGCTGCTTGTAGTCGGTGCGGGCGATCAGGCTTCGCGACGTCACGTCATTGACGATGGCATAGCCGGCAACATGTGACATCGCGTTTTCGCGAGAGATGTTTCTGCCGCCCTGGCCGATGACGACGCCGACCTCAAGCTCCCAATCGGGCTTCTCATTCAGCGGCGGCAGGGCAAGCGGATCATACGCGCCGGCGACCGTGGAGACCGGCTTGGTGAAAACGTAAGGCTCCCCCGTCGCGGCTCTCTCGTCCATCATGTCCTCCGCCCAGCGCCTGAGACCGGCAGCATCGAGCCCCTCGGGGCCAACGCCCATATCCAGCGTCAGATCAATGACGTGCTTGCGGTAGTTGGCACCGGTGCAGAAGATCTGGCGTGGCAGATCAACCGGCGGACAGATTGTAATGTCCGCGAATGCATGGAAGTGATCCTGGATCATCGCTTCCGTCACTGCTGCGCGCAAATGGTCGAGAGCTTCCAAGGCGGAATCCCAGTCCTGGAGAAGGTCGAGAACGCTCTTTGCGGTAAGGCGTTCGTTGCCAACTGCGGGGCAGATTTTGACGATGTCTTCAAGCGCGGCAACACGTTCGCCGACAGCTAATCCTGCCCGCGGCGTCTCGGCACCATGGCTGAAAGTTGCGAGTGCGTATTCCTGTCGCTTCATCGGGGGTGTTCCCGCAGATGAATGCCGCTTTCGAGCAGATCGGAATCAACAAGGTCGGAATATCCGACATTGCCCCCGCGCAGCCCTGCGCGTGTGCGTTGGGCGATCAGGAGTGCAACTCCCTCCCGCTCAGGGACGAACGAGTTCGGGATAAGGGAGATCATGGTCTCGGCAAGCGGAGCGGCTAGGCCCGCCTTGATGTAATGCCAGACCGCAACATCCTTGTTCGTCAGCGCCAAGGCACGCGCGTGGTCCATCGCGGCGAGCCAAACCACGAGGCGAGAGCGATCGTACGAGCTGCTTCGCACGACGAGGCCCTGACCCGGAAAGGCGGGATAGTGGTCGTTCACGCGCGACAGCACCTGCGCACCCCGCGCTATGGCCATCTGGTCGAACGGCGGACCAAGCAGGGTGGCGTCTCCGTCTCCGGCCAGCAATGCCGCGCAGCGTTCACGCACGCCGCCAGCGGATTTGAGCTCGTACGAATCCTCGGCTAATCCGTGCTCGTCCAGCAAGGCTCTTGCGGCCACCACAAAGCCGTTTGCGGGCGCATCGACCAGAAGCGTTTTGCCTCTGAGGCCTTCGATTCCGGCAACGCCCGCACGGGCGACGATGGAAAGGGGAGTTGTCCGCTCTATCTGTGCGATGATGCGGAAATCCCCGCCGCCAGCGCGCAAGTTCCAGTCCATCACATTGTCCATGGCCGTGATGGCGGCATCTGCCGTCCCGCTCACGAGAGCTTCGAATTGAGCGTCGGAGGATGTCGTGACGATGCCGTTGATCGAAAGTTGCGCCACCGCCGGTGAGGGGGCAGTGCGCGCCAGGAGCGCGACGGCGGGCTCGACGAACCAATGGACGGTGATTTGCATTCCTGCATCTCCTCCGTTAGGACATAAACGATACGTATCGTTTTGTAAAGTGCGCTAGAAATTCGCAGGCCTGCAGTCTCTACTTCCTCCGCATCTTGGCGGCGGCTTGCTTGAAGATGTCTCGCACCCAGATGATGCCGGGATCGCGGCTGCGATAGTGGTGCCACTGCATCTGCTGTTGAAAGGATTCCATCCGGAATGGGACTTCCAGGATTGATATTGGCAGTTGTCGCGCCCAGAGCTGGGCTGTCCGCCGATGGACGACCGCAATGCGATCGGTCCCGACAACGAGATGAGGCACGGAGGAAAACGCGAAGGTCGATATCTCGGTGCGCCTTGTCATGCCAAGCTGATCCAGAAGTACCGAGTCGAGAGCGCCCGCAGTCGGCGAGGAAAGATATCGCACGTGACCGGCTGCTGCGAACGCCTTGCGAGTGAGCGGCCCCTTACCGTATTTGCCGCGACGCCATGCCACGCAGCAATAGTCGTCTTCGAACAGCTCGATCGAAGGGTGTTCCGGCGAGCAAACGATCCGCGGGGCGATCAGGAGGTCCGCCTCGCCACGCTCGAGTAAGATGTTCGGCCGCTCGCTCTGCCGCAGGAAATGAAAGCGGATATGATTGCCAAAGGATGCCGTGAGCTCGAGGGCCGGGGGAACGATAGTGTGAAGTGAATAGTCGGACACGAGCAGGCGGAATTCACGGTCCGCCTCTTTCGGATCAAACGCAGGCTTTCTCGCCAGGGCCGCCTCGATGCGCGTGAGCACGTCGGAAATTTCCGGCCGCAGCGTTTCCGCGCGCACGGTCAATTCCATTTTTTGACCGACGCGAACGAGCAGCGGATCGTCGAAATACTGCCTCAGCCGGCCGAGCGCATTGCTCATCGCGGACTGGCTGAGATTCATCCTCTCTGCCGTCTGGCTGATGGATTTGGTGACGATTAGATGGTCAAGCGCCACGAGCAGGTTGAGATCGAGATTATTGAGCCGCAACTGCATCCCCTAGAATCTATTAATTCTATCAATATGGAGGATTTAAACTATCCATTTTCTTGATGAATTGCGAGATCGTATGCTGATCTTGAAGGCGCCGACCCGGCCGAATGCGCTCGGCACCAAGCCGGACAAGCTAAAAAGCAAACATCGAGGAGGAAAGGCGTGAAGATCATTGGCCCTGATGAGCTCGTGTTCGGCGTCGACAGCATAGAAGCCTGCGCCGCTTTCATCGCCGACTTTGGCCTGAAG
This sequence comes from Bradyrhizobium sp. MI1.11, assembly GCF_055811255.1. Lineage (NCBI taxonomy): Bacteria > Pseudomonadati > Pseudomonadota > Alphaproteobacteria > Hyphomicrobiales > Nitrobacteraceae > Bradyrhizobium > Bradyrhizobium sp. MI1.11. Next base: position 22,039 of record NZ_JBVVPM010000012.1, read on the forward strand.
TATGTGGGCGGGAAGGACGGCTCCGGCTTCTACGAGGCCCTTGATGGCACGGGTCTGTCGATCCATCCCAAGGATCATCCCAATCTGCCGCCGCCACTGCCAACCGGTAACATGCTCAGAAAGACGATCTACGGTGTCGAGGATCAGGAGACGCTCGATCAGATCAAGGACGAACTGAGCAAGGACCGGCAGGTTCAGGTCCAGCCCGACGGCACGGTTGACGCAGTGGACGATTTGGAATTTGCGCTTGGCTTTCGCATCACACGCCGGCGGAAACTTGATCTGCCTCCCGAGCGCATCAATTCTCCCGGTGCCGCGCCCCAGCGTAGCTTTAACGAAATTGGCGCGAATGAGAACGCCGCCGCATTGCCGCGCAGCCTGTCGCATGTCGTCTATTTTGTGCCTGATACAGCAAAGATCGAGGCGTTCTACATCGAGCGTCTTGGGTTCACCGTGATGGACCGGTTCACGGGCGGTGGCCCGTTCTTGCGTCCGGCGTCCAACACCGATCACCACACGCTGTTTCTGATCCAGACGCCGGAATACATGAAAGGGCTTGAGCATTTCGCGTTCCACATGCAGGGGCCCACCGAACTGATGCTTGCGGGCTCGCGCATGGTGAAGAAGGGATATCAGTCGTTTTGGGGCCCGGGTCGCCACAAATTCGGTTCCAACTGGTTCTGGTACTTCAACAGCCCCATGGGGACTCACGCCGAGTTCGATGCAGATATGGACGTTCTGGATGACAAGTGGGAGCCACGCGAATTGCCGATGAAGACCGAGCATTCGCAGGTCTTCCTGCTCGAGCATCGCGAGAAATGGGCCCCGGGCGGTTAAGCCCCCAGGCAATAACTGCGAGAGAAGGCACTGATCCGGCAACGTGCGAGCGAGCCGGGCGACCGTTCCTGACTTTGCTCGGCCGGTGCGCGAGTTAAAATTGAGCTCAGACAAAGTAAAGCCGCTGACCCCGGTGCTCTGCCGTCTCTCCGATCTGGCGGACGGCCAGGCTTTCGGATTTGATCCTTTCAAGAAGGGGCGCGACACGGTCTTTCTTGTGCGCAGGGGCGGAGCCGTCCATGCCTATCTCGACATTTGCCCACACTATGGCCGCACACCGCTCCCTTGGAAGAAGGATGCCTATCTGAGCAAAGACGGGCAGCACATCTTCTGCAGCGCACATGGCGCAACATTCGACATCGAAACCGGTGCTTGCGTCCTGGGGCCGTGCCTTGGTCAGTCGCTGACCTCGGTCGAGGTCGTGATCTCTCGGGCGGGGGAGGTCCGGCTTTTGCTCGACCCGGAGGCTTACAGGGGGAGTGCTCCGACCACTGCCGGTTGACGGAAACCAAATACATCGCGGCTTCGCTCTAATCAGCGAAGCGAATGCCGCCAGTAAACGAAAAGAGAGACGGAGGAGGAAACTTGGGTATGGTGAAGAAGGTCATCATCGCGGGCGGCGGAATCGGCGGCTTGACGGTTGCTCATGCGCTGCAACGGATGGGCGTGTCTGCCAGGGTTATCGAAATCGGCGATAAAGGCGACCGGATCGGCACCGGCATCACGCTGCTTGGCAATGCCTTGCGTGCGCTCGCCGAGCTTGGGTTGGCGGAGGCCTGCCTCGAAGGAGGATATGGCTGGGACACTGTTTCATTGCGCGATGCCGCTGGAAAAGCCCTGGGGGAGCAGTCTTCACCGAGGATATGGGATCCCAACCGGCCGGCCGCTTTGGGAATCATGCGACCCCGTCTCGGTCAGATCCTGGAGGCGTTTGCCAGAAGGAGCGGCGCGCGGATTGATTTCAAGACGACGATCACTCAGATCCAGCAGGACGAGAAAGGCATCTCGGTTCAACTGTCGAACGGCGAGACTGATCATGCCGATCTCTTGATCGCAGCTGACGGCGCCTATTCCAAGGTCCGGCAGAAAGTCTTTGGTGAAGAGTTCAAGCCGCATTATGCCGGCCAAGGGGTCTGGCGCTATACCGTCCCGCGTACCGAGGCCATCAACGGCTTCGTCCTGTATAGGCTCACGGCCGGAAGAGCCGTTGGCGCGCTGCCGCTGTCAAAGGAATTATGCTACCTGTTCTTCCTGGAGAGTACGGATGAAAAGCTCCGTATCCCGCAGGAGCAGGTGTGCGGCTATCTCCGTAACCTGCTCGCGCCTTACACCGCGCCCGAGCTGGTCGCTGCTGCCGGCATGATCGGTGAAGACAAGCACATCAGCTATCGTCCATTTGACCTCTTGATGATGCCGGCGCCCTGGCATCGGGGCCGCGTCGTGCTGCTCGGCGATGCCGCTCATTCGCTAACACCGCAAATGACCTCCGGAGGCGGCATGGCGATCGAGGATGCGCTGGTTCTCTCTCAGGAATTGGCGCGCAACGATGATCTGGAAACCGCGCTCTCAAGTTATTCGACACGGCGCGAGCAGCGCGTCAAGCGCGTCTACGACATCGGATACGCCATCTGTCAGGAAGAGCGGAAGCCTGAGCATGGCAGGGACTATGCAATGGGTCTGCTTCGGGAGGGCTACGCGTATCTCGCTGCGCCTGTCTGATCGCGGTTGCGCAAGGTCTGGGCCCGACTGTTACCGCTGTCCTTGCGGGGAGTGGAGGAGGGCTCGATTCTGCCATCGCCGTGCTGGCGTGAACGGCGGGCGCAGCCGCTGTCGTGACACTTCTGTACAGCCTGACCGGCTTGGGGAACTATCAGGCTCGAACCGGCGGCAGCGAACTAGTCGATCCTTGTATCTTATGGCACACTTGACCAGAACACGGTCTGCGGGGCGTGTGTCCAAGGTCCGAACGGGCTCCCGAGGCTGTTCGGATGCGTCAGCTGTGCCGCGCCGTCCGCGACGTCATCAATTCAGCCGGTGAGGCGATGCCGCCAGTCGCAGCACAATTGCGAACAGTTCGTTCTGCGAAGAGATGCCAAGCTTCTCGTATGCGCGCTTGCGGTATGTCAGCGCCGATTGCAGGCCGATCCCAAGATCGGCGGAAATAGCCTCGGAGCCAAGACCGGACAGGATGCGCAAGCACACCTCCTTTTCGCGAGGCGTGAGCTGCGAGATGGGCGGGCGCGAGAATAGCGGCTCCAGTCTTTGGAGCGGATGTTCGTCAAGCAGACTTTCGGCTTGTAAATGGCGAGCCGCGGCGGCGGTGATCGTCGGCGTAATCCTGCACAGGCGCGCCACCTGCTCGCGGCTGAAACGGCCCCGTTCCGTCGTTCTATAGAGGTTCACGTAGAAGCAGCAATGATCAACCCAGATCGCCGCTGCAACTTTATCGACGATGCCGGCATCCTCGAAAAACATTTTGGCGTAACTCGCATTGTACATCCTGCGGGAGAATGCCGGAAGCATGATAGGCGAGGCACTCGCCGCTTTGCGAAAGATCACATCTCGATTGGGATCTGCGACATGAAAGTGGCCGGCATACGCAGCTCCGAGCTCGCCGCCGATGGAAATGCTGCCGATGTTAAGCTGCGGCCGGACTGATCGCTCCCCATCGAAGGCGAACACCGTGCAGTGGTCGACGCCAGCGATGCGCGATAACGCATCCATCAATGCACACGAAAAGGCAGGCCGCCCGATCGCAAGTACGGCGGCGGTGACGTCGTTCAGGCCCCTCTCTTTGACAGACAGATGGGTTTGCATGGCTTCCTCCCTCACAAGTCTTTTTTCGAACGCGGCTGGGCTTTGGTCCCGAACGGCGGAGGCAAGGCACCTTGACGCGCCAATTTCGAAACGATACGGTTAGTAACTAAAACAAGCAAGAATAAGAGTTGATGCGGGAGTCGACGCAAGGGAGGAAGAACCGTGAGCGACGAGGTTGGGTCACCTAGCGAGCTTTGGCGCGGCCGGAAGCTGATTGCAGGCTGCATGCTCGGCATGATGATGAGCGTGTCATCGATCTATTTCTACACGTCCGGGCTGTTTCTGAAGCCCGTCGCAGCCGAATTCGGCTGGACGCGCGGGATGGCGTCCTTAGGGCCGCTGGTCGGAATTCTGGCGATTGGTATCGCCAGTCCGTTCGCCGGCCGCATGGTTGACCGCTTTGGCGCCTTCCGGATGGCGTTGCTCTCGGCAGGCGGCTTGGCAGCCTCGTTCCTGCTGCTGGGAACGGCGACTGTGGGTCTGGCAAGCTTCCTTTCTCTGACGCTTCTTCTGGCCGTTTTAGGCAACGCGACCACGCCGGTGTCTTACGGACGCATGGTCGTCGGCAATTTTCCAAGGCGCTTGGGACTTGTCTATGGGATCGTGTATTGCGGCCCCGGCCTTGGAGCGCTTCTGTTTCCCTGGCTCGTCGGATCGCTGCTCGGTGCGTACGGCTGGCGCGGCGCTTACCTTGGGCTGGCCCTGCTGACCCTGGGAACGATCCCGCTTATAGCTCTGTTGCTGAGGAGCCAGGCCAGCAGCGAAACGACTGAGCCGAGAGAGTCACACCAAAATTGGGCGCTCTATGCGGACCGGCGCTTCATGTTGCTCGCCGCGATCTTCCTGTTAGCCTCGACCGGGATCTTCGGAACGATCGTCCATTTCGTCCCGATGCTTACGGATCGTGGTATTGCGCCTGCGGCAGCAGCCAAACTGGCGGGGCTGATCGGATTTGCGGTTATTGTTGGCCGCTTGATCACTGGTTTTTTGCTGGACACCGTCGAGACCAATCTGCTTGCGGCCAGCATTTTTTTGCTGTCGGCCTGCGGGGTGCTGATGCTGGCCTCGGGCAATCCGGATCTGATCCTGCCGGGCACCTTGGCGATGGGGTTCACCATCGGCTCGGAGTTCGATCTGGCGCTTTTCCTGGTGGGCAGGCGCTTTCCGCCGGCGCACTTCAGCACATTGTTCGGCGGAATCTATCTGGCGGTGTCGATCGGCGGGGGCGGGGGGCCCATTCTGGCTGGCGTGCTCTATGACGCGGCCGGCAACTACCTGCCGTGGTTCGCCGTCGGCACGGGATGTCTGCTGCTTTCCGCTGTTCTCTGCCTCGTTGGCCGTCTCGCGGTCTTCCGAGATCGCTCGGTCGCGCCAAGTACCGCTTAACGTTGCGGCGCCTTCGGCCGGGCAGGCGATCATTACATTCTCTACAGGGCGGCCGCGGCCTTGGCCAACCCGAAACGGACAGTGCGCCTCATGAATCTCGATCAGCAATTCCTGCGTCAGCATGAGTCGGGCAGCGGTCTGCCTATTGCGGTCAACTCGACCGCGCTGGCGACATCCTTGGAGACCAAGCTGGAACTGATCGATCTCTCAGGCCCTCGCCTCGAGTTGTCGTTCAAGGTAGGCACGCATTTCCTCCAGGCCGAGGACGTCATTCACGGCGGCGCGCTCACGACAATGCTGGACTTTGCCATGGCCTACGCGGCGCTGCTCGCGATTCCCGACGGGCTTTCCGTTGCAACCATTAATATGAACGTCGCTTATCTCAGATCTGCAAAGATCGGCGGCTACCGCGCGCTTGCGGAAATCGAGCGCTGCGGAAAAAGCGTAGTGTTTGCCCGCGCGCGGCTTCTGGATCGTGACAAAAGAGCCATTGCAACGGCGACCTCCTCGCTTGCAATCGTGAGGCCTCGGCGCAAGCTCGCCGTGGCCGAGGTTGTCGGCGCCGAGCCCGCGTGAGGTATGCGGATCGGTACAGGTTATTTCTTGCCTCTGTCTGGCTTTGATTTCGCATCGCTCGAGAACAAGCTTTCGACGCTTGCACAAAGCATCTCGATAAACTGCTCGTTCAGCGGCTCGCCAAAGATCAAGCGGCGATAGATCGGCGAGTACAGCATCTCGACGGCCCATGCCGCATCGACATCGGACCTGAACAGTCCATCGCGCTGGCCTCGCTCAAACGTCTCCTGAACCAGGCGCCGGCGGTTCTTGGCAAATCGTTCGTTGAATTCCGCCAACAGCGCGTTGTTGTCGTGGCCCTCGCATAGAATCTGCACGACAAGCTTGCCGGCTCGGCCTGCGAAATACTGCGCGAGAGAGGTGAGGTGCCGTTTGATGGCCGTTCGGGGGTCGACGGCCGTCGGCATCGGCGTGTTGCTGAAATGCGATTCCATGAACGCATCGATCACCAGTGCGCCCTTGCCGTCCCACCAGCGATAGATCGTCGCCTTCGAAACGCGCGCCTCCCGGGCTACGGCTTCGATCGCGAGGTCCGCAACGGATGTCGTCTGCAGGAGGCTCATGGTGGCGGACAAGATCGAACGTCGCGATGCAAGATCGCGTGGCCGTCCGATCGGCCTTGAATCCAAGCTGTCCGGATCTTCGGCGACCTGTCCGCTTGGGGCTTTAGATACGCGGCGTGTTTGAATGTTTGATGCCATGAATGGTGCTGAGATTCACAAAAATTCGAACCGGATCGTTTTGCCTAGCACGGCCTCGCCTCGTTCGACAAACACTTCGCGCTTACGACGTGCGCAGGCCGAACTTCCAGCTTGACAGCGTGACATGAATCGATACGATACGTTTCGTATAATAACAGGGGAAGGAGCGATCATGAAACTCGGACGCATTTCGGTCGACACTCCGTTCGGCCCGGTCAGCCGCCTTGTCGCGGCCGAGCCTTCGAAGAGCCGAGTCATTGATTTGGCGAGCGCCGAGGTGCTGCGCCGGCAAGCGAAGGGCGCAACGCGCGAGGCTGCCCAGCGCCTCTCATCGGCGATCTTTCCTCCCAGCATGTCCGCTGCCATTGCGCTGGGTGAGGTGTTCCTGGAGACCGCGCATGAAGCGGTCGCCTCGCGCGCAGACGACGCAGCAACAGCCCTCTCGAACGTGAATTGGCTTAGCGCCGTCGATCCCCCCGTCATTCGTGACGGCCTCACCTTCGTAACGCACATCAAACAATTCCACGAGCGTGTTGGCGTTGAGCCTACTGAGGCGCTGCTCGAGATACCGGGCTATTTCAAGGGGACGCCATTTACTGCGGTTGGGCACGACGCCGAAGTCCCGAAGCCATTTTATACCGACTATTTCGATTATGAGCTGGAACTCGGCTATGTCGTTGGTCGCATCTGCCACAATCTGACGCCCGAGGAAGCGCAAAAAGCCTTGTTCGGCGTGACGATCTTCAACGATTTCAGCGCGCGTGACGTTCAGAAGCTCGAGATGAAGATCGGAATGGGGCCGGGGAAGGGGAAGGATTTTGCTTTCGGAATCGGCCCTTGGATCGTAACGATGGACGAGATCGGCCGTCTTGATGATCTGGAGATGGCGGTTCGCATCAACGGCAAGGAGTGCTCCCGCGGCAACAGCAAGGAGACCATCTGGTCGCCCGGCGAGTCGTTGGCCTACATGTCGATCTCCGAATACGTCCAGCCAGGCGATCTGTTCGCCTCGGGCACGGTCGGCAATGGATCGGGCCTGGAGATCGGCCGCAAGCTCGAGCCCGGCGATGTGCTGGAGCTCGAAGTGTCTCGCATTGGAACGCTCCGCTCCAAGATCATCGCGCCGGAAGAGAAACGGTGGTGGCCGGAGAAGCGCAAGAAATTCTGGTAAGGCTTGCCGTCACCTGACCGCTCCGGGACGAAGATCGCTTCCCGTACCTGATCTCCGCGTTCGAAACTTGAGAGTTGTCCATGGCTAAAGCCGTTCGTCGTATTGTGACCGGACACCGCGCGGACGGCCGTTCCGTCATCGTCTCGGATGGCGCCGCACCGAACGTTCGTGTGGTGCCGGGTACCCCGGGCCTTGCGGGGACCGTCATTTGGGTTTCCGACAAGACTCCCGCCGAGATCATGCAGGACACGGAAACGGCTCCCGCGGATCGCCAGCTCGCGATCGAGCCGCCACCAAGCGGCAACATCCTTCGTATTGCTGAATTCCCGCCCGACAGCCTCTACTCTCGTGAGAAGCTTGAGGAGTTCAGGCAGGGCATCGGCAGTCCCGAGGCCTTCGATACCAAAGCGCGACACTTCTTCTTCCACAAAACACATACACTCGACTACGCGATCGTTCTGGAAGGAGAGATTTGGGCGATGCTCGATGAAGGCGAGACGCTCATGCGCCCCAGCGACGTCTTGATTCAGCGCGGGACGAACCATGCATGGTCAAACCGCTCCGATCATGTTTGCAGGGTTGCCTTCGTCCTGATCGATGGCGCACGCGAATAGCCGAGGGAGCGCATCGAGACCATGTCCTATCCGACGATCATTACCTGCGCATTGACGGGGGCCGGCGATACGGTCGGCAAGAGTTCGGCGGTTCCGATCACACCGAAGCAGATCGCCGATCAGGCGATCGATGCGGCCAAGTCAGGCGCAGCAGTCGTCCACATTCACGTGCGCGATCCTGCCACTGGCGCGCCGTCCGTTGAATTCGACCTGTATGCGGATGTCGTAGACCGCATCAGGGGATCATCAACAGATGTTGTCATCAATTTAACAAGCGGGCCAGGCTCGCTATACGCGCCAGATGGTTTGCTGCTTCAGCCAGCTCCCGGGATCAATCCGCCGATGACGCCGCAGCAGCGGCTCGACCATATCCTCAAGCTCAAGCCGGAAATCTGTAGTCTAGACGTTGCGACGTTGAACTTCGGCCGGATTGCAATGGTCAACCTCGTGAACGATCTCGAATTCATGGGGCGAACGATTTCCGACGCGGGCATCAAGCCGGAGGTCGAAGTCTTCGACCTTGGACACATTCGGCTCGCCAAACATCTCCTGGAAACCGGCGCGCTGAAGGCACCAGGCTTCTTCCAGTTTTGTCTCGGCATATCCTGGGGCGCCCCTGCCCAGGCTGACGTGCTTCAATTGATGCGTAGTCTGCTGCCGCCAGGAGCGCTCTGGAGCGCCTTCGGCATCTCGCACGATCAGTTCCAGATCGTAGCCGCGGCCTGCGAGCTCGGAGGTCACGTCCGCGTTGGCCTTGAGGACAATCTCTACATCGCCAAGGGGAAGCTTGCGTCCAGCAATGCTGAACTTGTCGAAGAGGCGGTCCGGATTGTGACGCGTGGCGGATCGAGGCCGGCCACTCCGACGGAGGCGAGGAAGATATTGCTCGGCAGATAAAGATAAAGGGGTAACGCCTTGTCCGTTGAAGAATCTTCCACAATCAGCTCGGTCGGTTTATCTCCTCCGGAAAAGTGGGCGTCCCTTGAACGGCGCGAGGCGCTCGCAAGGCTACTTCTTCGTGCGAGCTTCGGGATGATCATCCTCGCACATGGCGTGCCGAAGTTGTTTGGCTCCGCGCAGCCCTCGCTGAAGGATCCGTTAGGTGCGGTAGCGTGGGTCACGGAAAACGTTCTTCACCTCCCGGCGCCAGCTCTCTTTGCCTGGCTGGTCGCCCTTCTTGAGACCGGCGGCGCCGTGTTGGTCATAATCGGCTTGGGGACGCGCGCGGTCGCCTGTCTCTTCGTCGCTCAGATGAGCGTGATTTGCTACGTGCTGGCGCCCAATTGGGTCTGGGACAAGCACGGGATGGAATACCCCGCCATGCTAGGTCTTGTGGCACTTTACTTTGCGATCACGGGCGCCGGTGCTTTCAGTCTAGACGGCATCAGTTCTGCCGATGCTACCTCGCCAATTCGTTCCGACGGCGCATACCGCGGTGGGAGGACGCAATGATCGGACCGCTGCGGTCTGAAGTTGCCGACGGGATGAGGATAGATTGGGATGTCGGCATCCAAATGGACGATGGCATCATATTGCGGGCCGATATCTTCCGGCCCATCGCAGATGAAAAATATCCGGCGATCCTCACCTATGGACCCTATGCGAAGGGCCTGCATTTTGCGGATGGCTATCCGACCGCGTGGCAAATTCTGACCAGAGACCATCCGGAAGTACTGCGAGGCACGACCGGTAAATACGCGAACTGGGAAGTCGCCGATCCAGAAAAGTGGGTATGTGATGGCTTCGTCTGTATTCGCATCGACAGCAGGGGAGCAGGACGTTCGCCTGGAGTGATCGATCCATTTTCTCCGCGCGAAGCGCGAGACGGCCACGACTGCATCGAATGGGCGGCAGCCCAGGCATGGAGCAACGGCCGCATCGGCATTTGCGGCGTTTCCTATTACGCGACGAACGCGTGGCATGTCGCCGCCTTGAGCCCACCGCACCTGTCTGCGATTTGCGTTTGGGAGGGAGGCGGCGACTTCTATCGCGATTTCACACGACAGGGCGGCATTCTCTGTGATTTCCTGCCCAATTGGTACGACAAGCAGGTCAAATCCGTCCAACACGGCCTTGGCCCTCGAGCCCCCAAGAGCCGCGTAACCGGTCTCCCGATCGCTGGCGACGAAACTCTGTCCGAGGACCAGCTCCGACGCAACCGCGTCGACTTTCCCGGCAATATCTTCAGCCACGCGCTCGACGACGAGTTTAATCGAGCTCGTTCGGCCGACTGGTCGAGAATCCGCGTGCCACTCCTTTCCGCAGGAAGCTGGGGCGGCAACGGGTTTCATTTGCGAGGCAATATTCAGGGATACCTCGACGCGCCATCGGAGCAGAAATGGCTGGAGATGCACGGCCTCGAGCATTGGACTCATTTTTACACAGACTATGGTCTGTCACTGCAAAAGCGTTTCTTCAGCTACTTCCTCAAGGGCGAACAAAACGGATGGGATAGGCAGCCGCGCGTCCAATTGCTGGTCCGCCACCCAGGTGAGCGCTACACGTTGCGACACGAGCAGGACTGGCCACTTCCGCACACCAGGTGGACTAGGCTGTATCTCGTACCGACATCGGGGGAGTTGCAGCCCGACGGTCCTGTGAGCCTTGACCGAGTCTCGTTCGAGGCGGAAAGCGATGGTCTGACATTCAAGACGCCGGTGCTGCGAGCTGAATTGGAGATCTGCGGACCTGTCGCCGCGAAGTTGCACGTCTCATCGACCACGGCGGACGCTGATCTGTTTGTCGTGTTGCGCCTGTTCGACGAGCTTGATCAGGAGGTGCATTTCATGGGAGCGGCAGATCCCCACACTCCAATCGCACAGGGCTGGTTGCGGGCGTCGCATCGCAGACTTGATCTAGCAAAAAGCACTTCAGTCCGGCCCTTTCATACCCACGACGAGGTCAGGCCCCTTACGCCTCACCAGACATATGAGCTCGATGTCGAAATCTGGCCAACAAATATCGTAATTCCGGCGGGCTATCGTCTGGGCTTTTCAATACTCGGACGTGACTACGAGTATGGAGGACCGGGGATTCCCATGTCCAACTTCAAGAACAAAATGAAAGGTTGCGGGCCAGCCATTCACACGCTCGATCGTGGCGCGGACGCATACAGGGGAACGACAACGGTCTATTCCGGACCACGCCAGGAAAGCTACATTCTTCTGCCAGTCATTCCACCACCCGATACATCACCGACCTGATCTGAGTGGACGCATTGGGGCACAAGACCTTTGAGCAGTTCCGTGAGGCGATCAAGCCAGTTCGTGGTCCGGACGGACGGGGCTGGGGCGATGCTGAGGTGGTCATCGTCGGAGCCGGACCGATCGGGCTCACGGCTGCAAACATCCTCGGATCGTTCGGTGTCAGGACGGTGCTGGTCGAGCGCAACGAGTTTACCTCGGACTCGCCGCGCGCTTTGGTCGTCGACGACGAATTTATGCGCTTGCTCGACAATTTGGGGATTCTGTCCGACATGCGCGACCATATGGCCGCGCCGTTCGGTATCTATTTCTATTCTTCCTGGGGACGGCCGATCATCAAGGTCGCTCCCTTCATGACGCCGAATGGCTTTGGTAACCGAACCGGCGTCGTGCAGCCGGTTTTCGAGCAACTCCTTCTCGCTCATGCCCGCTGCTATGAATGCGTGGATCTCCAATATCGGACGAGGGCGACCGCCATCACGACTGGACCAAACAGCGTCGAGCTCACGGTGCAAACCTCCAACGGCGAAGAAAGAGAGATTAGCGGTCGGTACTTGCTTGCCTGTGATGGAGCGAAGAGCTTTGTTCGCTCTGCGCTCGGCATTGCCTTTGAAGGAACGCGCATCGACCAACCTCATCTGGTGATCGATCTGGCAGAATTTCCGGATCAATCGCCTTATTCGCGGTTCTTTTGCAATCCAGCGCGTCCGCTCAACAGTATCCCGACACCGTATGGCGGGCGCCGGCTGGAGTTCATGCTCGCGCCAGGAGACGATCAGACAGCGATCGTCACATCGGCCAGCATCCGCCATCTGCTGGCCCATCATTCACCCTACAAGGACGTCGCAGCAAAGATCGTTCGCTCTGTCGTCTATGGCTTCTCTGAGAGGATTGCCAAAGAGCTGCAGCGCGGGCGCGTATTTCTTCTCGGTGATGCCGCTCACGTGATGCCACCATTTGGCGCACAGGCCATGAACACCGGCGCGCGCGATGCCAACGATATTTGCTGGAAGATTGCCCAGGTCCTGGCGGGACGGGCGGGCGATCCTCTGCTGCAGACGTATGAGGCGGAAAGGCGTCCGCAGGTTGAGGCAATTATCCACTATTCGGTGACCATCGGCAGGCTCGCTAATATCCGCAACAAGCCTCTGGCGCTTCTTCGCGACTTGGTTTTCTCGGGCTTCAATTTGGTTCCGCCAATCAAGCGGTTCTTCGCCAGCATGAAGTACATGCCTAAACCTCGGCTGGAGAGCGGCTTTCTCGTTCGTCACGGCGGGCGAGGCGATCGGCTTGTTGGCCGCATTCTTCCCCGGCTAAGCTTGAGCCTTACTGACGGCACCTCCTGCTCCATCGACGAGCTCGCGGGCAACGAATCCATCCTGCTAGGGATCGCGATAAATGCTGGCAAGATGAACCAGCTGCTCGCTCATCCGCTCGCCCAACGACAGCGATGGCGATCCATCGCAATCAGCCTGGACGAGGACGAAGGGTGGGGGGAGTTCGAAGGCGCGCGCATTCCCGATGACGAGATGAGACGCTCTCTAGCAAAGTTCAGTGGCCAGTGTCTTCTCGTAAGGCCCGACAGGTACGTTGCGATCCTTGGCGAGCCAAAGCGATTTGCCGGAGATATGGATCTGCTGATGCGCTCGTTCGGCAAAGACATCGAAGGACCGAAGAGCCTCTGCGGAGAGTAAGTTGATGAAGCCCGACGTACTTCTCCCTGATCAAGTTTCATGACGCGGGCCGGATCGAGGCAACATCCGCCGATCGCCGGGCAACGCTTTGGCGAAGTCTACTCAAGCGGTCTGGTGGCGACTCCTGTGAGAAGTATAGCGGCGTATTCATCGATGATCCCGTCAATGTCGGCCGAACGCGGCCAGGCATGTGCGCTGATCACCGAGTTGCAAAGGCCGAGCAGCGCAAAGGCCGCAAATTCCGCGTTCAACGTCGGGCGGAAATCGCCGCTTGCCACCCCAGCGGTGAAGATGTCCTGCACCAGCTTCTGATATTGGCGCGACAATGCGACAATCCGCCGCCGCTCATCATCGGGAAGTTCGTGGCGGTGACGCAAGAACACCCGGATATAGTCTGCATAGGGTCTCTCGCGAAGAGGCGAGAGTTGAACCTGTATCGCAGCCCTGACCTTTTCCGCAGCGCTAGTGCTCTCGGCAACAGCCTTGCGGAGAGTGGCGATGAAGTTCGTTACCCCCGCCTCGCATACGGCGAAAAGCGCCGCCTCCTTGGACGGCACGTAATAGTACAGGCTCGCGCTCCTCACCTGCAGAAGGTCGGCAATGTCCCGGATGCTGGATCCTTCATAGCCCTTTTCGGCAAATGCCGTCGCCGAGGCGTCGAGCACTTTCTGATACATGTGGGCCCATCGCCGCGTCGTCTTCGATTCCGTAACAAGAGGTTTGACAGCCATAGGCGACCTGTGTGTTTTCCACCGATCAGTCGATAAAATAGAAAAGAACCAACACAATCAACATTCGTCTGCTTCAGGAGCCCCAAACGCTCCGGGTCGCAGTCGGCTCAGGCCATGGCCATGACGTGTCAATTGGCTGGGGGCGGAAAGCATTAGAGGAGGTGCAATGAGGATACGGTTCATGGGGGCTTGTCTGCTGGCCGTCTGTGCTCTTGCCACTCATCAAGCGCGAGCGGACATGAGAGTCGGCATCGTCATCTCAGCCACCGGCCCGGGATCCGAGCTCGGGCAAGCGCAGCTCAAGACGGTTGCTGCGCTGCCCAGGCAACTCGGCCGCGAGTAAGTGACCTACATCACCTTGGACGAGGAGTCCGACTCCACCAAGGAAGTCCAGAACGCCCGCCGCCTGATGATCAGGACGGCGTCGACGTGCTTGTCGGGTCGTCCCTGACGCCGGTGACGATGCCGATGCTCGACATTGCGCTGCTTCTGGTCGAGCGCGCAACGCCTTAACGTCGGATCTGCCGCGCGCGCTCGTCATCGATAACGATATATGCGTCTGCTGGACAAATTAGGGATTCTTCCCGTATTGCGCGACGATATCGCCACGCTCTTCGGCTTCTTTCTATTCATCGCGGGGAAGGCCGATCATCAAGGTAGCGCTTAAATCCGCAGGCCGTCCTGCCATGTAATCCTATTCCCGGATCTCGGCAGTACAGGGTCCTAGTGAGCAGGAAGTCGAGATTCTTCTTGTCATCTTAATGCATTTTGCGCGCGGGATCGAACTTGGCAGATAGAAGGCAATCACTGATCGTGTCCTCGCATGAATCATTGCGCGCGGTTGAGATGCCAAAGCACGATGAAGTTTGGCTGAATCGTCGTCGCGCTTGGCTCTTTGAACGAGCATGTCCGGCGTGAGGCGCGGCACATCAACAAACCGACGTTGGATCTTTATCGAGGATCCCGCCAGGCAGCGAAACAGGATCAGTTCGAGAGCGTATTGTCGGTGACTCTGCGGCTGCGATGGTCAATCGAACCTGATCTACCTCAACTTCTATCGAGCCCTTCCCAGGGACGCTTCAGTTGTCGGCAATTGAAGAACCTAACGAGAGCTGCCTCCAATGCAGCTTCGGCTGTCCCATTCTGCAGGGACAGACGGTCGGTTGTGTTGAGCCTATCATAAGGATTGTCTTGCATCTAAACCGTCAATATCTCGAACGAGGTCAACAATCGTGTCTGCACCATCACCCTTCGCACTTCCAACAGCCGTTCCGTTCTACTCTGATTATCCCCTCTTCAATCTTGGCGGCGGGGCGCCGCGCCAATGGGAGTTCAACGGTTGGAAGCAGGAGAGCATGTCGTGGAAGACCGGTTGCTATATTCATGGCGGCCTCTCCGGGCCGGCGCAGTTTCTGTACGAAGGTCCGGAAGCCGAGAGTTTCCTTTCGCAGATATGCGTGAACAACATCACTGATTTCAAAGTCGGAACAGCAAAGCACGCGATCATGTGCGCCGAGACCGGACATATCGCTGGTCATGGTGTTCTTCAGCGACTGGGCCGAGACCAGTTTCGCCTGTTTGTGGCTGGACCATGGTCTCGCTATCAACACAGCAGAACGAATTTTGACGTTAAAGAGACCGTTGAGAACAATTATCTCTTTCAGATTGCTGGTCCAAACAGCTTGCGGACGATGGAGAAAGTCACGCAGGAGAACCTCCGAGACATTAATTATTTGCGTTACCGACAAACGCGGATTGCTGGCCGACCAGTGCAGATCATGCGAGCGGGGATGGCAGGCACGATCGCGTACGAACTGCATGGACCAATAGAGGATGGACCCGCGATCTATGAAGAGGTGTACCAGGCTGGCCGCGAGTTTGGAATCGAACGTCTGGGATGGCTCACGTACCCGGTCAACCACATAGAGGCGGGATTTCCGCAACAGTCTTGGACCTTCATCGTGGCAGCCTTCGCAGATCAGGGTTTCAATGAATACGTAAAGAAGGTCAAACCGCTGCGGTTCAGTTCTCCAGCGTTTTCTGGCAGCATTGATCCGAACGATATGCAATCGCGTTTCCGCAATCCGTTTGAACTCGGCTGGGGTCGTTCCGTTCGCTTCGACCATGACTTCATTGGCCGTACGGCCCTGGAAAAAGAGCACGCAAATCCGAAGAGAACCATCGTGACGCTGGTGTGGAACGCGGATGATGTCTTAGACATCTATGCGTCGTTGCTTCGCCCTGGACAGGAATACAAATATCTCGAGCTTCCGGCGACGCCGAACTATCGCGCGGTTCTCGCGCACGCGGATCACGTCTCCAAGGGGGGACGTATGGTTGGAGTGTCGTCGGGAGTTGCCTACAGCTATTACTATCGTCAGGTGATGTCCCATTGCGTGATCGACTTGTCCGAAGCTCAAATCGGCAATGAGGTGGACCTGCACTGGGGGGATTTTGGAGGAAAAATGAAGGAGGTACGCGCGGTCGTCGCCCGCTATCCCTACCTCAATGAAGCGGATAACAAAAATCTGGACGCGTCGCGCTTTGCTTGAGATCTGAATCCCCAATGGGAGGAACGATGAGCCTGGATGCCCATCGTCGATCTGCATTGAACTCACAACGAGGCCATGCGCTACTTGCCGGCAGGTCTGGTGCGGCAGTCGTCGAGGGGCTTAGGCTCTATCTGCGTCCTGGATTCGTGAGCAGGATTGCCACTGAGAACATCGATCTCGATGGAACGGTCATTCCCGAGGGCGCTGATGTTCGCATCGCTATTTGGTCTGCTAACCGCGATCCCCGGAGGTTCGAGCGGCCCGACGAGTTCGATCTGCATCGGCCAAGGAACCAGCCGCTGACTTTCGGCACAGGTCCTCACGGATGCCTCGGCCAGAGCCTGGCGAAGGTGGAGATAGAGGAGGTCGTCCGTTATCTCGTCGCGAACTACCGAGCTCGGAATGCGTGCTCCAGCCTTCAGAAAGCTTTCTGTTCACTCGACGCGGCTGGGCCGCGCCGGCCGTGCGGATGAGGTTGCCGCCAGCATGTCTCTTCTTTGCCTGCGATGACGCGAGCGTCATCACGGACCGAGTTCTTGCTGTCGATGGCGAGGCGTCGGCCACTTTCTTCCGTTCGTAATGCGGATCGCCTGAGTGTTTTGGATCCTCGCCGCGCGCAACTTTGAAGCTTCCCAGCCTCGCGCCGTTGGCTTAGTGCGTAAAGTGCTGCAACTTCCGGACCCTTGAGTGCCGGCATATCCTTTTTTGACGGGATATCCGATTTGAGACTGCATATAGGCCAAATGGCGATAGCCGGCCGGAAACTGCGAAAGCAGCTTGCCATCGAGCTTCAACGAGGCGCTGGGGTCAATCGGATCAATCCGGTCCTTTTCGTAGATGGGCTGGCGTACCACCAAACCCAACGGCCCCGACGCTTCTCCAGGAAGTCGTAGAAGCGTCTCGTGGAGACCACGTCGCAAAGCACGTCGTGAACACCAGCTCTTCTGCGAGATCGTCATCTTCGTCTGTGCAATCGCGCGTTCGCCCGAAAGATCAATCAAGATGCCTCCAAGGAAATGAAGGATGCTGACGCCCCGATTCCATCCCTCGATGGAAGCCTCGATCAACTCGGCGGCCGTCCCTTTTTCCAGGTGGCGTTCATCCGCCCGTCATCGTGCCACACGGTTCAAAAGCGCTCCCAGTCGCCCGCGTCGCGCCAGATCGCCCAATTCTCGATCAACTCGCGAATTGCACGTCGATCGCTCTCGTCATGCAGGTCCGAGGTGTCTTTCTGTGTCGTTGTCATATCCTGCTTCCATCCGATAGCGCGCGCTTCTCAGGCGAGCTTGGCCATATCCGCCCGCCGGTTGTCCTTCTTGTAGGGAGCCGTAGCCACGGTGGCGCGAATTTCCTTCTGTGGTTCGCCGGGATTGCCCCACACCAGCACGACCTCCGTGCCGATGTCGCTATCGGCGACGTCCATGACGCACAATGACAGCATCTGGCGGAAGTAATAGCTATACCCGCGAGACGTCGAAATACCGACTTCGCGGCCGCCGCGCAACACCTTGTCCGCATAGACGAAGCCGCGCTGGTCGCGGGGCATGTCCATGAAATGGAAGGGCTGGTCCTTGCCGAACAGCGAGGCGTAGACGCCGACGACATCGTCGGCGTTCCAAACTAGCGTCCGGATCACGCGGCGAGGGTTGGCCATTTCCTTCTCAAGCGCATCGCGACCGATGAACTCATGGTCGAACTTGATGTTCTTGCCCCATCCAAGTTCGACGGGGCTGCGGTAGTAGGAGCGAATATCGTCCGACTGGAAGCTGCCGGCGATGTTGAACGTCACCGCAAAGGACGGCATGGCGGCCATGAACTCCGCGAGATATTCCCGGGAGTCTTCGCCGAACATCGCCGGCAGATAGTCGACCAGGATGGTCGGGAAGCAGGCCTCAAGATGGTTGATGCACACTGCGCGGCCGCCAAGCTGGCGGATGCCGAAGTCTTTCCCGGCTTCGAGGATCGCGTCGTAGATTTCCTTCGAGTGCGCGGTCGGACCCTGCAGCTCGAAGCCGGGTTCGCCCGCCATTCCCTGCCGGAGCGCGAGAACCTTGTGTCCCCTGATGGTGATTTCCCCGTTGCGCATGAAGCCGATATCGCGAACGTTCTGACCGGATACCTTCTCGACGACGGCGGCCGCATTCGGTCCGGAAACCTGGAAGTTGAACCAGTCGTCGGGTTGCGAGGTGGCGTTGTAGTTGCCGTGCCGAAGTTTGTAGTCGACCCAGAAAGTGCCGCGACCAAACAGCATGAATTCCTCCTCGCCCAGCCGGGTGAGAATGCCTTCGTGGATGACCTTGCCGTCGTCGTTGCAGTGAATGACGTGCTTGGATTGATGCAGGTCGAACTTCGCGAAGCTGTTCACGGACGTGTCGGATAGCAGCTTGAGCGCGTCCGGCCCCTTGAAGCGGCGTTCCCAAAGGAAAGACCAGTCGCCGATATAGCAGGTCTGTTTCCAGGACATGCTCTCGTCGATCCAGTCCGAGTATTCGGGGAGGCCCCAGCGGGTCGTGAAATAACCTGGCGGTGTCGTACGCATATCATTCGGATTCATTATTACCTCCTTTGTTACGCCAACAGCGTGATATCAATCTGAATGAAGGGGTGTCAGGATCGGTCCTCGAGTCCGCTCGACGAAGCGGCGGGCTGCCGACATGGTGTTGACCAGCAGCATGGTGATCGTCATTGGCCCGACGCCGCCAGGCACGGGCGTGATGTAGGAGGCCTTCCGGCTCACACCCTCAAAATCGACGTCACCGACCAGGCGTCCGTCCGGCAGCCGGTTGATTCCGACATCGATGACAACCGCGCCGGTCCGTACCATCTGGGGCAGGATCAGATTTGGAACACCTGCCGCGACCACGAGGATGTCGGCTAGGATCGTATACTGCGCGAGGTCCCGGGTCTTGGCGTGACAGACCGCAACCGTTGCGTCTCGGCGCATCATCATCAATGCCATCGGCTTGCCGACGATATTGCTTGCTCCGACGATCGTGACGTTCCTGCCCTCGATCGGAATACGGGCGTGGTCGAGGATGTTCATCACGCCAAAGGGCGTGCAAGGCGAGAAGATCGTGTCTCCGACGACCAGCCCCCCGACATTGTAGAGATGAAAGCCGTCGACGTCCTTTTCGACGGAAATCGCGTGCAGCACGGCGCGAACATCATAGTGCGGTGGCAGCGGGAGCTGCACGAGGATGCCGTGCGTCGCCGGATCGTCGTTCAGATGTTCGATAGCGTCGATCAACGTGGCGGCCGGCACATCCTTCGGATATTGGATCAGGCTCGAGCGGATTCCGACGTCCGTGCATGCCCTGATCTTGTTGGCGACATAGATGCGGGACGCCGGGTCGTCGCCTATCAGGATCACGGCAATTCCCGGCACTACACCGGTAATCCGAACAAGCTCTTCGACCTCGATTCGGGTCCCATTCCGAATCGCCTTTCCGATCGCCCGACCATCCAGAATACGTGCACTCACGGCCGGTCCTATTTGAAGCGCGAGGTCTTGATCAGCGTGAGGGCGGGAATACCGCGAGGCTCCTGGCCCGAGGCCAGCACCAGCCGCAGATAACGCATCGCGCAGAAGGAATGCTCGGCCGTTACCGCCTGCGCTCTCGCGCTCTGACGGCCCCGAATTGCCTCGACGATGGTGCGATGCTGGTCCTGGGCGAAAACGAGAATCTGCACGACGCCGTGCACGTCGGTGCGCTGCGACTCAATGAATGCGTTCGGGGCTGCGAATGGGAGAGACATGATGCGCTGAAGCGAGTGCGCGATCATCTCGCTGCCCGATGCCTCGACGAGCAGCGCGTGAAACTGGTCGTTGAGGCGGACGAACTCGCTGAGGTCGAAGTGCTTCGACAGGGCGGCTACCGCATCGTCCAGATCTGCCACGCAGCGGTCCATGCATGCGAGCAACTCGGCAGGCGCGCCGCGCTCGGCCGCGAAACGCGCAGCCATTCCCTCCAGGACGCCCCGGATTTCAATGGCGTCGGCAAGGTCCTGTTCGGTGAAGCCTTTGACCGCGAATCCGCCGCTCGGTAGCTGCTCCAGCAGCCCTTCCTCGTTCATGCGGACCAAGGCGGTGCGGGCCGGAGTTCGGGAAACGTCGAAGCGGTCAACCAGCAGGGTTTCGGAGACACGGGTACCAGGTCTCAGCTCGCCTTCCAGAATAAGACCACGGAGACCGAGCAGCGCCTTCAACGTCTGGGAACTTGCGTCATCCATAACCGCGGGATCACCTTTCAGGATACCGTGCGTATACGATATTGCCATTTCTCGGGCCAAACTTGACCGATTTCCAGCTGTATGTCACTACATCGTATACGTATAACATACGCCGCGCGCAAGGGGCCGTATCATGGGAGGAGTTTCCTTGGGGAATCTGATCAGGTTCAGAACTGCGTTCGGAACTGGAATTGCGGCCGCTGCCATCCTTTGGAGTGCGGCCGGTTTGACCGCCGAGGTGGTCAAGGTCGGCGTCATTGCGCCGTTCTCCGGCAACTTCTCAGGCTCGTTCGGCGCGCCGTTCCGGCAGGGCATCGAAGCCTATGTGGCGCAGCACGGACAGCCGGCATCGGAGATCAGCATCGAGTGGATCTATCGCGACAACTCGCAGGTCGATCCGCAGCGCGCGAAAGCGTTGGCGCAGGAGTTGGTCGTCAAGGACAAAGTGCAATACCTCGCCGGCATCGTGACGACGCCAGAGGCGCTCGCCATCGCGCCGCTGGCTCAGTCGGCAAAAATTCCAACCGCCCTGTTCAACTCTTCGACTTCGATCGTCGTGAGCAAGTCGGATTATTTCGTCCGCACCTCGAACACGCTGCCGCAGGTGACGGTGCCGATCGCCCGCAATGCATTGAGGCGGGGGATTCGCAACGTCATCACCGCGGTTGCCGATTACAGCCCGGGCATCGATGCCGAGACCGCGTTCAAGAAGACCTTCGAGGCGGGCGGAGGCACGATCGTGGAATCGATCCGGATGCCACTGAGCACCACGGATTTCGGTCCCTACATGCAGCGGATCAAGATCGCCAAGCCCGACGCGCTGTTCGTTTTCCTTCCCTACGGCCCACCGACTTACAGCTTTGTGAGGTCGTATGCCGACAGCGGCTTGCGAGCATCCGGCGTGCGCTTTCTCGGGACGTCGGAGACCCAAGAGAGCGACCTTCAGGAGCAGGGCGATGCCGCGCTCGGTATCGAGACCACCTATTTCTACTCGGCAGCTCATCCTTCGCCTGAGAACAAAGCATTTGTGGAGGCGGTGGCTAAGGTAGCGCCGGGAGCGACGCCCAACCCCGCGACCGTGTCAGCCTATGACGGCACGCACGTGCTGTACACGATGATCAAGGCGACTGCGGGCAGACCCGATCCGGATGGCGCGCTGTCAGCCGCGAAGGGGCTTTCCTGGACGAGCCCTCGCGGGCCGGTGCGGATCGATGCGCAAACGCGCGATATCATCCAGAATGTCTATCTCCGAGTTGTCGAGCGCGATGCGGCCGGGCGCCTGGTCAACCGTGAAACTGAAACCTTCGAAGCCCAGCCCGATTACGGCCTAGAGCTGTCAAGGAGATGAACGTCCAGCTTACCCCCGATGCCGGCGTTTGCTTCCACGTCGCCGTGACCCACCAAGATACGCAGGAATCCACGATGTCTTCGCCTTGCTACATCTTGACGCTGTCCTGCCAGAACAAGCCCGGCATCGTCGCCGCGGTGTCGGCATTCTTGTTTCGCTCCGGCTACAATATCCTCGACGCCAATCAATTTGACGATGTGGAAACCGGGCGCTTCTTCATGCGCATCGTGTTCAATCCGGTCGAAGCCAAGTCGCAACCGGACGCGACCGGATTGCGGGAGCAGTTCGCGGAGACTGCGCAGCAATTCGGGATGTCCTGGTCGCTTCACGATCGCGCGCAGCGGCGCAAAGTCCTGATCATGGTATCGCGCTCCGATCATTGCCTGGCCGACTTGCTATACCGCTGGCGGATCGGTGAGTTGCCGGTCGATATCGTAGGCATCATCTCCAATCATCCCCGCGAAACCTACGCCCACCATGACCTTGAGGGGGTGCCGTTTCACTATCTGCCGGTGACGAAGGAAACCAAGCTTGAGCAGGAGGCGGAGGTCTGGCGAGTAATTCAAAATTCCGACGCCGAGCTCGTGGTGCTGGCGAGATACATGCAGGTCCTCTCGGACGGGCTGACGGCAAAGCTCGCCGGCCGCTGCATCAATATCCATCATTCCTTTCTGCCCGGTTTTAAGGGAGCAAAACCCTACCATCAGGCGCACGAACGGGGCGTCAAACTGATCGGCGCGACGTCACACTTTGTCACCTCTGATCTCGACGAAGGCCCGATCATCGAGCAGGACGTCGAGCGCATCTCGCATCGGGACACGCCCGACGACCTGATCCGCAAGGGGCGCGACATTGAGCGCCAGGTGCTGGCACGCGCCGTTCGCTATGTGGTGGAAAACCGGGTCATTCAGAACGGCCGCAAGATCGTGGTCTTCACGGATTAGCCGATACGCGACGGTTGCGGCAGATGAATACGCTAAGCAGCATTCTGATCGATGCTCTCGCCTACGGGATGGTTCTGTTCATCATCTCGATTGGCCTGTCGATCATGCTCGGCCTTGCCAAGGTCGTGAACCTCGCCCATGGCGGCTTCGCCATGATCGGCGGCGTACTGGCGTCGCTTGCCGTTCGGTCCGCCGGTCTGCCCTATGGCGTGGCCGTTGTCGCGGCGATTCTCGGCGTGGTCCTGCTCACGTGGCCGCTCGAGCGCCTGCTGTACCGCCGGATCTACGCGCTGCCGCCGCTGCCGCAGGTCTTGACGACCATCGGCCTCACCTTCTGCATCATCGGGCTGACCAATTTTGCTTTCGGCCCGACGGTGAAATCGATCCCGTTGCCTCCGCTGCTTTCGGGGGCTGCCGACATTGGATTCCGTACGCTGCCCGCGCAAAGGATCTTCGTCATCGCGTGCGGCGCCACGGTGGCAGTCGGCTTGTGGTTTCTGATCGAGCGGACCGAATTCGGCATCAGGCTGCGCGCGGCGGTCGACAATCGCACCATTGCGTCCGCCCTCGGAATACGGACCACCCGCCTCTACGCGATTGCGTTCAGCCTGTCTGCCGCTCTCGCCGCACTCGGCGGCATTGTCGGCGCCGAGCTGATGCCGATCGAACCATTTTACGCGCTTCGCTACATGGCGGTGTTTCTGGTCGTGGTGTCGGTCGGTGGCGCCGGCTCGATCGCCGGTTCCGTTGCCGCCTCGCTGCTGCTGGGCTTGGCGGATACGACCGCAAAATACCTGGCGCCCGAGTATGGCGAATTCATCTTCTATCTCACCGTCATCGCCACCGTGTCGCTGTTTCCCAATGGCCTGCTTGGACGGCCGCAATGACGCTTCAGGTTATCGCGCGCGCCTCCGCGAAGCAGGGCAGATTTCAAGTCCACCGCGATCGCACGACGATGACGCAGCTTGCCGTACTTGCCGTTGCCGCGATTGCCGCATTCTGGCTGTTTCCGAATGATCTGGCATTTCTGGCCCGCATCATCTGCCTGGCGATTTTCGTAATGTCGCTCGACCTCGTGCTCGGCTTCTGCGGCATCGCCACGCTTGGACACGCGGCGCTGTATGGTGTCGGCGGATATGCGGTGGGAATTCTTGCCGTCTCTGGCGGCATTGCCCAGCCGTTCGTCCTGTTGGCCTGCGGTATGCTCGCCGGGGCGGTGGCCGGCGCGGTGTCCGGCGTCATCATCGCGCGACATCGCATTCTCACCCAGATCGTGGTCTCGATCGCCCTCGTCCAGCTTACGGCTGCCGCCGCCAACAAGGCATCATGGCTGACCGGGGGGAGCGACGGATTGTCGGGGATTTCTCCGGGCCCGATTTTCGGCGCCGAGTTCGATATCTACGGGCGGACGGCCTATTGGCTCGCGGTCGCGATGCTGCTCGCCGTCTTCGCCCTGTTAAGACGCCTGGTCCAGTCTCCGTTCGGCATGCTGTGTCGGGCGATCGAAAGCGATGCCCTCCGCGTCGAGGCGATGGGCGCGAGCGTTCGGCCGACCCTGATCGCGATGTACGCCATCTCTGGCGCGGTTGCTGGATTGGCCGGCGCCCTGGCCGCGCTCACGGCGGGCATCGTGGCACTCGACAGCGTCAGTTTCGAAAGATCGGCGGAGGCGGTGGTCATGCTGATCCTGGGCGGGACTGGCACGCTGATGGGCGGTGTGTTGGGCACCGTGTTGTTCCAGGTCGCCGAGCACGTGTTGTCAGCCTTGAATCCGTTCCACTGGTTGACGTCTATGGGTGTTTTGCTGGTGGTGGTCATTCTGACGCTGCCGGGCGGCATTCAGAGCATCGGGACGCAGGTCGTGCAAAGGATTAAACCCGCGCGCCGGGGAGCTCGTCGTGATGTCTGAGCGGCTCCGGATAAATGGCTTGCGCAAGGCGTTTGGCGGTCTTGCCGTGACGCGCGACGTCTCCTTCGGCCTCCAGTCAGGCGAGCGGGTCGCCCTGATCGGCCCGAACGGTGCGGGGAAATCCACCCTTATCAATCTTGTGACCGGGCTGCTCGCTGCCGACGGCGGAGAGGTCCGGCTGGACGGGCAGGACGTCACGCGCGCATCGGCGACGGTACGTGTACGAGCGGGATTGGTCAGATCGTTCCAGATCAGCCGGCTGTTTCAGAATATGACGGTTCGCCAGAATCTGAGGCTGGCGATTCTTCAACGGCAGAGGCTGACCGCGCGCTGCTGGCGTCCAGCCGGTCAGTATCAGGCCGTTGAGCATGAGACTGCTTCAATCCTCGACCAACTCGGACTGTCCGCCGTCGCCGATGATTTGGTCCACCATATCGCCTATGGGCAACAACGGTTGACCGAGCTTGCCCTGGCTCTCGCGCTTAATCCCGGCGTTCTGCTGTTGGACGAACCAGCGGCTGGAGTTCCCCAGTCGGAGACCGGGCTTATTCTGAACGCACTCGAGCGCCTGCCGGCAGGGATTGCCATCCTGATGGTCGAACATGATATGGACCTGGTGTTTCGTTTCGCGTCGCGTGTCCTGGTGCTCGCTGCAGGGGAATTGATCTTTGAGGGCACGCCGGACGAGCTTGTGAAGGACTCCCGGGTTCGGGCGGCCTATCTCGGTGGCTACAGGACCAGTGATAGTCATCGTGGGCGCACGGCATGACGATGCAGAACATCGGTCTCAAAATCTCGAACCTCTCTGCCGGATACGGAGAAACACGGATCATCGAGGACATCAACCTGGAATTCTCCGCGGGTCAGAAAGTAGCGGTGCTCGGCCGCAATGGCGTCGGGAAGACGACGCTGCTCGCGACCCTGATGGGTTTGACGCGGCGGCATGCCGGCACCATCAGTCTTGGCGACCTTCCCTTGATGGATCTCGATCCGGCCGATCGGGCCTGGGCGGGTATGGGATATGTTCCCCAGACGCGCGACGTGTTTCCGTCGTTGACGGTCGAGGAGAATTTGAGAGCAGGGTTGAAGCAGCGCCCACGCGCCGCTGTCGAGGAGGCATATGCGGTGTTTCCTCGCCTGAAGGAGCGGCGCCACAATCCGGCCGGCCGATTGTCGGGCGGGGAGCAGCAAATGCTCTCGACTGCGCGAACTCTGCTCGGACGTCCGGACGTGCTTTTGCTCGACGAGCCGCTCGAAGGCTTGGCCCCGGTTATTTGCGACGAATTGATGGAGGCGTTCAACCGTCTCACGACGGACGCGTCTCCGATCGTCATCGTCGTGGAGCAGCAGATCGAGCGGGTGCTCGACTTCGTGGATACGGTCGTGCTGCTCGAGCGTGGCAGGATCGCCTGGGCTGGCTCAACCAGCGAACTGCGAACGAAAGACAGCCTGATAGAGCGCTACGTCGGAGTGGGGCTGCGCTCGTAGTCGTTAGCAGGCCACGCGAGCACACCGAGCGCTCACAATTTGTGTGGGTAACGCGTCAGGCCGCGGCTTTTACGGATCGCACCGTCCTGATCACGTCCTGCTGACGTTTTAAAGGCGCCTGAGGAACGATGCGGCGACGTGCGCGACCGACGAGGAATCTGATCTGTATGCTCTCACGGTATGGGAAGCGTTGACACGTCCGCCCTCCTCGCGTCCGGCTTGAATGGGAGGTCGACGAGCTGGACTTTAATTTCGACGGCTTCGCTCACGTTGCGTCCCCAAAAGACCCGACGCTTCGCGGCCGAGTGCACCACCGCAAAATACTCTGCCGAATAGCGCCTTGGCAGGTCCATTTGCGGCATAATTGTTCCGTCAGAGAATAGCGACGAAAGGATCTTGCATACGTCTTCGCTGACGTCGCGAAGGTCCACCGGATGCCAGCTCCTTCCGTAACGCCTCGGCTCCAATGAAGTCGAGCCGCGCCACGACATTCTTTGAGCACCAGTTGAGCTCAAACGGCGAGCGGAACAGCTCCTCGGGCGAACTGAACGGACAGGTGCCCTGAGTTCGTTGTCCACCGCCCGACACAGAGCCCGCATTCGCCAAGCTCACCAGATATCGGTGGGCCTTCGGGGGGGCAAACCCTGTCTTCCTGCAGATGGTTTTGACCGGCAAAGGTGCATTGGATTCCATGAGCGGCTCAAGCAAGACCAAGCCGACCCCGATCGACCGTATCCTGCTCGGGACCCACCTATGGACTTTCTTGGGCGACGCCATTTACCTCGGACGGGCTTCGACGCCCGAACTCTGATTTCCTTTCTGGCCTGCGGACGATTGCGACCGGTGGCGACGCGCATCTGCAACTTGGCATGGCGGCACATCTCTATGTCGCCAATCGTTCGATGACCGCTCGCTACTCCCTTAATGTGGACGGCGAACTGCTGCTGGTACCGCAACAGAACGTAATCCGTGTCTTTACCGAGTGCGGCGTGATTGACGCGGGGCCCGGTGAGATCGCGATCATACCGAGGGGCATGAAGTTCAAGGTCGACCTGCCTAACGGCACCGCGCGTGCCTACGTGTGCGAAAACTACGGCAGTTACCTCACGCTGCCGGAACGTTGGCCGATCGGTGCGAATTGTCTCGCGAACGCCCCGCGATTTTCTTGCGCTGGTGGCGCACTACGAAGACAAGGAGAGCCAATGCCAGCTCTACGTTAAGCTCTCGGCCGGCTCTTTGTGACGGATCTTCCGCAATCACGGCTCGATGTTGTTGCTTGGCTCGGTAATTACGCGCCAGTGAAGTATGATCTGGGCCGCTTCTCGCCGGTCGGTTCGGTGCTGTTCGACCATCCCGAGACCATCGATCTATACGGTGCTGACCTCGGCCTCCGAGACCGCGGCGACCGCGAACGTGGACTTCGTAATCTTTCCCGAGCGATGGGGCGTGATGGAAGGTTCCTCCGTCCGCCGTGGTACCAAATGAACGTCATGAGTGAATTCGTGGGTCTGATATATGGCGTCTATGACGCCAAGCCCGACGGCTGCTTGCCCGGCGCCATGAGCCTGCACAACGCGCTGACGGCGCACGGTCCGGATGCCGACGCCTTCGATCAGGCAGCGCACGGGGATCTGTCCCCGAACGGCTATCGGGCACCATGGCATGCATGTTCGAGAAGCGTTATCCGCTCAGCGCAGCCGCCCATGCATCGCGGCTCGAACTACTCGATGGTGCCTATCCTGATTGCTGGGACGGTCTCGCGCGCAAGTTCGTGCGATCCTGAAAGGCCATCCTGCCGCTCTTGTCGTCCCGATCGGTGTCGATCAATGGCAGAGGGATGCAATGAGCCCCCATGGAGTCGTCAGTGTTAATCCCCTGGCGGGGCGGCTGGACCATCTTCACGGGTCAGTTGTCTCGGTAGCAGTTTGCTCAATTGAATTGTCGTGAGAAGCCACCGTTAGTCGTTCCGAAATTCGTTGAGCGACCTTTTGTTAGATCGGGGGATATTGGACCAGCGCGGCATCGGTTAGCGACCCTTTAAACATGGTCAAGCTGACAACTCCCGGCACGTGTCCCTCGTGAAGAATAGGGACGGCAATAGTCGCGCTGTCGTCATGTTGTCTACCTTCACGAAGCCCGAAGCCGCGACGACGCACAGTCGCGATTAGGTCGCGAACGAAACGAGAATCGCGAGCTCGCTCCCCCAGTTCGCCGTCCATCTGCGATACGAGGTCGAGCAAAATTGCGCGTTCGTCACTCCCGCAAAATGCGAGATACGCCGACCCCATTGCACTTCCGATTAGTGGGTGTCGATTGTTGACGGTCGTTGCTCTTACCGCGCAAGGACTGTACGGCATGGTGCTATAGCGGACAACGACTTCCGTTCGATCAAGTGTACCGAGAGCGAGCGGCCATCGGATTTCTCGGGTCACGGAGCGAAGCAGTCCGGTCCCGACTTCCGTCACTAGGCTGCGCTCGTCAAATCCAGCGCTCAGAAGTTGAACCTTAGAAGTAAGCCGATAAATGCCTCGATCCGGATCGCGATCGACATACCCTTGATGCCGGAGGGTTGCCAAGATGCGGTGAATAGTAGGCTTCGGCAAGCCTGTATCGCAGGTTAGCTCCTGTAACGTCGCGTAGTGCCGCTGATTGACAGCGCATAAGATAGTCAAAGCGCGCGCAATAGGTTGGATCGTTGGATCATTCATGTTGTGGCTCGCGCACGCGCAACGCCTTGGCAATCGCTCTCGGCCTGCGATCCGGTCCGGGAGGTAAGCGCCAAGCGCTCAATAGACCATTTCCAAACCCTGCTGCGGTGACTAGGACCAAAGTCCAGCATCCTTTCGGTTATATTACATACGTACAACGTTGCAAGACAGGGGAAGCTCGGGGCTCTTTGCGACATTCGGCGCAAGACCGTGGCGCAAGGCGGTCGCGCGGCCCTGTGCGCCGCCGGCTTAATGGGCGGAGTCTTGAAGGTAGGCAGCTACGCTCCGCACCCGGACTTGTGTCCGTCGACATATCGAAAGAGACGGCGAGGAATCGCGACTAGGCTCTTAGCATTGATGTGCGGCGGCCTGTGGCTCCTTCAATTGCCGCGCGTCAGTCCATTCGAAGAACACTCGTCGGCGATGAGGTCTGTGCTCGGATTCCGTAATACGAAATCGTGTCGGGATCATTTGGCCAGACCAGAAGCGCCGTGAGATATTTCCAAATCAGGATTGCCTGCGCCCCGGGGGGCGAACAAGGCCAGCGCCGACAGGAGCACAAGAGAATGTCAATTCACAGCGTAAATTGGGAGGCCATGGAATGGGAACCCGTCCGCGGCGGTATGGAACGAAAGACGTTTTCGGGTAATGGGGCGACATTGGCTCTACACCGCATAACGCCTGGACACGAACTCAGGCCGCATAGCCATGTCTATGAGCAGATCGTCTACATGTTTGAGGGTAGTGCAAATTTCCATGTTGGTGATGAAGTACATCGTCTCGAGCCGGGTCGTTTGATCGTTATTCCGCCGAACGTGATCCACTATATCGAGGTCCTCGGGGACAAGGTCGCCCTCGAGTTGGACGTCTTCACGCCGAAGCGGCCCGAGTACGGCGGCTAAGTGTCCCTTGAAGTAGGGTGATCGAAGCATGGAGCCACTTAGCCAACAAACGCTCGCAAACTTGAAGGCCACAAGTACAGCGACATTGACAACCCAGCTGTTCAAGAGGGGATACCGTAATGCCTTTATTCAAGGCGTGCGGCCTCTCGGCAAATTAACAGAGAATATGGTCGGGCCGGCGTTTACGCTCCGCTACATTCCAGCAAGAGAGGATCTCGACTCGTTCGGCGTTAGGCCGGATCCGAACGCGTTGCAGCGCGAAGCGATTGAAGCTGTGCCCGCAGGTCATGTGCTTGTCATGGATTGTCGAGGCGATCCGCGGGCGGCCTCGGCAGGAGACGTTTACCTCACGCGATTGCAAGTGCGGGAAGTTGCCGGTGTTGTATCTGACGGCGGTATCCGAGATAGCGAACCAGTTTCGCAGATGAGCATCCCAGTCTTCTGCGCTGGAGCGAGCGCCCCAACCAACCGGATTCTGCACCATGCTGCAGATTACAATCTTCCGATTGGTTGCGGCGGCGTTGCGATTTACCCCAGCGACGTAATTGTTGGTGATGCTGATGGAATCGCCGTTATCCCTCGCGCCATCGTAGACGAAGTGGCGCGGGACGGAGTCGAGCAGGAGCAGCTCGAAGCGTACATCAAGCTACGAGTTGCCGCAGGAGAGGGCCTCCATGGTCTATATCCGATAAACGAAGGAACTCGAGCGGCGTACCAGGCGTGGCTTTCGGAACAGGACAATCGCGCCGATATGACATTCGAGGCTGCCGCGTCTATCGGCAATTCAATGAAGACATAGTGATTTACCGCTGCCGGATGTGCTCCGCGAGTGTGGGCGCGTTTTCTGCAATCAAGCAGGAGCTTTGTAATGGCCATTCCGTCCCTTGTGCTCAATCCTCCATTCAACGTCACCCGCATTAGTCACGTAGTCCTGACCGTTCGGGATATTGACGTCAGCAGCAGGTTCTACGCAGACGTTCTCGGGCTTGTGGTCAGCGATCGCGACGACTCAAATCTATACCTCCGCGGCCTCGAAGAAGGCTGTCACCACAGCCTTGTCCTTCGCCGGAGCGAAGCGCCGCCAGTCTGTCAGGCGATCGGCTTCCGCGTACTTACGGATTCAGAACTCGATCTGGCGAAAGAGTGGTGTGATGGGCACAAGGTCCCCGCTGCATGGCACGAAAGCGTCTATCAGGGGCGCACGCTGCGGCTGATAGACGCTGCCGGCTGCTCGATCGAACTTTGCGCCACGATGGAGAATAAGCCCCGTCTCATGCAGGCATTCGATCAGTTTCACGGAGGTAGTCCACAGCGGCTCGATCACGTGCAAGTAGCTGCCTCGAACGTTCAGGCGGCTTGCGATTTCTACGCGGCCTTAGGCTTCCGTCTCACTGAGTACACGGCTCGAGACGGAACCGACGAACTGTGGGGTGTTTGGCTGCAGCGAAAGGGCAACCCCCATGACATCGTTTTTAGCAATGGTCGAGGGCCCCGACTTCATCACTTGGCTTATACGGTCCCAGAAGTGCGCGATCTCGTTCATGCATGCGACGTCGCAGCCTCCAAGGGATACGGGCCCTCAATGGAGCGGGGGCCCGGCCGTCATGGCATCGGAAACGCTCTATTCGTATATTTCCGCGATCCTGACGGCCATCGTATCGAGTTGTTTAATACTCATTATCAGTCGATCGACCCCGATGAGCGCCCACTTCGTTGGGAGTTGAGTGACACTCGGCGATCTCAGCTATGGGGACTACCGGCCACAAGGCGCTGGTTCTTT
This sequence comes from Bradyrhizobium sp. MI1.11, assembly GCF_055811255.1. Lineage (NCBI taxonomy): Bacteria > Pseudomonadati > Pseudomonadota > Alphaproteobacteria > Hyphomicrobiales > Nitrobacteraceae > Bradyrhizobium > Bradyrhizobium sp. MI1.11. The sequence continues at coordinate 53,630 of NZ_JBVVPM010000012.1, forward strand.
GAAGCGACCCGGTTCGATGGGACGGAACCTCAGGATCCAATGTTGAAGGCCGATCCTGTGACACTCGAAGTGTTTTTGGCTAATCAGATGTAGCTCGCTAATTCAGAGGCCCTTTGATGCGCGGCAAGCTTAACGTATTGTGTTCCGGAGCTTTTATTGATGCTTTCACACGATTGTCTCCGCTCCTGGAACGGTCGATTGACGCTGAGTTATGCGTGTTGCCAGGATCGTCGGTAGGTACTAAGAAAAATTCCATTCCAATGCGGCTAAGAGGCGGCGAACCTTGCGACGTCGCAATCCTATTCGATGATGTGGCGAGCAAGCTCGAGGAAGACGCAATCATACGGCTAGGCTCCAGGCGACAGCTCGCGAGCTCTTCAATCGGAATGGCTGTGCCCCAGGGCGCACGTCGTCCAGACATCAGCACGGTAAGTGCGCTAAGACAAACGCTATTGGATGCAAGTTCAATCGCCTATTCGTCGAGTCAAAGTGGCGTTTACTTGTCGACAGTACTGTTTCCCAAACTTGGTATAGCTCAAGCAATTCAGACGAAATGTCTTCGCGTCGAAGCAGAGAGGGTTGGCGCCGTCGTCGCAAGAGGCGATGCAGAGATCGGCTTTCAGCAGGTGAGCGAACTGCTTTCGATGACCGGTATCACCGTTGTAGGCCCCCTTCCACCCGACGTGCAGCTCGTCACGGTCATTTCGGCTGGCATACCTGTGCAAGCCGCAAATCCAGAAGCAGCAGCTACGTTGATCCAACATCTTAGATCCGATGGTGCCCGGGCAGCCTTAGTAAACGTAGGCTTGGATTCCTTAAATCAGTGATAGAGCTATTGCGAGGGTCTTGCGATCTGAACGGAGTTCTCTCACGGCAACTTTGCCGATCAAACGCAAACGGATCACGCCAGGACTCGTCTGCCTCAGTCGTCTTCGTGCCAGCAATTTGGACAAACGGGGGCTCGGCGAGTATGACCTCAGTCAACCGCGAAAGTGCGCGTACGCTAGCCGGAGTTCGCAGTCCGGGGAGGCGATGCTAACGCCAATCAGAAAGATCTTCGTATACTCTTCGATGATGCAATCGATTTCTGAAGAGCGCGGCGGGACGTGTGCCGCGATTACAGAGTTTGCAAAGCCCAGCAGTGCGAAGGCGGCATACTCCGCGTCGAGGGACGCACGAAACTCGCCGCTTGCGATCCCTGCGGAAAAGATGTTCTGCACAAGTTTCTGGTACTGACGCGACAAGCTCACGGCGCGGCGGCGTTCGGCATCGCTAAGCACATGGCGATGACGTAGAAATACCCTGATGTAGTCAGCGTAAGGTCGCTCACGGAGCGGTGACAGTTGTACATGGACCGCCGCATGAACTTTCTCCGCGGCGCTCCCATTTTCGGCTACCGCTCGGCCGAGGTTCGTTATGAAGTTGGTAACTCCAGCTTCGCAAACGGCCGCCAGCGCGGCTTCCTTCGAAGGCAGGTACTAACACAGACTTGCGCTGCGGACCCCCAAAATGTCGGCTATGTCGCGGATACTCGATCCCTCATATCCCTTTTCGGTGAAGGCCGTCGCAGCGGCATCCAGGACTCGCTGGTACATGTGAGCCCTTCGCCGGGTCGCACCAGACTCGGCAGGGAGGTGTTCGAAAGGCATTCCGTATCTATCGTCTTCTACTTATCGCCAGATGGAGTACAGATACTCGGCGATTTCTATCTTCACCTGCAGTTCGAAAATGACGCTTTACGTCTTCTTCGAGTCTGCATAGCAGGTGCGGCCCGTCTGTGCACGCATCATCAGCGCGTCTGTCCCTATCGAGAGGGACAGACATTGTGCCTTTGGCGCGTTACTCCTGTCGCCTGGTCGCTCGTGCAACGTCATTCATGAACCGCAGACCTTGGAATAAGGCATCCTCGGAGTAGAGGAGTAATTTGAAGATCAAATTGAAATCTTCGGAGAGCGCCGTGGTCAGACTTCGACAGTATATCCGCTCGCTCCCTTTTACGTTGGGTGCGTTCGGGCGCTGGTTGCTTCGCGAAGCAGTCAACAGTCGGCGCCAAATCGATCCGGTGTGCGATTCCGTACGAAGGGATTTCTTTCGGCGATTTGCGCTTGGCAGGGATTGTTGCGCGACGCTATGCGGTTGGCAGCAGGCCCCCGTCTCGAACGCAGGGATTATCTTGATTGCGACGCTGCCGATCAGGAGGGCGCAGCCGCAAATCGTCGGGTTTGCCCCGCGATTATTGCCGCGTCCAAAAGATTTGACAGGTGGCAATATCCTGATATTTTCTAATGATCGATCGATAGAATAAAAATAGAGACGTAGAAACAGATAGTTATATGATAGATCGAGCGTGGGATCTGGGTCGTGACTGATCCCGACGCATTTTAAGGGGGGCGAAACTGGTGGATTTCACTATAGGCGCGTTCCTGGTCCAAGACGGGATCATAAGCGGCGCAATTTATGCGTTGGCTGCCCTGGCGCTCGTCCTTGTGTTCGCTGTCTCTCGTGTAATTTTCGTGCCTCAAGGGGAATTCGTTGCCTTCGCTGCGATGACCATGGCCTGGCTCGAAAGCGGTCGGACGCCCCCGACAGCGGCCCTGCTGGTGGCGCTTGGAATTCTCTCGGCAGTGGCAACGATCGTTTACGAAATCACCTCGCTGACATGGAGGCGAGCTGCACGCATTCTGTTCGCTGATGTAGCTGTACCGATGTTTTTGCTTTGGCTCGCAATCACCCTTGCGCCCTCGGGAATCGGGCCATATGGCAGCGCCATCTTGACGCTCACTCTGGTCGTGCCGATGGGGCCGATGATTTATCGGATTACCTTTCGCCCGCTCGCCGACGCGACGATTCTCACGCTCATGATCGCCGCCTTCGGCGTCCATTTCGCGTTGCTGGGGCTGGGACTAGTGTTCTTCGGACCCGAGGGAGTCGGTACCAAACCGTTGATCTCGGGCACCTTCGCAGTCGGCGAACTGATAGTGACTGGTCAGAGCGTCGTTGTGCTGGCTGTGACCACGATCTGCTTCGCCGCGTTCGGTATCTTCTTTCGCGCCTGCTTGCTTGGTGCGGCCCTGAAGGCCTGCTCCTCGAATCGGCTCGGCGCTCGGTTGAGCGGCATTCCTACCGTCCGGGCAAGTGAGATCGCGTTTGGAGTAGCGGCCGCGCTCGGCGCCATATCGGGAATTCTGGCGGCACCGCTGTTTGTCTTCTACTACGACAGTGGCTTTCTCATCGGACTTAAGGCCTTCGTCGCCGCTATTCTTGCCGGATTGGTGAGTTTTCCATTGACTGCTCTTGCGGCATTCATCGTCGGAATCGCTGAGGCGTTCTTCTCGTTCTCGGCAAGCAATTTCAAGGAGGCATTGGTCTTCGCGCTTCTCTTGCCGGCCTTGCTGTGGCTGTCGATCCGGCATCCGGAATCGCAAGCGGAGGCGGAGGGATGACTGGAAAGATTCCGATCATTTCATCCGCACTTGCATTAGCTCTGATGATCGTCGGCGGTATCCTGCCGGCCTATTGGACGACGCTTCTCGACTATATTGGAATTTCGGCGCTGGTCGCTCTGGGCCTGGTACTGCTCACCGGCGTTGGTGGCATGACTTCCTTTGGTCAGGCTGCGTTTGTGGGGTTCGGCGCGTATACCGCCGCTCAGCTCTCGATCGAAGCAGGCTTCAGCCCCTGGTTGGGGCTGCCCGCTTCGATCGTCGCCACGGCGGGAGCGGCCCTCATTATCGGTCTTCTGACAGTCCGGTTACACGGACATTTTCTGGCGCTTGGTACGCTGGCTTGGGGAGTTTCGATCTTTTATGTCTTCAGTGGGTCGAAAACGCTCGGGGGGCACGATGGCCTGTCGGGGATAGCCCCTGTCAGTATAGGTGGCTACCGGCTTGTCGATCCCGCAGCCTACTTGCCCGTCGTGCTGGTTTTCCTGGTTTTGGCAATTGTGGCGGTCACCAATCTACTTCGAGGCAGGGTCGGGCGTGCAATCCGGGCGCTTCGTCGCAATCAAGCGGCCGCCCAAGCCTTCGGAGTCAATATCCCGGCGACAAAGCTCGCGGTGTTCGTAACCTCGGCAGTTCTCGCTGGGCTTGCCGGTTGGCTCTACGCGCATTTTCAGAGGTCCATTGCGCCTTCCATGTTCGGCATCAATGCCGGAGTCGAATATCTGCTTATGGCTGTGGTGGGAGGAGCCGGTCGGTTGGCTGGTGCGCTTCTCGGAGCGGCAGCAGTCACCATTCTCCGCGATCAGCTACAGAACTTGCTACCGCTGGTATTCGGGAGTGCCGGAAACTACCAAACGATCGCTTTCGGCGCGCTACTTGTTATGGTTCTGCAACTCGCGCCCAAGGGGCTTTGGCCATTGATTGCCGGTCCGGCTTCCTCCCGTCCCGTTACCCGCCCAGTAAGCGCTGGAGAGGATCTTCCCAGAAGAGACCGCGGTCCTGCCGGAAACACCCTGTTGAAGGTGGACGGCATCCGGAAACGTTTTGGCGGACTGACGGCCATCGATAATGTGTCGTTCGAGGTTAGATCAGGCGAAATAGTTGGATTGATCGGCCCGAACGGTGCCGGCAAGAGCACAACCTTCAATCTCATTTGCGGTTCGCTTTCTTTGACGCACGGAGACGTCTCTTTCCAAGGACGATCCATCGCGGGCCTTACGCCGCTCCAGATCGCCTCGCTCGGTATCGCGAGGAGCTTTCAGCATTCGCACATCGAGCCCGAGTCCAGCGTTATTGAGAACGTTGCGCTCGGTGGTCACACGAGAGGGAAAGCCGGCATTGTGGCTGCGATCCTCGGGCTCGACAGGGCGGAGGAAGCTTCCATCTTTTCAGAAGCCGAAAGACAGCTTTCGCGGGTAGGTCTGTCCGATCGCGCCCACCATCCGGCCGGCGATCTTCCGCTCGGCCAGATGCGGCTCCTTGAAGTCGCAAGGGCGCTGATGCTTGATCCCGTGCTGCTACTCCTCGACGAGCCGGCCGCGGGATTACGCTTCGGAGAGAAGGTCGCGTTGGCTGCACTGCTCCGGCAGCTCAAGGCCGATGGAGTCACCGTGCTCATTGTCGAGCACGACATGGAGTTTCTTCTTAACCTGGTTGATCGCGTTGTGGTTCTCGACTTCGGGAGCAAACTCGCCGAAGGAAATCCGTCAGCTATCCGAAACGACGAGAAGGTTATCGAAGCATATCTCGGAGGCGTCGAATGAGAGGCGCCTCTCTGAACGTTAGCGGCCTGTCGGTGGCCTATGGGAAAACCAGGGTGGTCGAAGAGGTCGAATTCGATGTCACCCCGGGATCGCTTGTGACGATCGTAGGCTCCAACGGTGCAGGGAAGACCTCGCTGCTCAACGCAATCATGGGGCTTCTGCCGTCCTCTGGAGATCTGACGTTCGCTGGCGCCCGGATCGAAAAGTGGACGCTTGAGGAACGAGTGGCGGCTGGAATCAGCTTGGTTCCGGAAAGACGAGAATTGTTCGCAGACATGAGCGTTGAGGCAAACCTCGCTCTTGGAGGCTTTCGAAGCTCCCGGGCGGACCGAAGAAGCTCGCTCGAAGAGATGTTCCGCCTATTTCCGAGGCTGAAAGAACGACGCGCACAAGCGGCGGGTACCCTGTCGGGCGGCGAACGCCAAATGCTTGCGATGGGGCGGGCTCTCATGGCCAGGCCAAGGCTTCTTATGCTCGACGAGCCGAGCCTCGGCCTGGCACCACTAATCGTGCGGGACATCTTCCGCATGCTTGCCGATCTCAAGAAGACAGGGGTCAGCGTCCTTCTTGTGGAGCAGAACGCCCGTGCGGCGCTCCAGATCGCGAACTATGGATTCGTCCTCGAGCTAGGTCGCATCACGGCGCGAGGCGCAGCCGCGGATCTTGCCAGCGACGGACAGCTCGTAGAGCGTTACTTCGGCAAGCAAAGATCGGACGCTTGTTCGGCCGAGGTTCACAACAAGGGTAACCGGGGAGAAACGAAATGAGGTTTTCAGCCAACACATTGAGTGCGGCCATGCTGGCGCTTTTTTCGAGTCTGTCGCCAGCAACCGCCGACATCAAGGTCGGACTCGTCCTATCGGCAAGCGGCCCTGGCGCGGCGCTCGGGCAACCGCAAATGAAGACTGTGCCAGCGCTGCCGAAGGAGATTGCCGGACAAAAAGTCACGTACCTCGTACTCGACGACGAATCCGATCCAACGAAGGCGGCCCAAAATGCGCGAAAATTGATCCAAGAGAACGGTGTTGACGTTCTCATAGGATCATCTCTTACTCCCTCGACCATGCCAATGATCGATGTGGCTTTGGAAACCAAAACGCCATTGCTGTCCCTTGGCGCGTCAGCGGCCATCGTTCAGCCGCTGGACGAGAAGCGAAAATGGGTTTTCAAAGTCGTGCCGAACGATGATCTGATGGCTCGGGTTATCGCAAGGATGATAGCCAAGTCCGGAGTAAAGTCGCTCGGTTACATCGGAGTAAACGATGGCTACGGGGAAGGTTATTATAAGGAAATCAGCCGCATCGCCCCGGAACTCGGACTGACGCTTACCACCCATGAAGTGTACGCTAGGACGGACGCTAGTGTCACCGGACAGGTCCTCAAGGTCATCGCCACCAAACCCGATGCAGTCTTTATCGCTTCTGCAGGAACGCCGGCGGTGCTCCCGCAAAAGTCGCTTAGAGAGCGCGGAAATAAAGGACCCATCTATCAGACGCATGGTGTCGCGACTGAAGAATTCATCAAGCTGGGCGGCGCGGAGGTCGAAGGGGCGGTATTCGCCGGCGAGTCCTTCACGATCGCGCAGGACCTTCCGGCCGACGATCCGTTTCGGCGCGCAACGGATGAATACATTGCCGCGTACCAGGCCGTCAACGACGGCCAAAAACCAAATCTCTTCGGGGCCCATCTCTGGGACGTCCTTGCCCTCATAAAGCGTGCGACCCCCCTTGCTTTAACGAAGGCAGCCCCGGGAACGCCGGAGTTTCGCTCTGCGCTCCGGGATGCGCTGGAACAGGGCAGAGACGTCTACCTGAATAATGGGCTGTCCAGCATCACTCCCTCGGATCACAACGGTTATGACGAACGCTCGGCGTTCCTCATCAAGGTGGAGGGCGGAAAATTCCGCTTGGTCAAATAATTCATCTGGGGCCGTGCCAATGGCTCCTCCACGAGATCGGTGGCTTACAGGAGAATGAACGTGATCGAAGTGTTCGATAGGCTGCGTCAGGGCGTACCGGCGCAAGCCGGCTGGGGAAAATTAGAGTACACGGACTGGATCGACGAGAGCGAGTCCTGGAAGAAGGGGTGCTATCTTGGAGATTGGTCGTTCCTCGACGAACTTCATGTCGTCGGTCCCGACGCGCTGAAACTGTTCTCGAACTTCGCTGTAAACAGTTTCGCGAAGTTCGACATCGGGCAGGCGAAGCACATCATCTGCTGCAATGGGGACGGCAAGATCATCGGTGAAGGAATCTTGATGCGCTTCGGTCCGGAGGAGTTCGAATTTCAGGCGCTGGGCCCCGTGACTGCGTGGTTGGAATACCAATTGCGGAAAGGAGGCTACGACGCGCAATCGAGTTACCAAGTCAGCAAGTTCAAGTACCAGGTTCAGGGCCCGGCATCCGTCTCGGTGTTGGAAAAGCTGGTCGGACCGCGTCTTCGTAATGTGCGCTTCATGCATCAGCATTCGTTCCAAGTGGCCGGACACGCCACTCTGTTTCTTCGCCAGGGAATGGCGGGTGAAGTCGGTTTTGAACTCCAGGGCTCAATTGCTCATGCGGGCGAGGTGCGTAGGGCGATCCTTACTGCCGGACAGGATGCCGGCATTAGGCGGCTCGGATCGCGTACTGCGATGATCAATCATCTGGAAGCATGTTTTCCAACTGTGACCCACGACTATCTTCCAGCAGTCTGCGAGCCTGCAGAGGAAGAGTTCTTCAAGGACTTATCCAACAAGGACAGGATGGGAATCCTCAGTTTCAGGAGCTGGACCCTGGACGGATGCCTGAAAGTCCAAGGAAGCTTCCAGGCGGACGAGATATCCTCTTGGTACCGGAGTCCTGTCGAACTGGGTTGGAGTAAAAACATTAAGTTTGATCACGATTTCTACGGACGTCGTGCGTTGGAAAACGACTTGGCGAATCCGCAGCGCAAGATAATGACGCTGATCTGGAACGCCGACGACTGCCGGGACGTACAGAATTCGCTATATCGGGGTGAGGAAGAGCCGTACGATTTTATGGACATGCCGCGTCAGCAACGCTTTTGCATGAATGCACACGCGGTCATGTCGGATGGCAAAGTGGTCGGAGTCGCGACTTCGCGGAGCTTCAGCTACACGTTTCGCCAGATGTTATCCCATTGCGTGATCGACCTTGACAAAGGGGACGTGGGTACTCAGGTGGAAGTCATCTGGGGAAGCCCGGGCAAGCGGCAAAAGGTCATTCGCGCAACAGTGGCCCCGTCACCTTACAAGAAGGACAATCGTCGCGCGGATCTGGAAACCTGGCGCTCAAATGCCTGAAGGCTCGCCGAGGCGTTTTCTTATCTTAACGGGCCGCTTCGTGGTCGAACATTCAGGCATGTCAGTGGTACTCTCCGGAACAGATGCGATCCGAGATCAAAGAGAGTGAATGATGTACCTCACTCAAATGCTGCGTCGGGCGCTTCAAACACGGCCGAACGCTCGTTCCACTTTCGACAAGAGCCGTTGGAGGACGTGGTCTGAGACAGCGAAACGTGTTTCCCGTTTCGCAGGTTTCTTGAGCGCTCGGGGACTTCGGTCCGGCGACCGGGTGGCGATTTTGTCCCTCAACAACGATCGTTACTTCGAGGCCTTGTTCTCCGTCCCCTGGGCGGGTGGGGTGGTGGTTCCGATCAATCCTCGGTTGGCCGCTCCTGAAATTGAGTTTCTGCTCGCGGACTCCGGCGCGAATACCTTGCTGGTTGACCGCCACTTTGCGCCAGCTTTGGAAGGACTTCCACGCGCACGAGAAATGCAGACGATCATCCAATTCGATAGCGACCAATCGAAGGATATTATCTCGTACGACGATTCAGTCGAGTGTTCAGAGCCGGTCGAGGATGCGCTTCGGGGTGGGGATGACGTCGCCGGGATCTACTATACCGGCGGCACTACCGGACGACCGAAGGGAGTAATGCTCACCCACGGCAATTTGGTCGCAAACGCAGCAAACGTGACGCTGTGCATGGGATTTGAGAGCGAAGCGATCTATCTGCATGCAGCGCCGATGTTTCATCTTTCCGATAGTTGTTCGACCTACGGCATCACCATGCTAGGTGGTGCCCACGTATTCATTCCCCGGTTCGAGCCGTTCGATTTCCTGCAGGCGGTACAGGCGCATCGCGTCAGCAATGTTACATTAGTACCGACCATGATTAACATGATTTTGAACCACGAGGAATTCGCTCGCTTCGATATGGGCAGCCTCAAGCGGATCTGTTTCGGTGCGGCGCCAATGTCGGAGGGCCTGCTCAGGCAGGTTCTGGACAAACTCCCGCACGTCCGTTTTCAGCAAGCTTGGGGAATGACCGAGTTGTCGCCGATCGCAACGCTCATGGACGCCAGGTTCACAACCCCGGAGCATTTGGCATCGGGGCGGTTACGTTCCTGTGGTCAGGCGGTCGCTACGGTAGACGTCGCGATCGTCGATCGAGACGGACGTGAGGTTCAAAGGGGGAGCGTCGGGGAAATCGCGGTACGAGGGCCGACCGTGATGAAAGGCTATTGGAACCAGCCCGAAGCCACAGCCTCAGTGCTACGGGATGGTTGGATGCGGTCCGGAGACGCTGCCGTCATGGACGAAGAGGGGTTCGTCTTCATCGTCGATCGATTGAAGGACATGGTCGTGACCGGAGGCGAGAACGTCTACTCGGCCGAAGTCGAGAACGCCATATCACTAATGCCTGAAGTCGCTGAGGTTGCGGTCATAGGGATTCCAGATGACAGATGGGGCGAAGCGGTTCACGCGGTCGTCGTGCTCAAATCTAACGAGTGTGTCACGTCAGAAGACGTCCTTTCCTTCTGCAAGGGTCGACTAGCGAGCTTCAAATGTCCGAGAAGCGTTGAGATTAGTGCGCAGCCGTTACCTCTTTCGGCAGCCGGCAAGGTACTTAAGGCTGAGCTACGAAAGCCGTTCTGGTCCGGCAAGGATCGTGGCGTGAACTGACTCGGGTAGATGGGACAGTTGGCTGTGCATTGTACATGCGTGCATCTCGTCGGCGGACGTATCGAAAGACAGGGCAAGTGGTCAATCACCGCTTTCGGCGGAATTGGCCATCTGTTCGGCGCGAAGCTAGTTTTCACTGACAGGATGCTCCTATGCCCATACCTAAGCCAAATCTCGCGCCGCCTTTCAATATCGTTCGTCTCAGTCACGTCGAGCTCGCTGTCACCGATCTAGCTCGTTCGAGAGCCTTCTACGTGGATACTCTTGGCCTGCAGCTGACGGACGAAACCAAGGATGCCTTATACGTCCGTGGGCTCGAAGAACGCGGTCATCATTGTTTGATCCTCCGAAAAGCCAAGCAGGCCAGCACCGGTAGCCTTGGATTCAAGGTCTTCAGTGAAGAGGATCTTGACAAGGCCGCGAAACACTTCGTGTCCAAAGGGTTACCTGTGGATTGGATAGATCGCCCGTATCAATCCCGGACGTTCTGCACGCGCGACCCCCCAAGGAATTCCACTCGAGTTCTATTCGAAGATGGACCGCCTGCCAGCGATACATCAGAAATACGCACTCTATAAAGGCGTCAAGCCGCTTCGTATTGACCACTTCAACTGCTTCTCGCCGAACGTTGATGCCGCAGTCGATTTCTACAACGAGATCGGATTTCGCGTAACCGAGTATACTGAAGACCCGGACACCGGACGGCTTTGGGCTGCCTGGACCCATCGCAAGGGAGGCGTGCACGACATCGCATTCACGAATGGGATCGGTCCTCGATTGCACCACGTCGCTTTTTGGGTGCCGACACCCCTCAATATCATCGACCTGCTGGATCTGATGTCGACAACCGGTTGGGTCTCTAACATCGAACGCGGACCAGGAAGACATGGAATCTCCAACGCCTTCTTCCTCTACATCCGCGACGACGATGGTCACCGAACCGAAATCTACTGTTCTGACTATCAAACGGTGGATCCCGATCTCGAACCGATTAAATGGGACTTGAAGGACCCGCAAAGGCAGACGTTGTGGGGGGCGCCGGCTCCGAAATCGTGGTTTGAAGAGGGAAGTACGTTCGAAGGAGCGTCAGTGCAGCCCTCCACGTTGGCGTCGCAGCCGATTGTCGCTCCATGAGCCGTGCGGTGTAAAAGATCGCGGAAGCGCGATATGCACGGATCACGCCACCTTGATGTTGTTTGCGGACCGCTCGAGGCCGAAGTCGTAGTTCAGATGGAAATAGTCCGTTTCGACCACACGACCATCCGGAGTGGCGCCGGGCGTGCGGCGAACGAGCTGGCGGATCAGGCTGTTGTTGACGCCAAAGACGACGTCCGAGTCGAGATACTTGTCGCCGGCGACGCCCAGGTGCGGAAATCATAAAGTGCATATGCGCGGGACGCCAAGGGGGTCTGCCTTGGGCTTCCAGCATTTCGCCCGACCGGTCCGTCATGCGGGATCGGGTAGGCTGCTGGCTTGATCGACCAGAAAAGGAATCGACCGTTTGTGTCGGTGCGGAACAAAGCCCTCATGGCGAGACCGCCGATCTTGTCGAGCTGCTGCACGTCGCAATAGCCATCGCCGTCGGAGTGCCAGACGTCGGCGACGGCATCGGCAAGCGGGTGACCATCGACGCTCGAAACCGAACCGGTCACAAGCGTCGGATCGCCTTCCATGGGGCCGGAGATGTCGTCCCCATTCTGCTTCTCAGGCGCGGCCTCCACAAAGAACGGGCCGAGCACTGTAGTCTCCGTAGCGCCCTCCGGAACGGGATGATTGATTGCGTCGACCAGCATGGAAACGCCCAGCATATCCGAGAGCAGAATGAACTCTTGGCGCTTGTCGTCGCACATCTGGCCGGTGCGCGTGAGAAAGTCGATCCGTATTCCCATTCGTTCTGGGTGGGACGCACCTTGCGCACGGAGGCATGGAGATACCGGACCAGGGCTTCGCTGATTTGTCGAATAGAATCCGGCACGGCGCCGCCTGCCGCCGCTCGCCACAATCTTCACATCGACGAGCAGGCGGGCGATGGTTGCGGCGCTGAATCGCCAGAACACGATCACGTTCGGCCTCACCAAGCTGCAACCGGCCATGTTGCTTGAGCGCCGACACGCGGCGTTCGCCAAATTGCAGGCGAGAAAGGAAACGATAGCGATCGGCGGCATCGAACAACTGTCCCAGGGTCGAGCTGAAATCGCGCGTTCTGCCCAACAGACATGACAAACTTGAACTTGGGGCGTCTAGGCGCGTGGATTGCTGGAACCCTCGGCCGTCGCGACTTTAGGGACAAAACTGTATCCAATATCGGCCGAATCTTCGCTTGAAGGCTTTACTGCGAACGCCAGAACTGCGTATATTACTGGATACACTAGGAATCTAGCGCTATGCTCTCTCCAGAGGATGATCACGCCGAAAAAGAAAACGACGCCACCGTTTTGGTCCTGCGAGACCAGATTCGAGCGGCGATCATAAGCGGCGAGTTAGCTCCAGGAACCGCGATCTCACAGGTCCAGCTCGCGGCCCGCTTCGGGGTCAGCCGCACGCCAATGCGCGAGGCCCTGCGCATGCTCCAGGAAGACCGACTGGTCGAAATCGAGCGCAATCGCCGAGCACGCGTCGCTGGATTCGACGCAGACGATCTCGAACTTGTCTATGCCAATCGCATCTTGCTCTCCACGCTCGCAACCAGCCTGTCCGTGCCACGACTAACGGACGCCGATCTCGCCGAGATGCAGCGGATTTTCGAGCAAATGAATGCGTTTGCGGAATCCGATCAAGGTGAGGCGTGGCGTGCGGCAGACCATGCATTCCACCGGCTGCACTGTCGATACGCTTCGCCAAGCGTCCTGCGTGAACTTCAAGCGCTGTTTGAGCGTGCCACGCTCTATCGGCTGCTGCGTATGCGTGATCAGCCGCACCGCCAGGCAGTTACGCTGGACGATCACGTCGCGATCATGGCTGCCTGCCACGCGCACGACCCCAAGGCGGCTATGGTCGCGGTGGCGCGGCATCTTTCACGAATTGCCCTGGGTCTGCTGGCCTACACGGCGCCAGAGCGCGATCCACAGGTGGTTCGAGCTGCATTTCAAATTGCTCTAGGCGGCCATCAATAGTGTATCCACTTTCTTGACAGCCGTTTCTATGCGTGTCACACAAGTGGATACAATACGATTTGGGGGAGCCATGCTGCAACGCTTTTGGGTCAATGTAGTCGTCGCGGGCGCGCTATTCGCGTCGCCTTTTGCTGCCGAGGCTGAGGAGCCTGGCATCAAGGTTGGTGCGATGATCGCTCTGTCCGGACCCGCCGCTTATCTCGGCGACCCCGTTCAGAAGTCGCTGAAGATGCTGGTGGACAATTACAACCTGCGTGGCGGCATTGCCGGGCGCAAGCTGACGCTCGTGACTTATGACACCGAAGGTAACACCGGCAAGGCGGTGCAGCTTTTCCGCCGACTGGCCGAAAGCGATCATGTCGTGGCCATCATCGGGCCGTCGACCACGGGGGAGTCCCTCGCACTCAAGTCGGTCGCCAACGAGTTGAAGGTGCCGATGATTTCCTTCGGAGCCGGCACGGATATCGTAGTGCCGTCGGAGCCGTATGTGTTCAAGGTGCCGCCCACCGACGAGGTGGAAATCCGTCAGTTGGTCGTCGACTTCGCCCGTCGCGGCGTAAAGAAACTCGCCTTGCTTTACGCTGCCAGCCCTTACGGACAGAGCGGTGCGACCCTGACGCAGCAACTCGCTCCTTCCGCAGGTATTTCGCTCGTGGCGCAGGAGCAATTCCAATTGCTGGATACCGATATGACCGCGCAGATCATCCGCGCCCGCGACAGCGGTGCCGACGCCATGTTGATCTGGGCGACCGATCCGGCCGCGACGTTGGTCGTCAAGCAGGCGGTGGCGTTGAATTTTGCCAAGCCGATCTACAACTCGCCAGCGGTCGCCGATCCGAAATTCATCACGAAGGCGGGCGCGGCCGCTGATGGCACCTATGTGCAAGGCAGCCGCCTGCTGGTGGCGGCCGATCTTCCGGCGGACCACCCGCAGCGGCCGGGTCTCGTGTGGCTGACCGATACCTATCGCAAGCGTTTCAACGAAGAGCCTCCGCAAAATGCCGGGCATCCCTACGATGCTTTGTTGCTGATCGAGAGCGCGGTCACCGGGACGTCCGGAGCGCTGAGCGGGGAAATCGTGGCGAGGGGGCTCTCCAAAGCGAAAGCCTGTGGCGCAAACGGCTGTTTCACGATGTCTGATAAGGACCACAACGGTTTGTCGCCGGATTCGATGGTCATCCTGAAAGCCGTCAAAGGCACCTGGAAACTCGACGAGTGATTGGCGCTTGAGCCCGGCGGTTAATGCCAGTTGGCGCGCTCAAAGCAAGCAGGCCTACATAGGTTGATGTCATGAACCAGTTTCTGCAAATCCTCGCTTCCGGGGGCGTGCTCGGCGCTGTCTACGCGATAACCGCGCTCGGCTTCCTGATTGTCTACAACGCGACGAAGGTCATCAATTTCGCTCATGGCGACTTCGTCATGATGGGGGGCCTGATCACAGCAGCGTTGTCATCGGCCTACGGTGTGCCGCCACTCGCGGCTGCCCTCGTCGCAGTCGCGGTAGTCGCAGTGCTCGGCGTCATGCTCGACCGTCTTGCAATCCAACGCGCTCGCCGCAAGGAGCATCTCACACTCGTGATGATCACCATCGGGGCCGCCTCGGTGTTTCGTGGTTTGATGGAGATCGTTGTCGGGCGAGACATCTACTTTATGGATCCTTTCCCTGGTCCAGTCCGCATTACCTTCGGTGGTGTTCAGCTTTCCGGGCAGGGACTTTGGGTCCTTGCGACGCTGGCTCTGGTGGCGTTAGGTCTGTGGTTCGTGTTTCGTCGTACATTGTTGGGCAAAGCGATGCGCGCTGCTGCCGGAAATGGCAGGGCCGCGCAACTCTACGGAATCGACCCGCAGTTGATGTCGGCGATTTCCTACGCGATGTCCGGCGGCCTCGGCGCGTTGGCCGGAGCAGTCATCGTGCCGCTCGCCTCGGGTTACTATCAGACCGGTCTCTATTTCGGCCTGAAAGGATTTGCCGCCGCTATTCTTGGCGGACTCGGCAATCCCTTCGGCGCCGTGATCGGCGGCATATTGATCGGTCTCATGGAGAGCCTAGCGGCTGGCTACATCAGTTCGGGTTACAAGGATTCGATTGCACTCGGTGTGTTGCTGGCGGTCTTGCTGCTGCGTCCTTCCGGCCTGTTCGGCTCAGCCGAGGCGGTGCGGGTATGAGTGCCGTGTCCCCCTTGGCGCGCGAATACCAGGCCAACCTGAAAGGGATGATCGCGTTCACCGTCGTGCTCGTGCTCGTTGGCTTTGCCGTCACCGGATCCTACCCGAAGACAATGCTGATCTTCGCAATGATCCACGCTATTGCGGCCATCGGTCTCGGACTTCTCTTTGGCCACGGTGGCCAGATTTCGCTCTGTCAGGGCGGCCTGCTTGGGCTCGGCGCTTATATTTCGGCGGACTTCGTACGGCTGCTCGGTCTCGATCCCTTGCTTGGCTTGATCGCTGCAACTCTAGTTCCAGCCGGGTTCGGGTGGTTGGTGGCGCGACCGTTGCTGCGGCTATCGAGCCACTATCTCGCGATGGCCACCTTGGCCCTCGGGCTGATTCTGTCGATCTTCTACACGCAGTGGGTCTGGCTGACCGGTGGCGCCGATCCGGGCATCAGCAACTTGCCACCGTTCGCGCCGCTTGGGCTGCAACTCGGCAGCACGAATGCGATGTTCTGGGTCTGCGCCGTCATTCTGCTGCTGGTACTGCTCGTGGCGATCAACCTGATCCATTCGCGAATGGGCCGTGCCTTGCGGGCGTTGCGTAGCGGTGAAGTCCCGGCTGCCGCGCTTGGCGTGGACACCGTGCGCTCCAAGGTTGCGATCTTTGCCATCGCCGCCGGGATGAGCGGCCTCGCTGGAGGGCTCTACGCCAACTTCACCCGCGCCTTCAACGCATCGGGTTTCGAGGTCGGTCTGTCGATCGACCTGCTCATCATGGTCCTCGTCGGTTCGGTGCGGAGCCCTTGGGGCGCAGTCGCCGGCGCTTTCCTCATCACGATCCTGCCGGCGTTTCTTGAGGAATTCGACCGGTACCGCCTGTTCAGCTACGGCGTTCTGATGACGACCATCATGGTGTTCATGCCCGATGGCCTCACCAGTGCGGTCATCGACGGCGTGCGAGCACTCGCGAGGAGGCGGGCATGACCCTCGTAGTCGAAGGTCTGACCAAGCGTTACGGCGGGCTCGTAGCCGTCAACGACGTGAGCTTCACCGCGCAGGCCGGGCACGTGACCAGCGTCATTGGGCCGAACGGCGCGGGGAAAACGACGCTTTTAAACCTGATAAGCGGCGTTGTGCCGCCCAATTCAGGTTCGGTGAAGCTGTACGGACAAGACGTGAGCGGCGCTCCTCAGCATGTGATCGCCCGCGCAGGCATGACGCGCAACTTCCAGTCGCCGCAACTGTTCGAAGGGATGAGCGTGTTGGAAACCGCGATGGTTGGGGCGCACATCCGCGGTCGCTACGGATTCCTCTCGGCGATGCTGCGCCTGCCCGGCGTCGTGCAGGAGGAGGCCGAACTTGAGCAGATCGCCCGCGACTGCCTCGATTTGGTCGGCGTGCCAAAATCCGTACTTGAACGCGAGGCGCTTGATTTGTCCTACGGCCTTCAGCGCCGCGTGGAGATTGCCCGCGCGCTTGCCATGCAGGCCAAGGTGCTGCTGTTCGACGAGCCCGCCGCGGGGTTGTCCGGCAGCGAGGTGGACGATATCGCCGAATTGGTCTCCGCGCTTAGCAATCAGGGAAAAGTCGTCGTGCTCGTCGAGCACAAGATGAGCATGGTGATGCGCATCTCCGACCAAATCGTGGTGATGAATTTCGGAGCCCGCATTGCCGAAGGTTCTCCGGCCGAAGTGCAGCAGGACAAGGCGGTCATCGAGGCCTATCTCGGAATTGAGGAGATGGCCGATGCTTGATGTCCGCAACGTCTCCATCTCCTATCGTGCAATATCGGCCCTGGAAGATGTATCGATTAGCGTCGCGGCCGGTGAAGTCGTGGCTCTCGTGGGCGCCAATGGTGCGGGCAAGTCGTCGCTGCTCAACGCGATTTCGGGCGTTGTGCCGATCCGTGCCGGTGAGATCAGCTTCGAGGGAGAGCGTATCGATGGTCATTCGCCGACCGCTATCGTGCGCCGTGGCGTCGTACAGGTTCCGGAAGGACGACAGGTTTTTGGCAATCTGACAGTTGCCGAGAACCTCGAACTTGGTGCCTACGCCAGACGCAGTGGTGACGCGGCGCGGACCATGGCGATGATACATTCGCTTTTTCCGCGACTGGAGGAGCGTGCGGGGCAACTTGCTGGATTCCTTTCAGGCGGCGAGCAGCAGATGTTGGCGCTCGGCCGCGCCTTGATGGCCGGGCCGCGGCTGCTGCTGCTCGACGAACCCTCGATGGGCTTGGCGCCAAAGGTTGTCGCCGACATGTTCCGGTTGTTCGGCCGGCTGAACCGTGAATTCGGTTTCACGATCCTGCTCGTCGAACAAAATGCCCGCGCCGCGCTGGCGCTCGCCAACAGGGCCTACGTGCTCACCTCCGGTCGAGTGGTCCAGAGCGGGACTGGCGCCGAGTTGCTCGCTCACCCGAGCGTGCGCGCTGCCTTCCTTGGCCAGCAGGACTTATCCTCCGCCAACTCCCAGCTCGCGAGAACCCCCTGATGACGCCTCCGACCTTGCGCGTGCTGACCTACGAGCGATCCGACCCGCGCGACGAATCCATTCCGTGGCTGCGCAGCCAGGGTTACGAAGTGCGTCGTGGGCTCGCTGACCAAATTGTCGGCTTCAAGAGCTACACGGAGGACGAAATCATTGCCGCTTCGAAGGGCTGCCAAGCGCTGCTCGGCTCTTCCGGAGCTGTCTTGAGCCGACGAGTGATCGAGGCGCTGCCTGAATTGCGCTATATTTCCAAGCTCGGCATCGGGGTTGATAGCATCGATGTCGCTGCGGCTACCGAGCGCGGCATCCTGATCTCGAATACACCCGAGCGCGCCGGCGTCTCCGCGGTTGCCGAGCATACGATTGCGATCATGCTTGCGGTCGTCAAACAACTTACGGTCTGGACACCGGAGTTTTTTCGCCGCGGCGGCTGGCGCGGTGCGGAATTCGCGGGAATGATGGAAGGACTAACGATTGGTATCGTCGGGTTTGGCCGAATTGGTCGTGCTGTGGCGCAG
The DNA here is from genome assembly GCF_055811255.1 of Bradyrhizobium sp. MI1.11. Classification (NCBI taxonomy): domain Bacteria; kingdom Pseudomonadati; phylum Pseudomonadota; class Alphaproteobacteria; order Hyphomicrobiales; family Nitrobacteraceae; genus Bradyrhizobium; species Bradyrhizobium sp. MI1.11. The sequence goes on from NZ_JBVVPM010000012.1 coordinate 72,083, forward strand.
CGGCTTGCCGCTTGGGGTGTCAACATAGTCGCCTACGATCCCGTCGTGACTGCTTCGGAGGGCGTGCACATGTTGCCTCTGCCGGACCTGCTCTCGAGCGCGGATATCGTCTCGCTCCATTGTGGTGCCACGACTGAGAACTTCCATATGATCGATGCTGCGGCGCTGGCGCGTATGAAGCCGGGCAGTGTGCTGGTGAACACCGGTCGCGGCAGTCTGGTCGACACCGAGGCGCTGGTCGATGCGTTGCGCTCACGCCATTTAGGCGGGGCCGCACTGGACGTCTTCGAGAACGAACCCCCCGCGACGTCGCATCCGCTGTTCACGCTCGACAACGTCATCGTAACCCCACATGCGGCAACGCGCACGTTGCGGGTATTCCTCGACCGCCGCTGGCAAGCGGCTCGCAATCTCGATGCGATGGCGCGGGGCGTTCATTGCTCCGACATCGTGAATCCGGGCGCCTTGGCGCAACAGCGGAGGGGCGCCCGATGATGCAGTACAAGCCTGCGTCGGTTCACGGCTTCGATTTTATCGGACATAGCGATCTGGATGGCCGTGGCGATGCGCTGCAGGTGATGGTGGCCAACGGTCATGCCTATTGCGGCCATCGCATCAGCCGCGGCGTGTCGGTGACGGACGTCTCCGACCCGCGCCGTCCGAAGCTGGTCAATTTCGTGCCGTCACACCCGAAATCCTGGACGATCCATCTTCAGACGCATGACGATCTGATGCTGGTGATCGAAGAATTCGACATCAAGTCCGCTGTGTCGCAGAAGGACTATTACGCCTCCTCTGCGCCCGTGTTGGATTCTGCCCGCTTCGGCAAGCGCGGGGTGGATTTTGCTGCGGGCATGCGGGTGTATGATATCTCCAACGCCGCCGAGCCGCGCCCGATCGGACGGCTAGCGGTGGACGGCTTGGGATTGCACCGCATTTTCTGGGTGGGCGGCCGGTATGCGTATGCCTCGGCCAAGCTCGACGGCTTCACCGATCACATCCTTATCATCATCGACGTCGCTGACCCGACCCGACCAATTGAAGTCGGTCGCTGGTGGATGCCGGGAATGTGGACTGCTGGCGGAGAAACCAACGACTGGAAGGGGCGGGTGGGGTTGCACCATGCGGTGGTTGCCGACGATATCGCCTACGGGTGCTGGCGAGACGGTGGGCTGACACTCATTGATGTGCGCGACAAAGCCAATCCTCGTCTGGTAGCGCATCGCAACTGGTCGCCGCCTTTCGCCGGCGGTACGCACAGCGCGCTTCCGTTGCACACCCGCGACTTGCTGGTTGTGGCCGATGAAGCCGTGCTCGATATCGACCAGGAGCCGTTGAAGCATACCTGGGTACTCGACATCCGTGCTCGGGAAAACCCCGTCACCATCGCCACGATGCCCGTACCGAGCGAACAGGACTATGTGGCGAAGGGGGGCCATTTCGGGCCGCACAACCTGCATGAAAACCGTCCCGGCTCATTCGTCAGCGACCGCTTCATCTTTGCCACCTATCAAAATGCGGGCCTGCGTGTGTTCGATCTTGCCAATCCCTTCCGACCTGAAGAAGTAGGCTATTTCGTGCCGCCAGCTCCGAACAACTGGTTCCAGCCAATGCGCGACCGGGCAAGGGTAATCCATGTCGGCGACGTCTACGTGGCGAAAGACGGTCTGACATTTTTCACCGACTACGACACCGGGTTGCATATTGCGCAATGGCGAGGCGTGTAGCCACGGAAGCGCGCGGCATGCGTGATGACGAGGCCATCCAATCATTGCTCGAGCTCTTGATGTGCGGCGTGGCCCTAAAGGAGGAAGAAGATGCCAATACACAATGTGAATTGGGAAGCCATCGCGTGGGAGCCTATCCGCGGCGGTATGGAGCGAAAGACGTTTTCAGGCGATGGGGCGACTTTAGCACTGCACCGTATCCAGCCCGGACACGAACTCAGGCCCCACAGCCACGTCTATGAGCAAATCGTCTACATGTTGGAAGGTAGCGCGGACTTTCACGTTGGCGACGAAGTGCAGCGTCTTGAGCCCGGCGGCTTGATCGTCATTCCGTCGAACGTGATTCACTATATCGAGGTGGTCGGTGACAAAGTCGCTCTGGAACTGGATGTCTTCACGCCAAAACGGCCTGAGTACGGCGGTTAAGTGGTTCAAGCTTGGATGGCTCAAAAATGACGCTTCTGAAACAGGAGACCTTCGAAAATCTTAAAGCCGCCAGTACGGCGACGTTGACGACCCAGTTGTTCAAGAGAGGGTACCGCAATGCCTTTATCCAAGGCGTGCGGCCTCTCGGAAAATTATCGGGGAATATGGTCGGACCGGCCTTCACGCTCCGCTACGTCCCTGCTCGGGAGGATCTCGATTCGTTCGGCGCCAAGCCAGATCCGAATGCCTTGCAGCGCGAAGCGATCGAAACGGTGCCGGTCGGATACGTACTTGTCATGGATTGTCGCGGAGATGCGCGCGCGGCCTCGGCAGGAGACGTTTACCTGACCCGGCTACAGGTACGGGGAGTTGCCGGCCTGGTATCCGATGGAGGCATACGAGATAGCGAGCCTATCTCGCAGATGAGTATTCCCGTCTTCTGTGCCGGGCCGAGTGCGCCAACAAACCGCGTACTGCATCATGCCGCGGATTACGATCTTCCGATCGGGTGCGGCGGGGTTGTCGTCTATCCAGGTGATATCCTTGTCGGCGACGCCGATGGGGTCGCGGTCATCCCGCGAGGCATTGTGGACGAGGTGGCACGCGACGGGATTGAGCAGGAGCGACTCGAAAAATATATCCAGATGCGCGTTGCCGCAGGAGAGCGTCTGAACGGCCTCTATCCCATCAATGAACGGACGCGGGCAGCGTATGAGGCGTGGTTCTCGGAGCAAGCCGACAAGCAGCGCTGACCCCTTCGTCGCACGAAAAATGCAGGTCCACGCAACGCCAAATTCGAATGAAGTCGCCAGCAGCAACTTGCTTTGGGACCATGCCCGTCCCTACTTGTGATGGGGGCGAGCATGCTGGGCGGAAGCACCGTTTTGCTGATACGGGCGTTGCCGCCCATATTTCACGGACATCCATAGAGGCGGCGATTGCTAAAGCGGCTTCGCAACACCATTCCGACAAAGAGGAGTTCGTAATGATCTCAATCACCGAAAAGCTGCAAAATGTCGGAGTTGGTCTTGATAACACTACAGAAATTCGAAGACTTCCAAGCTGAATACGAGGGGTTATTGCCTTCACCGTCGCGACTTCGTCTATCGCTCAAGCCCCGCGCCGGGTTTACAGGACGGTCCCGAGCCGCCGTCCAAGTCCACAAACATAGCGGACACAGGCCGTTGGGGAAATGTTGATGAGCTGTTCGGAGCGGCCGTGTTCCTGTCCGGCAAGGCCGTCGTCCTTCGTCAACGGCCACACGCTCTATGTCGATGGCGGGATCACCACCATTTTTTAAGTGTTGCCGCATGCAACCCAACTCCAGCTCGCCCTGAACACTCTAGGGAATGGGCGTGAATTTCAGCTCGCCAAGTGGGGCGACCTTGTCGGTGCGCACCATCTTGTATTCCGTGGCGGCGCCGAGCCATTTTTCCCAGATCTGATTGATCTCGCCGCTCTTATCGAGTGCGGCCAAGGATTGATTGACCTTTGCGAGAAGGGCCGGCTCGCCCTTTTTCATGCCGATGCCGATCGGTTGAAGGATCATGGGTTCGTCGATCATTCTCAGCGGGACGTTCGCGTTCTTGGACTCGTTGACCAGCTTGGTTATCGTCATCGTATTGGCGACCATTCCGGCCGCCTTGTTCTGCTGAACCGCCATAAAGGCGGAGCCGGTATCCTGGAAAGTGAGAGGATCAGAGCCGTTGAGCTTGATCGACAGCTCGGAGGTCGATCCCTTGGTCGACGAAAGGCGTTTACCCGTGAAATCGGCCTTCTTGGTGCCGGGGTCGCTCGCTTTGACGGCCAGCATTTCCTTTGCGATGTAATACGGGTCGCTGAATTGGATCTGTTCTGCGCGACTAAGAGTGTATGCAAGGTTGGCGACGGTGATGTCCACGTGTCCCAGTTTCACTTCAGGCACGCGCGCATCGACCGACAACGGCGTGATCTTCGCGACGACGCCGAGAGACTTTGCGATCGCGCCGCATAAGTCGACATCGAAGCCAACCATCTCCCGGGTCTTGGAATCCGGTGCGGCGAACGGAGGAACATCGGCAAATGTCCCGCAACGCAACTCCTTGCGCTGCATAATGTCCTGTAATTGGTCGGCACGGGCGGCGAAGATTGTCGCGGCAAGGCTGGCAACAACAAGAACGAAATGACTTGCGAAATTTCTGACTGACATGATCGGACTCCTGCGGTCGGCGGTTGATAGCGGCTTATCGCGCGCGAAGGTCGGCAAGAAAGCGTTGCGCGCGGGGGTGTTCTGGATTGCTGAAGAAACTTTTCGGCTCGGCCACGCTCAGGATGCTCCCGGCATCCATAAACCAGACGCGGTCGGCGACCTCGCGTGCAAATGCCATTTCGTGCGTGACGCACATCATCGTCATTCCCTCGCTCGCCAGGCTGCGCATGACCGCAAGGACTTCGCCGACCATTTCGGGGTCGAGGGCGCTTGTCGGTTCGTCGAACAGCATCGCCGGGGGCTCCATTGCGAGTGCACGCGCAATTGCGACCCGCTGCTGCTGTCCCCCGGAAAGCTGTGCCGGATAAGATCGCGCTTTGTTGACCAGCCCGACGCGATCGAGAAGAAGCATGGCCTTGTCATGCGCGTCGGCGGGCCTGAGGCCGCGGAGGCGGATAGGCGAGAAGATGACGTTCTCCAGCGCCGACATATGCGGAAACAGGTTGAAGCTCTGGAAAACAAACCCGATGCGGCTTCGGATCCGATTTAGTTCCTTGCTGCTCATCTTGGCATGAACGTTCTGGCCGTCGAACGTCAACGTTCCAGATTGGATCTCCTCCAGGCGATTGACCGTGCGGATCAGGGTAGACTTCCCCGATCCCGACGGCCCGCATACGACGACTACCTCGCCCTTGCGAACCTGCGCATTGATGTCGACCAAAGCGTGGTATTCGCCGTATCGCTTGTTGACGTGCGAGAATTCGATCATGTGCGGTTCTCCCGAACTGCTGCGTCGAACATGTTCATAGCTCCGCCGGCAGAGGTTGGCCGTCCTGCACCGCCAAATCCTTTCCGCGAGCGCCTCCGCTGCCAGCTCGCTTCACAGCGATCCGGCGCTCAAGCCAGTTTGCGAGCTGCGTGAGGCTCCAGCAGACCACGTAATAAATGACTGCGAGCAGGAAGAAGACCTCGAACGGCTTGGTGAGCAGGCGGTTGTTGATCTGGTTCGCCGCGAATGTGAGTTCCGGAACGTTGATGACATAACCCAGGGTCGTGTCCTTGATCGTGGAAACAAACTGGCTGAGTATGCTCGGCATCATGTTGTAGAGCGCTTGCGGCAGGATGACGTATCGCATCGCACCGAGGTGGCTATGGCCGAGTGCCCGGGCAGCGTCGGTTTGTCCCGAGGGCAGCGCTTGGATCCCGGCGCGCACGATCTCGCTAAGGAATGCGGCCTCGTAAATCACCAGAGCGCAAACCATCGTGACGAAGCCCGGAACGACCCGCCCGATCAGCAGAGGAACGAGAAAGTACCCCCAGAATATGATCACGAGCAGCGGCACGCCACGCATGGTGTAGACCAACGCCGTTGCCGGCGCGCGCAACAAGAACCAGGGCGAAATCCGCGCCAGGGCGACCAGAACGCTCAGCGGGAATGCCAGCGAGATGCCGAGCACCGAGAGCAGTAGCGTTGCCGCGATACCGCCCAGCGGTCCGTTGGGATATTGTCCGATCAGCAGAAGCAGCCAATCGTCCTGGATGATATGATAGACCTCGGTCAGCATCGCTCAGCGTGCTCCGACCGCTTTGGCGCGTAGGCCGAGCCACGCGCCGATTCCCATCAAAACGAGCGAACAGGTGAGATAGACAACGGTCGCGATCAGAAACGTCTCGAAGGTGCGGAAGCTCTGGTTCTCGACCTCCTTGACCGCGTGCGTGAGTTCGGCCGCGCCAATGGCTATAGCGAGCGTGCTGTTCTTGAACAGCGAGACGGTATGGTTGACCAGCGCGGGAAGAGCATTGGAGAAAGCCTGAGGCAACAGCACATAGCGCATGGTGCCGATATAGCTGTGTCCGAGAGCGCGCGCGGCTTCCTCCTGTCCGGCCACGACCGACCGCAAGCCCGAACGAAGGTCTTCGCTGAAATATGCCGCCTGACAGAGGCCAAGGCCGATGATCGCGAATGTGGCCTCGGCGTAGTGCTCGCTGAGCCAGTTCTGGAAGGCGGACGGCAGCAGGCTGAAGATGCCGAAGTACCAGATCATCAGTTGGACGAGGGTCGGCACATTGCTGTGGTAGGAGACGTAGACGCGGACGGCGCGCTCTGCGATGCGGCTTGGCATCAGCCGGATCACGAGCAACAGGATGCCCAGGCTCATCGCAAGCATCCAGGATCCTACCGCGATGATGAGCGTGACCCAGAAGCCGTCGACCAGCATCCCGGCCAGTTGGGGATTGAGCAGGATTGCGCTGACGTCGAAACCCTGCATCATCTGCTCAAGAAGTTGGATCAGCGGCGGGCGCGGCCGGCTTCGCGGTCGAAAGCCCGCCGGGTACCTGGAGCGTCGGTGTAATCTCGAGGTGGCCGATATTGACGGCTACCGGGGCGGCAATCGCAAAAGCGATCGCATCGGCGACATCAGAGGCTTGTGGAAGCTCATATCCTTCGATGAACCGTTCGTAAGTGTTTGCCGAGTCGCCATGGACATGCGCGAAAATATCCGTGGCGATACGGCCCGGACAGATCTCGGTCACGCGCACCCGCCGGCCGAAGGCATCGATTCGTAATTGGCGCGACAACATGCTGACGGCGGCCTTGGTCGCATGATAGGTGGAGTTTCCGCCGAAATTGTAGGTGCCTGCGATCGAGCTGATATTGATCACGTGGCCCCGATCGCGCGCGACCATTCCCGGCACGACCAGGCGGCACAGATGCAGCACGGCGCGCAAATTGATGTCGATGAGAAGATCGATGTCCTCGGCTTCTGCCTTTAGAAACGGGTTAGGGCGATCGACGCCTGCATTGTTGACGAGGACGTCGAATGCGACCTCTTGTGTAAGCCTGGTCACGCTCTTAAGGTCCGTCACGTCAAGCGCATGGGCGATGCAGCCGGTTCGTTCGGACAATTCTCCGAGCGCCTTCGCACTGCGCGCCAGCGCGTGGACTTCGAGATTCTCGCGCCGCAGGCGCTCGACCACGGCAGCACCGATGCCGGACGAGGCGCCTGTCACGAGTGCAGTCTTGTAATCCGAAAAAGGCATCGCTGGCTTCCAGATCGTTGCCGGAGCTTACCGAGCCGCGGGGCGGCGCGATAAGATGGAATGTCTGTGGCGGGATAAGACCGCCTTATGCGTCCTGCCGCCGGCCTATCCTAGCAGGAGCGAGACCGGAACAATTCTGCCGCCGATGGCCTCGATCTCCCGCCGGATGCGTCTGGCGAGGTCGACGGCGCCGGGCGTATCGCCATGCAGCAGGATGCTTCGCGGCCGCATCGTCAATGGCTTGCCGGAGTATGTCACAACCTCTCCGCGGTCGAGCATGCGCCGCACCCGCTCGATCACGGCGCCTTCGTCTTGGATCACCGAGTCCGGCAGCTTGCGCGGAACGAGCAAGCCGTCATCGTTGTAGGCTCGGTCGGCGAGGAAGGTTGTTGCAATCTTCAGGCCGCAGTCGGCAGCCGCCGCTTCGATGGCGCGGCTGCTGGATGAGACGATCAGCAGCCGAGGGTCGAATTCGGCAACCGCCCGGACCAGTATCGCGGCCAATGCCTGATCGGCTGCAACCATATTTCCAAGGGCGCCATGAAAACTCATATGCGTCATCCGGCCGCCGGCGGAGCGCGTGATGCCGTCGAGGGCGCCGAGCTGATAGATCACCATCGCGGCGAGTTCGGCGCCATCGATGTGCATGATGCGTCGCCCAAAGCCCTGGCGATCGGGAAAACCGACATGGGCGCCGATATCCACGTTTCGGGTCAATGCCAGCCTGACCGTGCGGAGCATGATCAGGGGATCGCCGGCGTGAAAGCCGCAGGCCAGATTGGCTGACGACAGCACGTCCAGCAGCGCTTCGTCGTCTCCCATGAGCCACGGGCCGAAGCCTTCGGCAAGATCGGCGTTGAGATCGATGTCCATGGTCGGTGCTACCTGGCGCTGGCGGGGTGAAGTTCGACAAGGCGGGCTCCGAACCCGACGGGGGTCGCGTGGGCAACCAGGAGGGCGCCGACGATTCCGTCCAGCGGTGCGATCACCGGAACCAGAAGAGGTCCGATCCGAAGCAATCCGAGGGCCTGTCCGGCGCGTACCTGAGTTCCCTCGGGGGCGAGCGCAGCTTCATGCAAGGGGTGGCGGTACAGGAATATCCCCACCGTGGATGCCGCGATCACTTTGCTGGAGAGCATCTGGTCCAACCTGGTGTCGCTTTGCCGGTCGTCAGCCAGATCGTCATGCGCGTGCACGCCATCACTGTCCAGTCGCAGCCGAAACGACGGTCCGGTCAATTCGAGTTCGTCGATGCCGGCCTGGGCCATCCATGCCGAGAGATCGCTGAGATCATCGAAGGACATGTCAGTTGCTCCCCGTGCGGTCGCGATATAGGTCCGCCAGGCGGCGCGCCTCCGCCAGCCAGCGCGCGTTCAGCTCGCCAGCGGCGATCGCTTCGTCCCAGGAAGTTTGCCTGAAGCGGATACGGCTGCCGATCGGCGCCTGGCCGAGCCGCCAGAGGTCGGCTTCGATCACGACGCCGATCTTGGGATAACCGCCGGAAGGCTGTGCATCGCGCATCTGCACGATCGGCTGTCCGTTTGGTGGCACCTGGATGACCCCGGGCACAATTCCATGGGAGCGGGTTTCGATCGGCGCAATGAGGTGCAGCGGCGCGCCATCCAAACGATATCCGTAGCGGTCGCTCTGCGGCGTGACACGCCAGGGCTCGTTCCACAGGGCCTGATGTGCGGCTTCGGTGTATTGCGCGTATTCGGCGGCCGGCAGGACTCTGACGGCCGGCAGACCGCCTTCCGTCAGAGGTAGATCCAGGGCGGGTGGGCTAAATCCGAAGCCTCCCCGGCCAGCACCGTTGGCCCTCGCTCCGGCCCGCAGCCTGTCACCGCTGCGAAGCGGCCGGCCTTCAAGACCGCCGAACGTGCCGCGGAGTTGTGTGCTGCGTGAACCGAGCACCAGCGGCACGTCGACTCCGCCGGCGAGGCAAAGATAGGCACGGCTGGCGCGCCATATTCCCTGACGAGGAATGCCCAGGCTCAGAATCTGGCCGGCCGACGCCGTCTGTACCCACCATGGCGGCAGCGGCAGATCGTCGAGAGAAGCCCCGCAATCGGCGCCGGTGATCGCGAAAGCGCAGTCTTCCAGAAAGCGGACCTGGAACGGAAAAATCTGAATCTCGACACCGGCCGCGTGTTCATCGTTTCCGAGCAGGATGTTTCCTGCCGCCAGTGCGAGATTGTCAAGCGCGCCTGACGCTCCAACTCCCCATTTAAGGGCACCGCCACGACCTTGATCCTGCACGGTCGCGAGCGCGCCGGTTTTCATGATCTCGATCATCGGATCACCTTGGCGATCTTGAACTGCAGCCTATCGCCTGGACGAAGCAGCGCCGGAGGGTCGAGTGCAGGATCGAAGAAACGCATGGACGTGCTGCCGATCGTGTTCCAGCCGCTCGGACCGGCCGAGGCTGAAACGCCGGTTTGCGCTCCGCCGATCGAAACCGCTCCGCCCGGAATACTGACGACCGGCGTTTTGCGCCGCGGCGTTGCGAGCCGCCGGTCCATGCCACCCAGGTAACAATAGCCTGGATGACTTCCAAGCGCGTAGACGACATACGTCGGCCCGCTGTGAATCGCCGCAATTCGATCAATGTCGAGGCCGGTGTGAGCCATGACGTCAGCCATGTGCGGACCGCCGTCGCCGCCATAGACGACCGGCAACTCAATGAGGCGTCCTTCGATTCGCATCGGCACGGCCGCACTCCAGGCCGCGTGCAACCGGGCCTCGATCGGTTTGCAGCATCCGGGGGGACGCGAGAAGCTCAGCATGAGGTTGTTCATGCCGGGGACTGCTTCACGTATTTCCGGCCAACCCTCCGCTTCTCTCGCAAGCGCCCAGATGCGTTCTTGCGTGGCAAGGTCGGTTTCGCCCGGCGCCTCAAACAGCAGCGCGCTTGTTCCCAGGACGCTGATTCGTGGCTGATCGGAGATCACATCAGTCCTCCTTCGCGCAATCGTTGCTCCAAATGATGGATGTCAACACATCCGGCAATGAAGGCCTGGTCCCGCACCAACCGGCGGTGCAGCGCCAGATTGGTGGCAATGCCTTCGACCTGCATTTCATCAAGCGCGATACGCAGGCGGCCGAGTGCATCCTCGCGCGTGTCGCCGTGCACGATCAGTTTTGCGATCATCGAGTCGTAGTAGGGGGATACCCGATACCCGGCGCCGGCGTGGCTATCGACTCGCACGCCGTAGCCGCCAGGCAAATCCCACCGCGTGATCGTGCCGGGCGAGGGGACGAAGCGTTCGGTGTCTTCTGCGTTGATGCGGCACTCGAACGCGTGGCCCCGACAGCGGATATCGGCTTGAGTAAATGTGAGCCGCTCGCCTCTCGCCACGCGGATCTGCTGCTGCACGACATCGATGCCGGTCGTCATCTCGGTAACGGGATGCTCGACCTGCAGTCGCGTGTTCATCTCGATGAAGTAGAAGGCGCCGTCCTCGACGAGAAATTCGAAGGTGCCGAGCCCCAGATAGCCGATTTGCTTGCAGGCTTTGACGCAGCGAGATCCGACCTCCGCCAGCAGAGCTTCTGAAATCCCCGGCGCCGGCGCTTCTTCCAGGACTTTCTGGTGACGGCGTTGCAGCGAGCAATCCCGGCTGCCGAGCCAAACCGCATTGCCGTAGCGGTCCGCCAGCACCTGGATCTCGACGTGACGGGGCCGCGCAAGGAATTTTTCGATGTAGACTTCGGCATTGCCAAAAGATCGGCGGGCTTCTTCTTTCGTGACGGACAGTGCGCCGAGCAGGGCAGTCTCCTGCTCGACCACCCGCATGCCGCGTCCACCGCCACCACCAGCGGCCTTGACGATTACGGGATAGCCGATCTCGCGCGCGAGATCGCGGATCTGGTCGGGATCGTCGGGCAGTGCGTGGTCCGGGCCGGGTACGCAAGGCACGCCGGCCGCTCGCATGGCGCGCTTGGCGGCGACTTTATCCCCCATAACCCGAATGCTAGCGGCGCTGGGGCCAATGAAGACCATGCCGGCTTCTGCCACCCGATCGGCGAATAACGCATTCTCCGAGAGGAAGCCGTAGCCCGGGTGGACCGCCTCTGCGCCGGTGACCTTGGCTGCCATGATGATCGCCGCCTGATTGAGATAGCTTTCACCGGCCGCCGCCGGCCCGATGCAGAGCGCCTGGTCCGCACGACGTACATAAGGGGCTTCGCGATCCGCTTCGGAATAGACCGCAATGGTCTTGAGACCCAAACCGTGGCACGCCCGCTGAATGCGTAGCGCGACCTCGCCCCGATTGGCTATGAGAACGGATTGAAACATGGCATCAAGCAATGCGCATGAGCAATTGTCCGGCTTCGACCTCGCTTCCGGAGGTCGCCATCACGGTTTCAACGACGCCGTCCCGCTCGGCGCAGATGTTGTTGAACACCTTCATCGCTTCGATGACGCACAGCGTCTCGCCGGCTTTGACTGCCTGACCAACGACGACGAACGGTGATGCGTCGGGAGACGGAGTGAGGTGGAGGACGCCGAACAGGGGGGCACGCACGCCAGTATCAGGTTTGTCGGCGATCGCCGAGGCGGCGCCCGGTTCGCGCGGGATGGCTTGGGCGGAAGTCGGGAGAGGCGATCTGGAAACCGGGGTGCGAGACGGCATGCTCGGCGCCCCCCGCACCAACCTGAGCGTCCAGCCGTCCTTGTTCGCGTGCAATTCAGTGAGCTCGGACGATGCCATGGCATCGATGAAAGCCTTGATCTGCTTCAATTCCATGGGCGTATACCCAATTCGGGCTCCTCGCGCGAACACGCAGCCAATGTACGAAAGGCTACTAATGCTCGGGCGCCGGCGCCAAGACATAATGGCTTTGTCCCGATAAGGCGCGCTTATGAAGCCGGGAGTTTAGTTGTTCATCCCGATGCGATCTCGCTGCCAGGCAGCGCGGCGATCAGCTCCAGAAGAATATCCCTGATCGCTTGCGCTGGTTCTGACAGCGGCAGATGGTCCGATTGGCAGAGGGCGAGGGGCGCTTCGATCACCGGGTCCGTGATCCGCGATTGCCAGGCGTTGCATAATGCTGCAACTTCGCGAGCCATCGATTCCGGCAGGATCGTGGCTCCGAGACCGTCGGCGATAGCGGCCGTGAGCGTGCTGGCCGATTCAATCTCCGCGACGACCCTGGGCGTCATTCCGGCGGCGGCAAAAGCCTCGTTCACCATTCGGCGCACGACATTGTAGGGGCGCGGAAGAAACAGCTCCAGCTCTCCGATCATGCGCAGAGGCACCTGTTCGGGCGGCGCCACCATTTGGTCGGACCCGACCAGGAAGAGCTGTTCTTTCAGCAAGGGAACGAACGCCAGGCCATGCACGGCGGTCTGCCCACCGTAGAGCACGGCCATATCCATGCGTCCGTTCATGACGAGTTCGGACAACGTGTTGCCATAGGTTTCGTTGAGGTAGAGCAATATGCCGGGATGGCGGGCGCGCACCGTCCGCAACAGCGGCAGCGCCAATCTGGCCGCAGCCGTGCCGGGAGCCAGTCCGACGGAGACCGCACCCAACAGGCCCTGGCCGGCGGCGTTCATGTCGACTTTCGCCTGGTCGCACTGGCGCAGGATGAGCTGGGCGTGTCGGTAGAGTACCTTGCCAGCTTCCGTCGGCGTGACCCCGCGTTTCGTCCGAAGCAACAATTGCTGCTTGACCTCGCCCTCCAGCGTCGCCAGTTGCTGGCTGAGCGCCGGCTGCGCCACGTGCAGGATGTCGGCTGCTTGTGTAAGACTGCCGATATCGACGATTTTCACGAAATATTGCAAGCGCCTCAGGTTCACGGATTGCTCCCACCGGGCCGTCGCCCTCTACTGCTTGCTCGGCCGGCCTCGGCGCCAGCAAGAACTCTGCCACGTTAGCCGAAATCGCCATCATCTATAAGAGATTCATATCGAGGAAGACCGAACTCGTCTTGGCCTTACCCCGCGCCAAAAGATAGCGTCGCGACCCGACAGTATGATCGAGGTTCATGGTGAACTCATCCCGCATCGCAGAGCGCGTCAGGCGAATTAAGCCTTCACCCAGCACGGCGGCCGCCGATCGCGCCAATGAATTGCGCCGGCAGGGCAGACAGATTGTCAGTCTCGTGGTCGGCGAACCCGATTTCGACACGCCTGCGCACATTCGCCAGGCGGCGGCGAACGCGATGGATAAAGGTGCGACGCGATACACCCTGATGGCTGGTACCGTGGATCTCAGGCGCGCGATTGCGGCCAAGCTCGAGCGCGAGAACGGGCTGACCTATGCGCTCGACGAGATTATTGCAACGAACGGCGCAAAGAGCGCGATCTACAGCGCGTTCGCGGCCACGCTGGAGCCCGGCGATGAGGTGATCATTCCGGCACCCTACTGGGTTTCCTATCCCGATATGGCGATTGCCTGTGATGGTACCCCGGTCTTTGTTCCGTGCGCGGAGGCGCAGAATTTCAAGTTGACCGCGGCGCAACTGGAGGGCGCGATCACCCCGCGAACGCGCTGGCTCGTGATCAATTCGCCGAGCAATCCGACCGGCGCAAGTTATACGGCCGACGAATATCGTGCGCTCGCCGGCGTGCTAGCGAAGCATCCGCATGTCATGGTGATGACCGATGACATCTATGAGCACATTCGCTACGACGGTGTCAGCGTGCCACACCTTCTCACGGTCGCACCCGAACTGCGCAATCGCACGCTGGCCATCAACGGTGTTTCCAAGACCTACGCCATGACGGGCTGGCGGATCGGCTGGATCGCAGGCCCGAGCGATCTCGTCCAGGCGATCAACACGCTTCTGTCCCAATCGGCCGGAAACTGCTGTTCGATCAGCCAAGCCGCAGCCGCGGCGGCCCTCGACGGCGACCAGAGCTTCGTCGAGCAAAGTGTCGCGATCTACCGGCAACGACGCGACGCGATCTTGCCGCTCGTCAACGCCGTTCCCGGCCTGAGTTGCCGGGCGCCGGATGGTGCTTTCTACCTCTATGTCAATTGCGGAGGCTTGATCGGCAAGACCTCGCCCGACGGCAAACGGCTCGACGCCGACGGCGACGTGGTTTTGTATTTTCTCGACAGCGCCGGTGTCGCGTTGGTTGCCGGAACGGCCTATGGGCTCTCTCCCTATTTCAGGCTTTCGATCGCCACCGACATTGAAACATTGACCGATGGGGTCGCGCGCATCGCGCGGGCCGTGTCGGATTTACGCTAACACTCCACACAGGATTCGAAGCCATGCAGACGTCCGGTCTCACGAAGAATGCCTCCGCACCACAGGTGTCCGCCGACATCATCACGGCGCTGCGTGACATCCCCGTGGCGCTCCTAAGCGACAATATGCAGCGCAACCGGGGCTCCGTCGGGCTCACGCCCTATCATAAGCCTGCCTCGCTCGCCGGAACGGCGGTCACCGTACTCACGCGGGGCGGCGACAACCTCGCCATCCTGCGCGCCTTCGAGTTTTGCCGCCCCGGCGATGTCATGGTGATCGACGCGGGTGGCGACACCACGAACGCCGTGATCGGAGGTATTCTATCTTTCTATGGGGCAACCATCGGGCTTGCCGGGATGGTGATCGACGGCGCAATCCGCGACGTGGCGGAAATCCGCGAGCGGACGTTTCCGATCTACGCACGCGGCGTCAATCACCGCGGCCCCTACAAGGATGGTCCTGGCGCGATCAATGTGCCGGTCACGGTCGGTGGGATGGTCGTGCGCCCAGGCGATCTGCTCGTTGGCGATCAGGATGGCCTGCTCGCATTCGCGCCCGATGCGGCTCGCTCGTTGATCGCGAATGCCGAGACTCAGCGTGTCCGCGAAGAAGCGACGATGCAGGCCATGCGTGACGGCCGATGGGATCGTTCGTTCATCGACGCATTGGAAGCGCGGTGCGCGAACTGACGCGCCAAAGCGGAGGAAGCAGGGACCTTCCGGGACGGCTTGCTGAGCAAGGAAAGCCCCGGATCGAGCAGGCCATGGTGAATGATCGCGTTCTCCGGATATCCCACGTGTAAAGTACCGGGCCGGCGATTGTCGATCTCGACGGCAAGCAGCCGTCCGTTGATGCCGCCCGGCATGATCGCGCCGACGAACAGGACATCAAATCCCGCCCCCGATCCGTGAATCCAAGCGCTTCGGGGCCATGATTGGATCTGGTTGGCCCTCGGTTGCTGTAATTCGCTCAAATCGGCCCATGATGGATTGGAGCGAGACTTTAAGTTTTCAAATCGGTTAGAAGCCGCCATGCGCCGACGTGTGCACCGAGAGCTCAAGAAAAATCCCGCATTAGTCTGTCTAAGCAAGCCCTGGAAGCAGGCCGCACGAGGAGCTTCAGCCAAACGGCAGTACCTCTGACCGTTCCATGCCGACCCACGCCGAACGGCTCTCACGATATCCGCCCGCGGTCCCCGCGGCCGCTATTCGGAAGCAACCCAGCTTCGCAAGCCTCCCACCGTGCGAAATCCATCGGCCGCGTAGCAGCGGATGTCGGGACGGAACGACTGCATCATTTCGGCCAGCGCATGTCCCGGACCTAGGTCCAGCACCCTGTTGACCCCCAGCTCTGCCAAGGCCTCCAGCGTCGCCGACCAGTCGACGAGGCGCGCGACCTGGCAGGCAAGCTTCACTGTCGCATCGCTTGCCGAGAAGATGCGCTCGCCGTCGCCTCCCGCGAGCAGGATTCGCCCGCTTGCAATTGGGGCGCGCCTGCTGGCGTCGAGCGCCTCCTGCAATGGTTTGCAGGCTCTCGCGAGCCGTGAGGTGTGGGAAGCGATCTTCACTGCGAGAAGACCGCTGCGCACGGCGCCCCGTCGAACTGCCTCCTGGCAGAGATCGATCACGTCCTGCTCAGAGCCCGCGATCACGACAAGACGATGGGGGTTCCGGATCGCGATCTTGCAGCGGTATGCTTCGAGCAGAGGTTCGAGCGCGGCCCGATCCAGGCCGCGTACATAGCCGAGGCGACCGCCCGGTCCGGCCACACGGTCCATCAGCTGCGCGCGGACATCCGTCAACCGCAAGGCTTCTTCGGCCGTCCATATTCCGGCAATGCTCCAGGCCGCCATCTCGCCGACGCTGTAACCCGTGACGGCAGTTTGCCGGGTCAGCAGGTCGGCAATGCAGCCGTGGATCGCCAGCGCCGATGTGACGGTCAGGATCTGGCTGACATGGTTGGCGGACAGTTCGTCGCTGCCTTGCGTCCTGACCAGCTTCCGGGGATCCTCGCCGAGACAGGCGGTCGCCGCAGCAAAGATCGGCTCTGCGGCAGCTCGATCGGCGACCAGATCGAAGACCTTGTCCGAAAGCGTACCTTGTCCGCCGCAGAGCAGCGCTAGCATCAGCGCTCCAGCCGATCGACGAACAGCGCCATGGCCAGCAGATCCGCCGAGCCGCCCGGGCTGAGATTGCGCGCCACGAACGCGTGATGAATATCGACGGCGCGGGCGCGCCACTCCGCAGACCCGACGCCTCCGGCGGAGAGGAATGCCGATGCGCTGGCTTGCGCGAAGCGCAATCCCTCGGGTCCGCCCCGATGGAGCAAGTTGGTGTCGGCAACATTGGCGATGAGGGTCATGCATGTCTGAATGCGCACCGCTTCCTCGTCATCAGGTGCGCGCGTCCGTGCCGCGCGCAACGCGGGCAGTGCGATGTCATAGACCGACGGAAAGCCATCGGCCGCTTCCGCCCTGGCGCCGCCGGCGCCGTAGCGCCGGGCGGCCACGGAGCCATGGCTGCGCAGCGATATCGGGCCGGACAGGATGTCGTCGCCCCACCTTTGCGACACCACATCGCCGAGCGACTTTCGAAGGCCGAGCGCGCTGCGAAAACCGGCCGCGGCGCAGAGGAGGCCCAGCCCGAAGATTGCGCCGCGATGCGTGTTCACTCCTGCTGTAGCCGCGAGCATGGCGCGCTCGGCCGCGACCCCGATCGCGCGCAGTCGGCTCATGCCGGCGCCCTCGGCGCCCGCAACCGCCAACTCACGGAAGAAGGCAGTGAGGGTATCGGCACTGCGGCACAGCAGCTCGGCGTCCATGTCGCTGTGTGCGCCGTTGTCGATCTGGCTGACGAGCCCCGGCTTCGGATGCGTTGTAACCTCAAGCTTGAGGCAAAGCGATGCGAGATCACCGATCTGCTCCGCATGGAGCTCGCGTCCCGGCTGTGATTGCCATCTCAGCGAAATAGTCATGGCGTCCTGCCTGCGAGAAAAGCGGCTCTAGTCATGCTTTGAACACCGCTGTGCCGCTTCACGAGAACTTCGTCCGCGTTCGCGCCTGTCAGTTCACGCCATTGCACGCCGCCTGCGGCACAGATGATCTCTCCGTCCAACCGCATCGGCGCCAGGTGCGCAATGTCGGCGATCTCGAAGGGCAGGGTGCTCGCCTGCTCGGGTGCCAGTGCGGGCCACAGCAGGTCGAGGTCCGACTGATCCGAAAGATAGGGCAGGCCGGTGAGATGTTGCCAAGCCAGGCTGCCGAAAGTTCGGGTTTCCGGACACAGGCGGACAAGCCGATCGATCGTGTCCTGCCACGCGGCGGGGGCGGACGCGGCCGCGTCGGCCAGCAGCGGAGGCGGCTTCTGCTCGATAATCTCGCCGGCATCGAGCGCGACCGCGATGCGCCGCTTGCCGTGAGACGGCGGCAGCGGCATTCCGACCGGAATAGTTCCCGCGGGATGGCTGCAGCCTGGCCGCCGCACGACGAGCGGACGGCCGGCGCGCGCCCAGCCTTCGACGATCAAATGCTCGGCTAACTCCGGGTGCCGTGCCATCACCGCGGTCCAGGCGGCCGGGGAAGTCTTCACCATCGTATGGCGTTCGAGAGGATCAGCCACGGCGCAGGTCCCGGGATGCGCTCGTCGCCATCGCGACGACCCGGTCGGCGATGTCGGCTGCCTTCCGCCGTCCACCTCGTTCGGCCCCGAGCCGGCCGCGATTATCCTGTCCGATAGGCCGATCCAGCACGGCCGCAAACTGCGGTGCCAACGGCGCAGTTTCGTCCCAGACAATTTGAATGCCGCCGGTGCGAACCATGTTGTCGAGCCCGGGCGCGAACACCGGCGTCGCTTCCGCCTTGGCCTTCAAAAGCTCGATCGGAAGCTTGGTGACCCGCGCCATCGACGGCAGATCCATCACGGCGGGATGCGCGCCCGGAAGCGCCACCAGCGTGCCGGTGGCCAGCGCCGTTGCGATGAACGCGCCGGCCGCGCTGCCGCCGTAGAGCAGACCGACGGTGCGGTGACCTTCTGCCTCCGCCAGCAGCAGCGCCTTGGCGAGATGCGACAGGTACTCGCTGAGGCCGAGCAGCTCGTCGCGCCGGCTCATGCGCTGACTGGCGGAATCCACCAGAACCAGGATCGGAGCGCGGTCTTGCGATCCGATGATCTCGATCACATGGCCTGCGAGCTCGATCGCTTCGTCCACGCCAAGGTCCTGTCCTTGGCTGATGCCGAGCACGTGGACCGGCTTTCCATCGGCTAGCGTCGCCTTGCCGGCGATGATCGCACCGGTGACCTCGATCTTGCTGCCGTTCGGGAAGAGGCCGGCCAGAATGTTATCGAGCGTCATCGGCGTTCTCCCTCTTGCCTGCCGCGCGAAGGAACGTGTCCGTTGGAAGCGCGGGGATATTGGTCGGCTCGTTGAGGCCAAGCGACTGCCAGATCTCGACGGCGTCCTCGCTATCGCCGAAGCGCTGCATCCGCCGCTCGAGGCGCTTCTGCTCCGCCTTGAGAACCGCTGGATCGCACCGTTGCTTGAGCTTGAGCGCGTCGATCGCAGCCCGACGGAACGCCAGCGCGTCGTCGTCGACGAACATGTCGGCGCCGCCGATCAGGTAGCGGTGCTTGCCACCCATCGTGCGCCAGACCAGCGCGCGGTCGCGCGAGTCGAACTCCTCGATGCCTTTGTTGGTCTCGATCACCTCGGGACCACTGACACTGATCCGGCCCTGCTCCGACACGATCAGGCGCGAGCAGGTGCCGGCGATCAGGCTCCCGCCGCCGTAGCATCCGGCGCGTCCCCCGATCAGCCCGATCACGCTGATGCCCGCGCGCCGTGCCTCGACGATTGCGCGCATGATCTCGGCGATCGCGAGTTCACCGGCATTGGCCTCTTGCAGCCGTACACCGCCGGTGTCGAACAGGATCAGCACGTCCTGTTGCAGCAGGCACGCCGCGCGCAGCAGTCCGGTGAGTTTGGCGCCATGGACTTCACCGAACGCGCCGCCCATGAAGCGTCCTTCCTGTGCGGCAACGAGCACGGACGAACCGTCCACCCGGCCGCGCCCGATCACAATGCCGTCGTCGAACTGCTCGGGCAGATCGAAGATCGAAAGATGCGGACTCGTCTCTCTCAATTCGGGGCCGATCAGTTCACGAAAGCTGCCGGCATCGACGAGAGCGTCGATGCGCTGCCGGGCGCTCGCCTCATACCAGCTCAGCGAAACATTGTTGGCTGTGGCGGCTGTCATCGTTCCGGCTCCTCGATCTTGCGGACGCCCTGTGCGAGCCGTAGCGCGACCGTGTCGGGCCGGGCTCCGCCGTCATTGATGGAAATGCGCAAGCCACCGGCCGACCGGCGGGCGACGAAGTCGCGGACCACGGCATCCCACACCATGCCGAAGCCATGGGCGGCGGTAGCGATCTCGATGGTGCAGACATCGGCGGGCGAGGTCCGTTCCAGCAGGACCTCGAGATTGCCGGACGCGACGACACCGACGATTGCCTGCGAGCGAGTGCCGCTGGCGCTGCTCGGGGAAGACAGTCTGAAGCTGAGCTTTTCCATGCAAAACTCCTCACCAATTGCGGAAGCGGCTGGGCGGGCGGTAGAGGCTGCCGGAGGCCAGCATGAGGTCCTTGATCGACCGGGCCGCCAGCAGATTCCGGTCGGCGTCGAGCGGATCTATGCCGAGATCTTCGGGGCGCTGAATCACACCACGCTGCCTGAGCTGCTCGACAAGTTTCGGATCGCGGGCGCGGCCGATGCCGGTGTATCCGGCAACTCCGCGTATCGCCTGCTCGCGCTCGTCCTTGGTGCGGCACATCAGGAGGTTGGCGATACCTTCCTCGGTTACGATGTGGGTGACGTCGTCGGAATAGACCATCACTGGCGCGAGATCGAGCTTGAGCTCGCGCGCCAGCTCGAGCGCGTCCAGCCGCTCGACGAACAGCGGGGCGTTGCGCTCGCCAAAGGTCTCGCCGATCTGCACCACCAGCTTGCGGCCGCGGCGCAGCGCTGCATCGGCGTCGGGCGCAGCCTCGGCGCCGGCCTTGAGCCAGGGTTCGCTCGGGTGGCGGCGGCCCCGTGGATCGGATCCCATGTTGGGGGCACCGCCGAATCCGGCGATGCGGCTGGTCGTAACCGTCGAGCTGTGGCCCTCGAGGTCGATCTGGAGCGTCGACCCGATGAACATGTCGCAAGCATAGAGGCCCGCGGTCTGGCAGAAGGCGCGATTGGATCGCAGCGACCCGTCAGGTCCCGTGAAGAAGATATCCGATCGGCCGGCGACATAGTCCTCCATGCCGACTTCCGATCCGAAGCAATGGATCTGCTCGACCCAGCCGGCTTCGATCGCCGGAATCAGCGTTGGATGCGGATTGAGCGCGAAGTGGGTGCAGATCTTGCCCTTGAGACCGAGTTTCTCGCCATAGGTCGGGAGCAGCAGCTCGATCGCGGCGGTGTTGAAGCCGATACCGTGATTGAGTCGGCGCACGCCATAGGGGGCGTAGATGCCCTTGATGGCCAGCATCGCCGTCAGGATTTGGGTCTCGGTGATGGCGGCGGGATCGCGGGTGAAGAGCGGTTCGACATAGAAGGGGCGCCCGGCTTCGACCACGAAATGCACGAGGTCGCCGGGAATGTCGACGCGGGGCACCTTGTCGACGATCTCGGTGACCTGCGCCACGACGAGGCCGTTCTTGTAGCTCGTCGCTTCCACGACAGTCGGCGTGTCTTCGGTGTTCGGTCCGGTATAGAGGTTGCCGTCCTTGTCGGCGCTCACCGCGGCGATCAGCGCAACGTTCGGCGTGAGATCGATGAAATAGCGGGCGAACAGCTCCAGGTAGGTATGGACGGCGCCGAGCTCGATCTTGCGGCCGAACAGCATCTTCGCGATGCGCGCCGCCTGCGGGCCGGAATAGGAGAAGTCGAGCCGGCGAGCGATGCCCTTCTCGAAGATGTCGAGATGCGCGGGCAGCACCACACCGGACTGGACCATGTGCAGGTCATGAACCTCGGCAGGGTCGAGGTTTGCGAGCGCCGAGGCGAGGATGTCAGCCTGCTTCTGATTGTCGCCCTCGAGGCACACCCGGTCGCCTGACCTGACCACGGTTTTGAGAAAAGCTGGCAGGCTCGAGAGAGGAACGACCTTCCCCTCGGCGTAGCGTCGGCCCGCCGCGAGGCGCTCGCCCAAAGCGGCCTTTTGCATACCCCAATCGTTCATCTCGGCTCCCCGGCATGCGCAGCTCGTTTCGAGCAGGTTCAATGTATGCATGTTGCGTTACAATGTCAATTAGTGTATGCACAATTCCATAAGCGAGTGATATTCGCATACACAGGAGGGAATTTGCGATGGGATTGCATGCATGGCGTCCATATCCGGGGGTCCGATCCTCGCTATTGAGGGGAGGCGCCCGTGACCATTTCCGGTGTTGCACTGCTCGCAATCTGCACGCTGCTCGGCGGCCTGCTGGGGGACCTGCTTGGCGTCGCCCTCGGCGTAAAGGCCAATGTCGGCGGCGTCGGGATCGCGATGATGTTCCTGATCGCGGGCCGACTCTGGCTGCTCCGGCATGGCCAGCTCAGTCCCGGGCTCAAGACCGGCGTCGAGTTTTGGGGCAGCTTCTACATCCCGATCGTGGTCGCCATGGCCGCGCAGCAAAACGTGGTCGCTGCGGTCAAAGGCGGACCGGTCGTCGTCGTCGCGGGAATTGGCGCGGTCGCGGTGTGTTTCGCGATGGTAGCCCTGATCGGCCGACTGAGCGGCCGTGTCGAGACCATGGACGAGATCGAAGCGCGAGAGTTGATTGAGGCCAACGTGCCCCACTTCAAGTCCGGGAGGATCGGATGAACATGATGTCTCACGTACTCGCCGCCAATGCGCTGATCACCGCTTTCGCGGCTGTGGGGATCCTGATGTGGATATCGGGAGCGATCTCGAAATACCTCACCTTCGGGCGGATCCACGCCTCCGCAATCGCGATCATGCTCGGTCTTGCGCTGGCCTTTTTCGGGGGGCTTGCCACCGGTGGCGAAAAGGGTGTGGCCGACCTGCCGGCACTGACCGGGATCGGCTTGATGGGAGGCGCGATGCTGCGGGATTTCGCCATCGTCGCCACGGCCTTCGAGGTCGATGTCGTTCATGCGCGCAAGGCCGGCGCGATCGGAGCGATCGCGCTTGGACTGGGAACGGTCGTTCCCTTCATTCTCGGCGTGTTCGTTGCCGCCGCATTTGGCTATACCGATGCGGTGTCGATGACGACGATTGGTGCCGGCGCGGTGACCTATATCGTGGGGCCGGTCACCGGAGCCGCGATCGGAGCATCGTCACCGGTCATTGCGCTCTCGATTGCGACCGGTGTATTCAAGGCAGTGATCGTCATGATCGGTACCCCCTTTGTGGCGAAGATGATCGGTCTGAACAATCCGCGAAGCGCAATGGTGTTTGGCGGCTTGATGGGGACGGTCAGCGGTGTTTCCGGAGGGCTTGCGGCGACCGATCGGCGTCTGGTGCCTTATGGTGCGTTGACGGCGACATTTCACACCGGATTGGGCTGCCTGGTCGCGCCGTCAATCCTTTATTTTGCGGTGCGCGCGATCGTAGGAGAGTGAATGGCGGGTTTGTTCAAGGTCGCAGCCGAAGCGGAAGAGGATGCCGGGCTGCTCTCCGATCGCATCCGAAACGCGCTCACCGACGAGATTGCCTCCGGTGCGCTCGTTGCCGGTTCAGCGCTGGAAGAGCAGCAGCTTGCCGATCGCTTTGGGGCTTCCCGCACTCCGGTGCGGGAGGCGCTCCGGCAACTCGTCGTCAGCGGGCTCGTCGAGGTGCGGGGCCGTCGCGGGCTTGTCGTGGCACGGATGACGCCCGAACGCATCATGGACATGTTCGAGACGAGCGCAGAGGTGGAAGCCATGTGCGTCAGGCTCGCCACCTATCGCATGACCCCGCTCGAGCGCAGCGACCTGATCGAGCTTCACGATGGCTCCCTGGCGATGGTCGAGGCCAACGACGTCGATGCCTATGATGCGTTCAACCGCCTGTTCCACGAAGGCATCTACAGCGCAACGCACAACGCGTTCATGGCGGAGCAGGCGCAGGAGGTCCGCGCGCGCCTCAGCGCCTTCCGCCGCACGCAATTGCGCCAGGGCGATCGCATCCGCAAGTCCCGCGACGAGCATGATGCCATCATGCAGGCGATCGCTGAGGGGGATGGCGATACGGCTTCGCGCAGAATGCGCGCCCACATGTTGAACGCTGCCGCAGCGCTTCGACGCTACATCGATGATCGCCTGCGGCCTGTAGACGGACCTGAGCCCGACAAGGTCTGATCATCGCAGCTGTTGATGCAAACCAAGCCGGTACGCGCGGCGAAACGTCCGCTGCCACAAAGACAAATCTTAGGCGGTGAGTTCAGCAGGACCCATCGCGGACCTCATGGCTCGTTCGATACCCAGCTAGGAGCCGAATCCATTGGTCTCCGAGCACGGCACCAGCGCGGGCGTACTGCCGAGTAGTCAAATCCATCCGTACACGGGAGTTTCCGTATCTGGCGTTTAATCAACTGTCGATGTTGTCAAAATCCGCGCGGGAATTGCAAATGAATGATGTCGTTTTGCTCGTTGACAATGAACCGCGCAGTCTGTCAACCCATGAATTGCGTTCGACGGTTTTGGGCGAGTTGCATGCTCGTCCATTCACGCCAATCTCCGTTTCCAGTCGTATCCTCCACTTCGCTTTCGATACGTCGGAAGGACGTGCACAAACGGATCGTGTGAATCTCGCGGAGCTCTGCAGCAAACATGGCGTGACCCTGCCGTCGCTGGAGGAAAGATACCATCGCGTGCAACTCGGCACGACGGCTTTGCGGTGGGAACAGCATTCAGAATTCACGACTTACACGTGGGAAATCCCATCGGACGTTGATGTTGAGCCATTCAGCCCAGGAGCCGCGTCGCTCGCAGCGGTAATGGGGCTCGTTCCCCAACCGGGTCCGCTGTTAGTTGCTCTCGATTTGCATCTCCTCCCTGAACAGCAAGATCGGCCAGCACCGCAGCTTTTGTTCGATCGCGCAAGTCTGGCAATGGCGGAGAACTCGGATGGAAAGGCCGTTTATGCCACTGATTTTCAGCCAGATTCGTGTGGGTTTGTTCGCATTCTCGTTATCGACCGAGGACTAGACCGAGAGCGCGCGGGAGCGCTCGTTCAGCGAGTTATTGAGGTTGAGACCTATCGCATATTCGCCCTTCTTGGCTTGCCCGAAGCTCATCGGCTCGCGCCCACCGTAGGTCTTATTGAAAAGCGGTTAGCCGAAGTAATGAACGAAATGCGCGGGGCGAAGGACATTGCCAGCAACAGGCAGCTGTTGAATGAACTAACGGAAATGGCGGCGGAGGTTGAGGCGGGCGCGGCCGCCAGCGGCTTCCGCTTTGGAGCCAGTCGTGCTTATGAAGAGATAGTTGCGCAGCGGCTGCAGACGATCGGGGAGAGGAAGCTGAGCGGGTTCCCGACTTGGTCATCCTTTCTGGCACGCCGAATGGCACCTGCTATGCGCACTTGCATCACCCTCGATGCGCGGCAAGGCAATCTCTCGGTCAAACTTTCGCGCGCCGCAGACCTCCTGCGAACGCGTGTCGATGTTGAGCTCGAGCAACAGAACCAGGAGCTCCTGCAATCAATGAATGCTCGGACTCGCCTGCAATTGCGTCTGCAGACAACCGTCGAGGGCTTGTCTGTCGCGGCCATAACTTATTACGTCGTGGGGCTATTTGCATATTTCGTCAAAGCTGCTCATGACAGCGGATGGGTATCGATTGAACCGAACTACATGATTGCGGGATTTGTTCCGGTTGCCGCGATCATGATTTGGTCGATCGTTCGGCGAATCCGGCGAAAGCATGTCAGCGATGGGGGATGACAACTCAATAAACGCCCCGGACCATGGCAGTAGTCATTACTTCATTGGCCGTACGGAATGGGTGCGTACGACGGATGTGAAAGTGCTGCGCATATGGCGGTTCGGTTCACGGGTGATCGTCCGCCTCCGAGACATTTTCCAAAACTGGAAGCCTTCTGACTGCCCATTGAAGGTTCCGCTGGCTGCTGCTAAGAAGGTTTTCAATTAGCTAAGAAGCATTGCATGGAAACGCAGGGAACAGTCCTCATCGTTGCCCGAGGCGGACCGCAATGGTCGGCGGCCGAGGTGGTTTTATCGGAAGAATATGGCTATCGCGTCCTGGTCGTCCGCTCGGCGGAAGAGGCGACGAGCGCGTTGTCGGACGCTCACGTAGATCTCGTTCTGGCAGAACACGGGTCAGGCGGAGAAGGTTTGACATTCCTCGTCGGCTTGCGTGTCAGCCATCCGGACATCGTTCGTGTCCTCGCGCTTGAGGCTAAAACGGAGCTGAGCCAACAAGCGATTTCACCGGCGGCGATCTATCAATTTGTGCGAAAACCGTTGGATGCAAAGCAAATCGGCTTGGTTGTCGAGCGCGGGCTGGAGTCGCGGGAGCTTTCACGCCGGCATCGCATGCTGTCGCGCGAGTTCAAGATCCGAGGCGATACGGTAGGAGTTCATCAACGAAATGGCGCTTCGTTGCATGTCGAGAGCCAGCGTTTTGAAAAATTGGTCTATGTGAGCGAAAAGCTCAGCGAGCTGTGCGATCTTGCGAGGAAGGCGGCGCGAACAGAATTACCTATTCTGATCCAAGGAGAGACCGGCACAGGCAAGGAATTGTTGGCTCGCGCAATTCACTACAATTCGACACGTAAGACGAGTCCGTTGATGGTCCAGAACTGCGGCGGTATGTCCGATGAGTTGCTTCATTCGGAATTGTTTGGCCATAAGCGCGGTGCGTTTACGGGCGCCATCTCCGATCGTCTCGGTTTGTTTCGGGCCGGCGACGGCGGAACGGTTTTCCTGGACGAAATATCGGAAGTGTCGCCATCCTTTCAGGTGAGCCTGCTACGGTTTCTTCAGGAGGGCGAAGTCAAACCACTTGGCTCCGACAAAACGCAGACCTGCAACGTTCGCATCATCGCTGCGTCAAATCGGCCGTTGCAGGCGCTCGTTGCCGCGGGAAAATATCGGCAGGACCTCTATTTTCGTCTCAAGGGTTTCGAACTCGAGGTGCCCCCGCTTCGTGAACGCCCTGTCGATATTCCGGCCCTTGCGGAATTTTTCGCAGCCAAACATGCGGATGCGATGGGGCGCAAAATTCTTGGTATTTCCGCTGGGACCCTCGAAAAGCTGGCGGCGTTCGACTTTCCGGGCAACGTTCGCGAGCTTGAAAACGAAATCCGCAGGATGGTCTCCTTGGCGGAAGATGGTGAGTATTTGACAACAAAGTATATGTCGCCCTCCATTTTCGCGGCGCCACCACGTCCGCGATCGAACACAGCGCTAGCATTTGTGCCGCAGGGAACGACATTGAAGGAAAAGGTCGAAAGCCTCGAGAAGCAGGTTCTAAACGAAGCGCTGGGCCGCCATCGCTGGAACCAAAGCCGGGCTGCGAACGAACTTGGTCTGTCGCGCGTTGGCCTAGCCAACAAGATCAAGCGATATGGTCTCGACGAAGCTAAGTGAGAGTTTGCGATGCCCGACGACAAGAATGCAATCGGCAGCGACCCCTCAGCGCAGATTGTCCGCTTCCCGCAATCGCGTGTAAACCCGGCGGGAAGCTCCGAACCTTTTAGGGAGCTTGGCACTAGCCAGCTTTCGAAAGCTCTTGGCTTGCCCGAGCGTCAGGCTACCGGCCATTGGTGCAGCCGGTGTCGCGGCATCTGGTATGGATACTTGCTGGAGGTAGCTTGCCCGGCATGTGGCAACCGTCACGGATAGCCGAAAGCCGCTGTGCGCTGCGCCTTCCGGTCTGATCGAGGTTCGCTGGCGTGCAACGCGCGGAGCTCAACAGGCAATTGGCTACGCGGCACCCAAACGCAGCATTTTCGAGAACATCCGGTGCGTTGAAGCGAACCAGGCGCGCGGCAAATTCTGAAGAGGTCAAAGGTGTGCGCAGCGAGCCCTCCGCGTTGCCCGCCTGCAAGATGTTCTTCCTGGAGCGTCATTCCCTCGTGAGCACCGGCTCGTTGACGCGCATTATCGCGTTACGTCGGTCAGCGAATTTGAAAACTAACTTTGCATAGCCAACTTTCTTTGCAGCCAATGCGCGTGAAGAAACACCTCGGCGTCTTGGGCGACTTCACACTAAGCATCTGTCTTTACGAGGTCTTTTCGGGGTCGCCCAATCCGGCACAGGTCTTGCTGTACTATTGTTCAAGCGCCGTATTGGTTGGCGATAGAACATAGTGGAGGAAATTGATGGCTAATCTTCTTTGGCTCCAAGGCGGCGCATGTTCGGGAAATACGATGTCGTTCCTCAATGCGGAGGAGCCGAGCGCCTGCGACTTGGTCACTGATTTTGGCATCAATGTTCTCTGGCACCCTTCGCTCGGTATGGAGCTCGGTGAGAATCTCAAAAAAATGCTGCATGCGCTCGTAACAGGTGCAATGCCACTGGATATTTTCGTCTTCGAAGGCTCAGTCGTCAACGCGCCGAACGGCACGGGCGAATGGAATCGGTTCGCGGGCCGCCCGATGAAGGATTGGGTCGCTGATCTTGCGAAGGTCGCCGGATACACGGTCGCAATCGGTGACTGCGCGACTTGGGGTGGGATCCCGGCAACAGCCCCGAACCCGTCAGAAAGCGAAGGACTGCAGTTCCTGAAGCGAAAGCACGGCGGATTTCTCGGGCCAGCCTATAAATCCAAGGCCGGGTTGCCCGTCATCAATGTCCCCGGCTGCCCCGCGCATCCCGATTGGATAACGCAAATCGTTGTTGCGGTCGCTACGGGACGCGGCGGCGACCTGACGCTAGACGAATTCCAGCGTCCGAAAACGTTTTTTACGAGTTTCACGCAAACGGGCTGCACCCGCAACATGCACTTCGCCTACAAGGTGTCCGCGACCGAATACGGGCAGCGCAAGGGCTGCCTATTCTATGACCTTGGATGTCGCGGTCCGATGACACACTCGCCTTGCAATCGTATCCTGTGGAATCGCCAGTCGTCGAAGACGCGAGCCGGCATGCCCTGCATGGGGTGCACGGAGCCGGAATTCCCATTCTTCGATTTGATGCCGGGCACGGTTTTCAAGACGCAAACGATGATGGGTGTTCCAAAGGACATGCCGCTCGGCGTCGACAAGGCCGGGTACATCAAGCTCACGGCAGCAGCCAAGGCAGCTTCTCCTGCCTGGGCCGAGGAAGACATCTTCGTCGTTTGAGCTGCGAGCTCACCCAACAACCGCGCAGACATTTCACCTTGTAAAATCAGGATGCATTCCTATGCCCTCAGCCGTTCAAACACTTGATATTTCTCCCGTCGGGCGCGTCGAAGGCGACCTTGATGTCCGCGTCAACATTCAGGATGGAGTCGTCGTCGACGCCTGGACCCAGGCCGAGTTGTTCCGCGGCTTCGAGGTCATCTTGCGTGACAAGGACCCCCAGGCAGGCCTTGTGGTCACACCTCGGGCCTGTGGAATTTGCGGTGCTTCGCATCTGACGTGCGCGGCCTGGGCGCTCGATACTGCGTGGCAAACGGAAGTGCCCCGCAATGCGATTCTGGCACGGAATCTCGGTCAGCTCGTCGAGAGCCTTCAGAGCTTGCCGCGTCATCACTACGGCCTCTTCATGATCGATTACACGCACAAGAACTACTCGAAATCGAAATACTACGAGGAAGCCGTCAAACGTTGGGCACCGTTTACCGGAAGCAACTACGAAATCGGCGTCACGATCTCTGGCAAGCCAGTGGAAATTTACGCACTCTTGGGCGGCCAGTGGCCGCACTCGAGCTACATGGTGCCGGGCGGCGTGATGTGCGCACCGACCCTGACCGACGTCACCAGAGCGTGGTCGATCCTGGAGTATTTCCGCCGTGACTGGATGGAGAAAATCTGGCTCGGTTGTTCATTGGAGCGCTACGAAGAGATCAAATCTTATGACGACTTCATGGCCTGGCTCGACGAGAAGCCCGAGCACGCAAATTCCGATCTAGGAATGTTCTGGCGGATGAGCGTTGACTGTGGGATGGACAAGTTCGGGAAGGGCCACGAAAAGTTCGTCTCGTGGGGCTACTTGCCGCATGAAGATAAATATCAGAAGCCGACGATCGATGGGCGTAACGCGGCTTTGATCATGAAGAGCGGTGTTTATGACGGCAACGCCAACAGCTTCAAGCTGATGGATCAGAAGCACACGCGCGAAGATACGATGCGGTCCTGGTACGATGAGCCGGGTGGGGTGCATCCGTTCGATCGCAAGACGGTGCCTACGCAAAAGAACACCATCAATATGGACGGCCAATATTCCTGGTCGACGGCTGTGCGCCACGACGAATCAGGACGCCTGGAAGCTGGTCCGCTGTCTCGTCAGCTCATCGCCGGCGGCACGCATGGGGAAGCCTGGCAGCACTTCGATCCACTGGTACTCGACATGTACAGGAAGTTGGGTGGGGCAAACGTCATGTTGCGGCACTTCGCCCGCATGCATGAAGGGGTTAAGCTTTATCGCCAGGCCGAACGTGCTTTGCGTGAATTCCGGCTCAATGATCCCTGGTATATCAAGCCCACGGAACGGGATGGACGGGGCTGGGGAGCTACAGAGGCCATTCGTGGCGCACTCTGCCACTGGATCGAGGTCAAGGACGGCAAGATCAAGAATTACCAGATCATTGCGCCGACGACTTGGAATGTTGGTCCAAGGTCCGCCGACGGCGTTCGGGGCCCGATGGAGCAGGCCTTGATCGGTTCTCCGATCAGGGACCCGCACGACCCGGTCGAGGTCGGTCACGTTTGCCGCTCCTACGATTCGTGCCTGGTTTGCACCGTCCACGCACATGACGCAAAGACGGGCGAGGAATTGGCGCGCTTCCGAACGGCCTGACGTTCGCTCATCGGGCACGCTGTGGGTATCGTAGCGCTGGTGCTTAAATTGCCAGTAGCAACGTCATATACTGAATCTTTAGAGCGAAAGGCGGTCGCGCATGGCGTCCGACAAAGAGGTTGTGCTCAAGGCGATCGCCGGCATGCTCGAGAATGGGCTCAAAACGGAAGTCGAGCCCTTTCCCGAAACCGACAAGGAATTTGGCGATATTCTGCTCCAGCTTCGCCGGCTCGATCCAAAGGATCTCAAAGGCAAGCTTGTGGTCGGAGGCTTTGTAAATCATCCGTACGGTCCGGATAACCAACGATGCCTGGAGTGCATGTACTATCTGGTGCATCGAAGGTGGTGCGACCTGCCTGAACTTGCGGTCCCGGTCGAGCCAGAGTGGTGGTGCCGATTGTGGCGAATCTGATGTGTCGACTGACAGCCGCGAGAGCGAACCTCAGGAGAACACGCCGTGCGCGACGAAAAGATCCGGGACGAGATTCGTGTTCTTCTGGCTGGTGGCCTCAAAACGGAGGTACTTCCGCGGGCAGATTCTCATGAAGAAGTTCAAACGATCGTTTCTCGATTGAAAGCCGCGGGTAATGAGCTGAAAACGAAGCTCGTCCGCGGAGGGTTTACCCTCGAGCCGGTTGAACACGAGGGTCTCGAGCAACTGTGTGAAACGTGCATGTATTACAAGGTTCACCGCCGCTATTGCGAGCTGCCCGAGCTTGATCTGCCGGTTGAGCCGCAATGGTCCTGTCGCCTCTGGCGCATTTAGCTCTCAATGTTGCGGGCCCAGGCCACCGATACCGGATCTATGCGCCGCGTCGTTATCAGCGCATCATGTCACGATGAGGTATTGCCGCCTGGTGCGGGATCGCAGATGGTGACGCATCGCGTAGCGGGCTCCCCATGATCGTGGTCATAGGATGTGGAAATCCAAATCGCCTCGATGACGGTGCGGGTCTTGAAGTCCTGCGCCTGCTTGAGGCGCGCGGTGTTGGAGCGGGCCTACCAAACGTCCGTCTGCTGGCTGCAGGAACTGACGGCATGGCGACCATGTTTGCGGCGCGTGGGTGCCGGACGCTGATTGTTGTGGATGCGTGTCGCTCGGGCTCTCCGCCAGGGGCGGTTTTCGAAGTGCCAGGAAGCGAGCTGGAGCAGCGGTACGAGCCTTCGCTTAACCTGCACGATTTCCGGTGGGATCACGCACTTTTCGCAGGCCGGAAGATCTTTCGCGACGACTTTCCCTCGGACGTCGTCGTGCTTTTGATTGAAGCGCAGACAGTCGAATTGGGGATCGGCCTTTCTGATGCCGCATCAGCCGCTGTCGCGAAAGTGACCGACCGCATTGCCACGCTGATCGATGCACGTCTTGGCCCAGAGGGATCGTCGTGACCGCTGTCTTTTTTGTCAGAATAGCGCGCGGGGCACTTTATCTGAGCCGCGAAACATACGACCGCTATTTTGCAGGGTTGGAGGCGGTCATCCTGTTACGCCGCGCCGATGACCTCTGGATCATGCCAGTCCGTCACGCCGCCGCCGGGGGCTATCTCCTCAAGCTTCGCAACAGCCGAGGAGACCGAGTGGTGCATGCGCCAGATTTCCTGCGCGAGCACGCGGTCGATGAATACGTTGCCGCGCAGCTGCCGGTCGCGTGGTCGCCGGAAGCTGGTGCGCTCATCGCCGCTGGCGCTTTCCTGCAAACTAAGTTTACATAACGCATAATAGATAGACAGTTCGGATTTCGTGCTGCTAGAGTAGCTCTCGTACCAAGCGTGCAGCCAAAAATGCGCTGGTCGGAGGAAGCAGTGATTACAGGACTTCTCGGCGATGAAGTGCGTGCGGCCCTCGCGGCTGCTGATGACGCCGAGGCGAGCCCCTCCGAGCGGGCCGAGATGCTGATGGAGATTGCGATGGGTCTGCAGCGGCAGCCCAAATCGCCGGATCAGCTTCATGCTGCGGTTGCCCTCTATGACAAGGCGCTGGCGATTTGTCCTGAGGACATGCGGGTTCTGTCGGCTCGAATTCTGGCGCGTAAAGGCACTGCGCTACAGGCCATACCGGAGGAAGGTACAGCGGCGCTTGAGCAGGCGCGCTCGGCCTTTGAGCAGGCAATCCGGACTATCACCGAGCTCGGCAGGCCAGAGGAGCTTGCCGAAGCAGAGATGAATTTCGGCCTGGTATTGCAGAATCTTGCAGGCGTGAACAAGGCCCGCATCACAGACGCCATTTCCGCTTATCAACGTGCGTTGCGGACTTTCACGCGATCTGAGTTTCCGCAGGAGTTCGTGATCCTGCAGAACAACCTTGCCACGGCGTTTCTCTCGATCCCCATGACGGACGAACGCGGAAAGATGCGTGAAGCGCTTGCGGTGCAGGCTTTCGAAGAAGGTCTCAAAGTCATCACGCTGATCGACAATCCTACCGAATATGCGATGCTGCAAAACAACCTTGGCAACGCTCTGCAATATGTGTCCTCGAGCCACACGATCGCAAACAACATACGCGCACTTGAAGCCTACGACGAAGCGCTGAAGGTGCGGACGCGCGAGACGACCCCGCTCGAATACGCGAACACTATTTGCAACAAAGCCAACTGTCTGTGGAATCTGCCCGACGATCCCTCCGATCCAGACGGTGGCAATCGATCCAATCTTTTACAAGCGCGCGCCTACTACGGTGAAGCGCGAGAGATCTTCATGGCGCATGGCGACTTGGAGAAGGGAAGGGTTGTTGCCGAAGCGATCGACCAGATTCAGCGCGAGTTGCTGGCGTCGAATTCGGCCGATGGCCAAGTCGTGCGTTCTCATCCCAGCAATCGTCAACCGAACGAAACCGGAGCTTCCGATCTATGACCCTACCGTCTTCTCCAGAAATGTTGGTTGTTTCGTTTATCCTGGGCGTCTTTGCCTCGATTGGCGGCGGCGTCATCGGAGGCGTAGTCGTCGGCGGCAAGGTGTTGGGGAATGAACTGGCAGCGCTACTGGGGGGCTTCTATGGGCCCTTGGCCGGCGTTGCCGGCGCCTTTCTTGGGCTCGCCATCCTTACGATTGTCGGCTGAGGAGAACGATATCATGTGGGCAATGGCTCAGAATTCAATCGTCCTGTTCTTCCGCGGCAAGTTGTTTGCCGAACCGCGCAAAGCATTCCTCATGATTTTTGTAGGCGTGCTTGTGACTGCATCGTTGCTGGTCATGATCGCAAAGCTGGGTGCCCCGTTGTGGATGGCGGCACCGGTCGCGGCGTTCGTCGGCGGTGGGTTGCAGCCCTATCTGTTTCGGAACCTCCGCTATCGGTGATGCTGCGGGAGTCCGCATGTGAGAACGATATGAACGCCCACGATACGATCTCGACGACGCGCGACGATCTTGCCGGCTTGGTCGGCGACATCGAGCGACTGGAGGCCATATTTGCGACATGGGACGATACCCAGCGGGCGGCCGTCGGCGCCTACAAACTGGCCATCGAGGCGTTGGATGGAGAAGCGTTGCGCCGGTTGATCCGGGCGCTCAAGACTGATCCTGCCGCGCTTGCGGCGATGAAAAATGCGGTCGCCGACGAGGTCGTCTACGCGGTTTTGCGCCGGCATCAGATCGTCAAACCCAGCCTCAACGAACGAGTCGAAGCGGCGCTTGAGGGCGTCCGCCCCATGTTGGGTTCGCATGGCGGCAACGTGGAGCTCGTCCAGGTGAACCCACCCAAGGTGGAAGTGCGTTTCATTGGGGCGTGCGACGGCTGTCCGGCGTCCGCATTGACGTTCCACGCCGGCGTGAAGAAGGCAGTTGAGGAGGCATGTCCAGAAATTACAGAGATTGTACAGGTAAAGGGGCTGGGCAGCTCCACGGACAACGGAGTTCGCTTTGTCAGCCCGTTCGCGCTTGACGCACAAGGGAACTGGCTCTCGGCTGGTCTCTTGGCCGACATTCCGGAAGGTGGGGTTCGCGCGATCACCATTGGCGGAGATAAGCTATTGTTGTCGCGCGCGGGTGCGAGTGTCACTTGCTTCCAGGATGCCTGCGCCCATCTCGGATTTCCGATCCACGACGGCGAGGTGGAGAGCGGCATCATCATCTGTCCGCATCATGGTTTTCAGTATGACCTTTCAAGCGGTGAATGCCTCACCGCGCCGGAGGTGGCGCTCCAATCCCATGCTGTTCGCGTTATAGGCGCTCGGGTCGAGGTCAGGATTTCGGTGTAGCCATGCAGGTTTCCTTTGCCCCTCGCCGATTGGATAGGGCTCTTGCGCGGGCCGGAGACAATCACGTCGCGCGGCCGCTCTTGGCTCATGACGGCGCGCGCACTGTCCTTGGGGGCGAGGCGCTGCCGAATGGTCTGGCGCAATCAATCGTGCCAGGCCCGACAACCCTGTTCGGCCCGCGTGGGGCATGCCTTGCCAGCGCTCACGGACCGCTGTTTGTCTGTGACACAGGCCATCATCGGCTCATGATCTGGCGATCTTTGCCAATGGCCGATCAGACACCAGCCGATCTGATAATTGGTCAACCAGACTTTTCGCGGGAAGGACGCAACGCCAAGAGCGACGTGGGGCCGACGACGCTCAACATGCCGACTGGAATCGCAGCGTCCAATGGCGTCCTTGCTGTAGCCGATGCATGGAATCATCGCATTCTGATCTGGCATACCTATCCTGAAACATCCAACCAGCCTGCCGATGTAGTGCTTGGGCAGACAGATTTTTCCAGCGGTCTCGCCAATCGCGGCGCGAACGCGCCCCGACCGGACACATTGAATTGGTGCTACGGCGTGGCCATCGTGGACGGGAAACTGATTGTCTGCGACACCGGGAATCGTCGTGTCCTGGTCTGGGATCGTATTCCGAACTCGAACGGCACACCAGCCGATCTGGTCTTGGGGCAGCTCGACTTTGTGACCCGCGATGACAATGCTGGGCAGGCCGGCGGCGCGGTCGGCATGCGCTGGCCCCACGGCATCGTGGCCTGCAGCGGCATGCTATTCGTGTCTGACGCTGGCAATAATCGCGTCATGGCGTGGCGAACGTTTCCGCGTTCCATCGGACAAGCCTGCGATTTCGTGCTCGGCCAGTGCGATTTCACGCACCTCGATCACAACCGCTCCTCCTATCATCCGACATCTGGCGCGATGAACATGCCGTACGGGCTGACCGTGCAAGGCGGAATGCTGATCGTGACCGATACCGCAAATTCGCGATTGCTTGGATTCGAACTGGACGGGCTATCAATGGATTCTCCTGCCATAGCGCTGGCTGGGCAGCCCATGTTCTCGGCCAAAGGAGACAATCGGTGGCGTTCTGCCACGCGCGACAGCCTTTGCTGGCCCTACGCTGCTTCAGCGTGCGATGATCTGCTGGTCGTGGCAGACGCCGGCAATAACCGCGTACTCCTTTGGGAGGCGGTTTCGTGACCGATTGTAGCAGCATCGCGCAACCAGACGCTAGTGTCGGAGCGGAGATTCGCGTGCGCGGCCGCGTGCAAGGGGTTGGCTTTCGGCCGGCGATCTGGCGTTTCGCGCGTGAGCTTGGTTTGTCAGGCGACGTTCGAAATGACGCGGACGGCGTGCTGATCCGCCTTTACGGCAGCGAGCGCACCATAGCTGCGCTCATCGCCCGCATCCACACTGACTCGCCACCACTGGCCCGTATCGATGCAGTCGAGACAGGGCCGGGTCGTGGCGGTCTGCCAGGGCAGTTCGTCATTGCGGGGAGCCTTACCGGCGGCGCAAATACCCAAGTTGCGCCTGACGCTGCAATTTGCGCCGAATGTGCCGAGGAGATCACCAGCCCGTTCGGCCGCCGCTATCGCTATCCCTTCACAAACTGCACCAATTGCGGACCACGGCTTAGCATCGTCACCGCTATCCCCTATGACCGCGCCACTACCACAATGGCGCCATTTGTGATGTGCGCAGCTTGCCGGGCCGAGTACGAAGATCCTGCCGATCGCCGCTTCCATGCTGAAGCAATCGCCTGTCATGCCTGCGGGCCGAGGGCGAAGTTGGTTCGTTTCGACGGCCACGCGTTCACCTTCGACCAGTTCTCGATGATGGATGATGTTGATGCCGCGTGTGGCTTGATAAAGAACGGCGAGATCGTCGCGATCAAGGGTCTCGGAGGCTATCAATTGGCCTGCGACGCCACCAAGACCGACGTCGTAGCAAGTCTACGCCGAACGAAGCATCGTGATGCCAAGCCGTTCGCACTGATGGCGCGCGATCTCGATGTGATTCGTCGCTATTGCAGCGTGAGCGCCGAGGAAGAAGCACTGTTGACGGCTCCCTCGGCGCCGATCGTCCTGCTCGAGGCCAATGGCCCGGAAAGATTACCGGACACAATTGCGCCGGGCCTTGCCACGCTGGGCTTCATGCTGCCGACGACCCCGATGCATCTTCTCATGTTGCGAAGGATGGCGCGGCCGGTGGTGATGACCAGCGGAAACCTCTCGGACGAGCCGCAGGTCGTACTAGACGCGGAAGCGGGCGAACGGCTTGGCGGGATCGCCTCTTATGCGCTGATCCACGATCGTGAAATCGCGAACCGAATTGACGATTCTGTCGTGCGCGTTGTTGGCGGCCGCGTGAGGCTACTGCGCCGAGCCCGCGGCTACGCACCGGAGTGGATAGTCCTGCCCAGGGGATTCGAGGCCGCGCCAGATGTGCTGGCGATGGGCGGCGAGTTGAAGTCGACCTTCTGCCTCCTCAAGGATGGTGCCGCTATCCTGTCGCAACATCAGGGCGATCTCGAGGATGCAAGATGTTTCGATGACTACCGGAAGAATCTCGCACTTTATGCGAGGTTATTCGATCACGCACCAGCCGCTCTGGCCGTCGACTTGCATCCCGAATATCTGTCCTCGAAATTCGCCCATGAGCGTGCCGTCGCCGATGAGTTGCCGCTAATCGAAGTTCAGCACCACCACGCCCATCTCGCCTCCTGCCTTGTCGAGAACAATTATCCGCTGGATGCCCCTGCGGTGCTCGGTATCGTGCTCGACGGTTTGGGTTGGGGCGGCGACGGTACGCTGTGGGGCGGTGAATTCTTGCTCGCCGATTACCGGGGCTATCAACGGCTTGGCACGTTCAAGCCGGTCCCGATGATCGGCGGAGCTCATGCAGTCCGCGAGCCGTGGCGTAACCTGTATGCGCATCTGGTGGCCGAGATGAAGTGGCCGGAATTTTCAATGAATTTCGACCAGCTCCCACTGCATGGCTATTTGTCAGGCAAGCCGCGCGGCACCCTCGATGCCATGATCAAGAAGGGCATCAACGCGCGACCTGCGTCGTCATGTGGCCGGTTGTTCGACGCCGTTGCCGCGGCGCTGGATGTCTGCCGCGAGCGGCAGGCTTACGAGGGCGACGCCGCGGCGCGACTGGAAGCCCTTGTTGATCCTGATACGATGCTGAATGAGGGGGATGAGCTCGGCTACCCCCTGACAATTCCGAACCTGCCCGGTTCGGGACTGCCGTACATTGAGCCGCGAGCAATGTGGGCCGCGGCGTTGGGTGATCTCATCTTGAACACACCAGCGCCAGTCATGGCCGCACGCTTCCATAAGGGCTTGGCGATATCGATAGTCGCTATGACGAGAAAGCTCGCCGGCGGCGAGGACGATGCGACGCAACCGCGTTTCTCGACGGTCGCCTTGTCGGGCGGCTGCTTCCAGAACAGGGTTCTATTCGAGGAAGTCAGCCGCCGCCTTGAACAGGCGAAGTTTTCGGTGCTCTCGCATGCTCAGGTTCCCGCCAATGACGGTGGACTTGCACTGGGGCAAGCGGCCATCGCTGCAGCGCATCTGATCGATAAACAAAGACCGTCAACAGAAGGAAGCAGGTCATGTGTCTCGGCATTCCCGGACGCATCGTGAAGATCGACGATGTGACCAAGCGCCTCGCAACAGTCGATGTTGGTGGCGTCAAGCGACAAATCAACATCGCCTGCATCGTGAACGACGACCATCCGGTCGAGTCGTGCGTAGGCGACTGGGTGCTGGTTCACGTCGGTTTTGCGATGAGCCGGATCAACGAGGAAGAGGCGGCCCAGACCTTGAAAATACTGATCGAACTCGGCGAAGCCCAGGCTGAGATCGAGGCAATGAAGCTGTCGGCGGCCCAGTAAGGAGGGTCTCACCATGTCCAACGAGAGCGATCTCACGGCACTTTATCCATTTTTGCATGGACAACCGCAGTCACCGGAGCGGTTAGACGCGGCACTCCTGCATTCCGTCAATGAGAAAGCTCGCGACTCCCGCGAGACCAACTCCCGTTTCTTCGACGAGCAGGGGCCGGTTCTCGTCGCCGCCGCCAAGGCCCTGGCCCATGTCTACCGGCGTGGCGGTCGGCTGTTCTCGATGGGCAATGGCGGGTCGAGCTGCGATGCTTCCCATGTGGCGGTTGAATTTGTTCATCCCATCACGGCAGGCCGGCCGGCGCTCGCCGCGACCAATCTCGTGGCGGACCTTGCAATGATCTCCGCCGTTGGCAACGATCTCGGATTCGAGCACGTTTTTGTCCGTCAGCTGCTGGCGCAAGGAAAAGCTGGTGACGCGCTGGTTGGCATCTCCACCAGCGGCAATTCTACCAATTTGATGGCGGCGTTCGCCAAGGCCAGGGAAATCGGCATTCTCACGATCGGCCTTGCCGGCGGCGAAGGCGGCAAGATGAAATCGTCAGGCCTGGTCGACTTCTGCCTAGTAGTGCCAACGACATCCATCCACCGGGTCCAGGAATGTCACGTGGCGGCCTATCACATCTTGTGGGATCTGGTGCACACGCTGCTCGCGGACGATCGCG
This sequence comes from Bradyrhizobium sp. MI1.11, assembly GCF_055811255.1. NCBI lineage: Bacteria > Pseudomonadati > Pseudomonadota > Alphaproteobacteria > Hyphomicrobiales > Nitrobacteraceae > Bradyrhizobium > Bradyrhizobium sp. MI1.11. Next base: position 111,386 of record NZ_JBVVPM010000012.1, read on the forward strand.
GATCAGCCACCACGAAGGGGGCCGCAGCATGAAATATGTCGATGAATTTCGCGATTCTGAAAAGGCTGGCTTCCTGGTCCGGGAAATCGAAGCGCTGGTCTCAACCATGACGCTGCCGCCCGGCAGGCCGATTTATATCATGGAGGTCTGTGGCGGTCACACGCATTCAATCTTCCGCTACGGGCTTGAGGGCATGTTGCCGAAGGAGATCGAACTGATCCATGGACCGGGCTGCCCGGTTTGCGTGTTGCCGATGGGACGCGTCGATGATTGCGTGTCGATTGCAGAGAACCCTGGCGTCATCTTTGCAACTTTCGGCGACGCCATGCGGGTTCCGGGTTCAAAGAAGAGCCTGCTACAGGCAAAGGCCGATGGCGCTGACGTTCGGATGGTCTATTCGCCGATGGATGCGCTGGCGCTCGCCCACAGGAACAGGGATCGTGAGGTCGTCTTCTTCGGACTCGGGTTCGAGACCACGATGCCGTCAACGGCGCTGACCGTCCTGCAGGCGGAGGCCGAGGGAATTACCAACTTTTCGGTGTTCTGCAATCACATCACCATCGTTCCCACCATCAAGGCGATCCTGGACAGCCCGGGCCTCCAGCTCGATGGCTTCCTTGGACCCGGTCACGTCTCAATGGTGATCGGGACAGCTCCCTACGAATTCATCGCCAGGTTCTACCGAAAGCCGATGGTGGTAGCCGGTTTTGAGCCGCTCGATATCCTTCAGTCCATCTGGATGGTGTTGAAGCAGATCAAGGATGGCCGCAGCGACGTCGAAAATCAATATGCCCGCATCGTTCCGGATGGCGGAAACGCAGCGGCGCTGCAAGCAGTCTCACGCGTCTACGAACTGCGTGAGTTCTTCGAATGGCGCGGGCTTGGCTCGATCGACCACTCCGGTGTCAAGCTACGCGAAAAGTATGCTGGCTACGACGCTGAGCAAAAGTTCGCCATCCCCAACTTAAAGATCGCCGACCCGAAATCGTGCCAGTGCGGCGAGGTGCTCAAGGGCGTTATCAAGCCGTGGCAATGCAAGGTATTCGGCTCGGCGTGTACGCCCGAGATGCCGCTCGGGTCTTTGATGGTCTCGTCCGAGGGCGCTTGTGCAGCTTATTACCAATATGGCGGCCAGAAGAGCTACAAGGAGGCAGTATGAACGTCGCGCCGTTCGTTCATGCTCGCAAGCTCGGCAAAGTCAGTGTCGATAAGGTCACGCTTGCCCACGGTGGTGGAGGCAAGGCAATGAAGGATCTGATCGACGACGTGTTCGTCGCGGCTTTCGACAATCGTTCGCTCGCGCCCCTGGAGGACCAAGCTCGGTTCAGCCTGGCCGAACTGGCTGGCTATGGAGACCGGCTCGCTTTCACGACGGACTCCTTCGTGGTTGATCCGTTATTCTTCCCCGGCGGCGACATTGGCGAACTTGCGGTTTGCGGCACGATCAACGACCTCGCGGTTGGCGGAGCGAAGCCGCTATACTTATCGTGTGCAGTGATCATCGAGGAGGGAACGAGCATCGAGCTCCTGCGCCAAATCGCGCGCTCGATGGCAATGACCGCCCATGCAGCCGGCGTTGTCATCTGCACCGGCGACACCAAGGTGGTGCAACGTGGCGCCTGCGACAAACTGTTCATCACGACGACGGGGATCGGCGTGATCCGCGGAGGCCTTGCGCTCGAAGTCGGCAACGCCAGGCCAGGCGACGTGGTGATGGTCAACGGTCTGCTCGGTGACCACGGCGCAGCGATTTTGTGCGCGCGCGGGGACATGGCACTTGATACGACGATCGAAAGCGATTGCGCCTGCCTTCATGATCTGATCGGGGCACTTTTAGAGGCAGCGCCCGAAGTTAGATTCATGCGCGATGCGACACGCGGTGGATTGGCGACCGTACTCAACGAGATCGCCGAAGCCTCTCAGGTTGCGATTGAAATCGACGAGCGCGCCACTCCTATTCGCGAGGAGGTGAAGGCCTTTTGCGAAATACTTGGCCTTGATCCGCTTTATCTCGCAAATGAGGGGAAGATTGTGGTGATCACGCCTCCCGAACAGGCCGACGCAGCACTCTCAGCCATGCGGGCTCATCCACTGGGCGCGGGGGCCGCAGTCGTCGGCAGGGTCAATCGGGGAGAGCCAGGGCGTGTCACCATGCGCACCGTGTTTGGCGGACGACGAATCGTCGACATGCTGGTGGGCGAGCAATTGCCGCGGATTTGCTGAGGTTGCTCATGCACGAGCTAGGCATTACTCGCAACATTATCGCGATCGTTGGCGACGCCGCCAAGGGCCGCCGCGTCCGCCGCGTCAATCTTGATGTTGGCGAATTGTCCGGCGTGATGCCGGACGCGATCGCCTTCTGCTTCGAGACCGTTGCCCGGGGGACGATGCTGGAAGGCGCAACGCTGGAGATCAGGAAGATCGAGGGACGCGCCCGCTGCGATTCTTGTGGACTGGAGTTCGTCACCCGGACTCTGTTCACCGCGTGTAGCTGCGGTTCGCGCCGGCTGACGCGATTGCAGGGCGAAGAATTGAACATCAAGAGCATGGAACTGGAAGAGGAGGTCGCTTGATGTGTGGTCATTGCGGATGCGGAGACAAGCGAGGCGCCACAGTCCTAAATCTTCAGACCGGAAAGGAAATCAATATGAGCGGCCATTCCCGCCACGACGATCAAAGCCATGATCACGCGCATCACCTCAAACATGATCATTTGCTTGGCGATGGTCTCATGCATAGTCACGATCACCACCACCCCCATGACGGTCCCCACGACCATCATCATGGCCACGACCATGTTCACGCCGACGGCACACGCCACAGCCATAGTCATGCAGCCCACGATGATCACAGCGTGGAGCATCGACACGATCACGCTGCGGGCAGCTTGATCGAGCTCGAGACACGGATCCTCGCCTGGAACGATGCGCTGGCAGCCAAAAACCGGGCATGGTTTGCGGGTCGCGAAATTCTCGCGCTCAATCTGGTCAGCTCGCCGGGTTCGGGTAAGACGACGCTGCTGGAGCACACCATTCGCGACCTGTCTGCCGAGCTAAAGATCTACGTGGTCGAGGGCGATCAGGCGACCGCCAACGACGGCGAGCGGATTCGGGCCGCAGGAGCGCCGGCTGTGCAAGTCAACACCGGCACGGGGTGCCATCTCGAGGCCGACATGGTTGCCCGCGGGTTGGGCGAGCTGCAACCCGTAGCGGGATCAGTCGTGATGATCGAGAATGTCGGAAATCTGGTGTGTCCTTCGATGTTCGACCTCGGAGAGCGCGCGAAGGTTGTGATCCTCTCGGTGACCGAGGGCGAAGACAAGCCGCTGAAATATCCCCACATGTTCCGTGCTGCAGAGATCATGATTTTGAACAAGATCGATCTGCTGCCGCATGTCGATTTTGACGTCTCGCAGGCGGTGACTAATGCGCGGACTGTTAACCCGGACATCACGGTGTTTCAGCTTTCAGCGCGAACTGGCGAGGGACTTGCCGATTGGTACGGCTGGTTGCGCCGTGAATTGAGCAAAGCTGGCGAGGCGGTGTCCGCCTAGAGCATTGATGGCGCCGATTAGCGCCTCGCTTCAGTGTTCTGCTCTGACGCTTCTCTATCGCAGATGGACATGCGCGATCTGCGCGAACCTTGATTGTTGTGCGAACGGCCGGCTGTTCCCCGATGTGCAACGGGGTATGTCTGCCACAGACCGCGGGGGCGCAGATGTTCGGAATTTTGGGGCTGGGATTCCTGCTCGGCATGCAACATGCGCTGGAAGCGGATCATATCGCTGCAGTCTCCAGCATCGCAGCCCGGCGTACCAATATCGGCGATATCGTCAGGCATGGGCTGACCTGGGGACTCGGACATACGCTGGCCCTGTTCGTCTTCGCTGGTGTCGCCATCCTGCTAGGTCGCGCGATCCCCGAAAGCCTTGCGCAACCACTTGAAACTGCCGTTGGCGTGATGTTGATTGGCCTCGGGATCAATGTTCTCTGGAAGCTATGGCGTGATCGCGTTCACTTTCATCGCCACGGACATTTCGATGGAACAAAGCACACCCACGTTCATAGCCATCGGAATGAAAGAACGATAGATCAGCAAAACTCGCACACCCATGCGCACGGGTTTCGCTGGCGTTCGTTGCTGGTAGGGCTTGTCCATGGAATTGCCGGTTCGGCCGCGTTGCTGGTGCTCGCGGTATCGCAAATCAGCAATCCCGTTTACGGAATGCTGTATGTTGGGTTGTTCGGCGTCGGGTCGATGTTTGGAATGGGCTGCCTTTCGATGATCATCGCCGTGCCGCTTGCGATCTCGGCCCGGTGGCTGACGTGGACCAACCGCGCGATCCAAGGTGTTGTCGGCGCTGTCACGATCGGTCTCGGGGCTCTGACTGTCTATACCACGGCAATCGCCTACAGTTTCGCGACGAGCTAGATGGCATGCGCGTTGGCCGGGTATGATTGGAGCCGTTCGTGCTTGCGAGCTCTGCCGGTCTCGATGCATTGCTGTTCCAGAGGTGCGTCAGAGTGGCCCCGTGAGAGTTGACCGGACGAAGCAATTCCTGCGGGGATCGCTCTGCTGGGGAGCGTTCGCCGCCCTAACTGGGCCCGCGGTGCCGTCGGCTGCGCAAGAGCTTGCAGCGGCTCAGCCAATGCAGCTTCCTTCGGTCACGGTGGCGTCGCCGGATGTCACGCCGCGTAGGCGGGCCGCCAGGCCAAAAGCGGCGCAAGATAGGCCGTCGCGAAGTAGCAATGTGGTGCACTCTGATCAGCCGGAAATAGCGACTGCAGGCACCGGCGGGGTCATGCCGGGTGCGTCGCGCAACGCAGTAGGGCCCATTCAGCCTACCGCCGCGAGCGCCTTGCTTGTGAGCAGCGAGCAGGTGAATGCCATTCCGTTCGCGCGGCCAGGCGAGGCGCTGGAGGTCGTTCCTGGACTGATCGTCACGCAGCATTCCGGCGAAGGCAAAGCCAACCAATATTTTCTGCGGGGCTTCAATCTGGATCACGGTACGGACCTCGCGATCAGTCTCGACGGCATGCCTGTCAACATGCCAACGCACGGACACGGGCAGGGCTACGCCGACATCAATTTCCTGATCCCCGAGCTGATCCAGTCGGTTGGTATCCGCAAAGGTCCATACTTCGCCGACGTCGGCGATTTCGCTTCCGCCGGCGCGGTCAGCATCGACTACATGAACAAACTGCCGAAAAGCATCGCGGAGATGACCATTGGCAGTTTTGGGTATCGCCGTGCGCTGGTGGCGGGTTCCACCACGGTGAGCGACGGTACACTGCTCGCCGCGGTCGAGAGTAGCAAATACGACGGTCCCTGGGACGTGCCGGACAATGTGCGGAAAATCAACAGCGTCTTGCGTTATAGTCAGGGTACCGTAACCGACGGATTCACGTTCACTGGAATGGCCTACTCCAACGGCTGGAATTCGACTGATCAGATCGCGCAGCGTGCCGTTGAGCTGGGTGTCATCGGCCGCTTCGGCTCGCTCGATCCGACCGACGGCGGCACCTCCAGCCGCTTCAGTCTCTCCGGCAGTTGGGCTGGTTCAAGCGAGTACGGTCAAAGCAATATCAGCGCCTATGTCGTCCGTTCTGAGCTACAGCTCTTCAACAATTTCACCTATGTCCTCGATGATCCGCTGAACGGCGACCAATTCAGTCAGCTCGATCGTCGCACACTCGGCGGCTTTGATGCGCGGCATGCGTTCGACTGGCGCTTTGGTGGGTTTGAAACACATACCCGTTTTGGCGTGGAGGGCCGCCACGATCATATCCAGATCGGCCTATTCGCGACCGAGCAGCGCGCGTGGCTTTCGACCGTACGCGCGGACCGTGTGGAGGAAGGAAATGTCGGCCTCTGGATGGATAGCACCACACGCTTGGCCGAGTGGTTGCGGACCACTGTTGGAATTCGCGAGGACATCTTTGCCGGACGCGTTCTCAGCGATACGCCGCAGAACTCTGGTAACGCCCAGGCGTCGATGATGAGTCCGAAAGCTGGCATCGTGTTTGGACCCTGGTTCAAGACCGAATTCTACGGCAATGCCGGCTACGGCCTGCACAGCAATGATATCCGCGGCGCGACCATCAGCGTTGATCCCCGCGATAAGGTAACCCCGCTCGATCGTGTTCCGCTCCTGGTGCGCTCGCGTGGCGCCGAGCTAGGCATCCGCACCAGGGCGATCGATGGCCTTACCAGCTCGGTCGCAGTCTTCGTGCTCGACTTTGACTCTGAGCTCCTGTTCGTTGGCGATGCCGGAACGACCGAACCGAGCCGGCCGAGCCGACGTGTCGGAGTGGAGTGGACCAATAGTTACAAGCCCGCGCCCTGGCTGACCTTCGACCTTGATCTTGCCTATACCCGCGCGCGCTTCAGCGATCTCGATCCCACGGGCGGCCGCATTCCTGGTGCCCCGGCCTGGATCGCCAGCGGCAGCATCATCGTCGGCCGTGAAATAGGCTGGTTCGGCGCGCTGAAGGCGCGCTATTTCGGTCCTCGTCCATTGATTGAGGACGATAGCGTTCGTTCGGCTTCCTCGCTGATCTTCAATGCGCGCGCAGGCTACCGATTTGACAATGGCGCGCGATTGCAGCTGGACGTGCTCAACCTGTTCGACGCCCAGAGCAACCAGATCGAATATTACTATCTATCGCGTCTACCGGGTGAGCCGATCGGCGGCATCGCCGACCGTCATGTGCATCCGGCCGAACCGCGGGCCTGGCGCGTAACGCTGGCGTCGGCGTTCTAACCGACATCAAAGCTTCAATTCGTTAGCTGAAGTACTGCTTCGGAGCTCCTGTCTGAGAGCCGTGCTACATTCAATCGAGCGAACGTCAGCATCTCTGATTGCGAAGCTTGGATCTGACCTGTGCATGTCAGCGGCCCGCGCGAACTGGCGAGGCGGGCATCGCCTATGATACGACGACCTTATACAAGCCTCGGCTTGAGGGTGCTGTCGCGCTCCCTAATCTGGAATCCAACGTCTATCCTGTTTGATGGAGAAGGCTCTCCATTGATTCGTTGCAATAGAACGTTCGCAATCTTTCGCCCCATGCCGATGCGATCGACCTGCACGGTGGTTAGAGTGGGGATAACGGATGATGCGATCGGCAGATCGTCGAATCCTGCAATCGCCAATTGCTTGGGTACTGCGATGCCGCGCCGCTGACATTCGAGAAGACCTCCGACCGCCATCACATCGGTCGCAAAAAACAGTGCATCGATCGCATCGGAGGATTCCAGCGCCCAGGCGACGGCATCCGCTCCGCCTGAAAAGCTGTTCTCACATTCGATCACCAGCGCAGGCTGAGTATTCTCTCGGTCGTTGCACGCAGCACGATAACCTGTCAATCGATCTCCGATGCGATCATTTAGATCACGCTTGACGGTCACGTGCGCGATACGCTGATGGCCGCGCGATGCAAGCATCAGGGTCAGCTCCCTGGCGGCTGCAAAGTTCGAATAACCAACGACTGTGTCGATCGGATCGTCGGTCAGATTGCTCCCTTCGATGACCGGTATGCTGCTCGCGCTCAGCAACTTACGGGTTTTCTGGGAATGCCATGTGCCGGTCACGTAGAAAGCGTCGGGACGCCGCGCGAGGAACGTCGCGACGATCTTTTCCTCCATCTCCTGCGAGTAGCCCGATGAGCCAATCATGACGGTCACTCCGTGCTCATGGAGAACTTCCGTCATTCCCTGAATGACCTCGGAGTGTTGGGAATATCCAATCACCGGAATGATCGCCGCGATGACGCCAGTGCGGTTGGCGGCGAGGCCGCGGGCCACGAGATTGGGCACGTACCCGAGTTTGCTGATCGTCGCCAAGACCCGGTCGCGCGTTTCCGGGGCGACGTTTTGGGAGCCGTTGAGGACCCGGGATACGGTTCCGGCCCCGACCTTGGCGTGGCGGGCAACATCGGCGATGCGAATGGCGCCTTTGACGATCTCCTGGCTCAAACTTGACACCTTCGCTCAATCCCAGCGGAAACCGGCTTCCACCGAATCCGCATGGTAGGCCATGGAAGCGCTTCCAAAAAGGCTTGACTCCGAGAAACAAGCCAAATAGTCATTATGGAAGCGCTTCCATAGTCGAGAATAGCGCAGGAAAGGCGCCAGCTGGCGGCTTAAGGGAAGAAATGAAATCATGACGGTCACTGCCACGCGTAGGAATCTTGAGGGGCAAACCGCCATTGTCACTGGCGGTGCCCGCGGCCTTGGTCTGGCCATTGCGCAGCGACTATCGGCCGAGGGCTGCCGGATCATCCTTTGGGACTTGGATATCCCAGCCTTCGATGGATCGACAGCCGGCTTCACGCCGGTGCTCCAGCAAACGGTCAATGTCGCGGATCTGGCCGCGGTTCAGCTTGCTTTTCAGGATGCGCTGGCTGCTGCGGGCTCAGTTGAGATTTTGGTCAACAATGCAGGGATCAACGGCCCGATTGCTGCCGCCTGGGAGTACCCGATTGAGAGTTGGGATCGCGTCCTCGCAATCGATCTGACGGGCGTGTTCTATTGTTGCCGTACGGTGATTCCTCACATGCGTGAACGGGCTTACGGCCGCATCGTCAACGTCGCTTCGATTGCGGGCAAGGAAGGTAATCCCGGCGGCAGCGCCTACGCAGCTGCGAAAGGCGGCGTGATTGCCTATACGAAATCGATTTCGAAGGAGCTCGCGAAATCTGGCGTGCTGGTGAATTGCGTCGCGCCGACTATGGCGGAGACCGAGTTGCTTCGCGAGATGACCCCCGAATTTATCTCCACGATCAAGGCAAAGATTCCGATGGGGCGCTTCATAACGGCTCCCGAAGTGGCCGCGATGGTCGCGTTTGCCGTAGGCCCTGATTGCAGCTTCACCACCGGCTTTACATTCGACCTGACCGGCGGTCGCGCGACCTATTAGTCATGACTGTGGATTGCTGAGCCGCGGCTTCAGTCGGCGCGGAGCAGGCAGATCGAACTTCGCGACCCTGCAATGTGATGTTTCTCGTGAGGCCGAACACATGATGCTTTCCACCTCCACGATAGCACAGCGATCGGGTGCGAGCCGAGCCCGAAACGTCTTCGCCCCGACACCGTCGCGCGTCCTCGTGCAGAGAGGTTGGCTGACGCTGTTCTGCGTGGTTCTGGCCGTTTTCGCGCTGATGCCGCTCGTCGCCCTCGTGCTCCGTGGCTTCTTAGAGACGCAGGATGGACGCACAGTTCTCTCCTTCGAAGCGCTGCACGCCGTTCTGAAAGAGTCAGGCTACTGGATGGCGACGTGGAACACCGTCGTGATCTCTCTTGGTGCAATGATGCTCGCAACGGCGATTGGTGTCGTTCTGGCGTGGTGTCTGGTGCGAACCAATGTTCCGTTTGCGCGCACGCTCGAGCAACTGGCGACGTTGCCGATCTTCATTCCACCGTTCATTGGTGCCTTTGCCTGGGTCTTGATCGGCGCGCCGCGGGTGGGGCTGTTCAATCTGCCCGCGCGCGGTCTCGGGCTCGGTGACCCAATGGATATATACACCTACACGGGCATCATCTGGACCACAGGCATCTACATCGCCCCCTATGTCATGATGATAGTGGCGGCGGCGCTAAGAAACATGGATCCGAGCCTGGAAGAGGCTGCACAGGTGTGCGGGCTCAGTCGCGTACGCACTATGCTGAGCGTCACGCTCCCCGTGGTTGCCCCGTCGATCCTTTCTGGAGCCGTTCTCGCCTTCGTCATCAGCATCGGGTTGTTTGGCACGCCGGTGCTCCTCGGCATGACGAAAGAGATCTATCTAATCACGTCGCGGATTTACCTGGAATTACAGCATTTTCCACCGAGCTTCGGGATCGTTGCGGTGCTTGCAATTTACCTGATGTTCATGTCGACGGTCGCGAACATATTGCAAAGCATTGCACTGCGTGGGCGTTCCTTCATCACCGTAACTGGCAAGGGGTTTCGGCCCAAAATAATTGAGCTCGCTGGCGGTCGCTATGTTGTGGCTGCGATCATTTGGTTCTACCTCACGCTTACCGTCATTGGACCGATCGTTATCATCACCGCGGCAGCATTTTCGACTTTTACGTGGTCAGGCCGGTTCACATCGGCCAACGTTGCGTATTTATGGCAGTCAGAAGATGTACGGGCGACAGTCGTCAACAGCCTGTTGATCACGGTCATCGCTGCGACGGCGGCAACGATGCTGGGGCTCGCCGTTGCCTGGATCACGACGCGGACCCGCATGTGGGGGCGTCGGCTCGTTGAACACGTGGTGCTACTACCGATGTCCGTTCCAAGCCTTGCGTTCGCGCTTGGAGTCAGCTTCTTTTGGCTTTGGATGCCGTTGAGCATCTACGGGACGATGTGGATCATCATCGTAGGCCTCATCGGTCGCTATGTGAGCTATTCCGTTCGCACCATCACCAGCAGTCTCATTCAAATCCATCCGGAACTTGAGGAGAGCGCCCGCATCTCCGGATTCGGTTGGGGCAATACGATGTTCCGCGTGACATTGCCTCTGGTGATGCCGGCCATCATTTCGAGTTGGGTCATGGTCTACAGCATTTTCATCTCTGAGCTGTCGATGGTGCTTCCTCTTTATACGGCGGAAACGCGGACGTTATCCATCCTCAGCTTCGATACCTGGGCCGTCGGTGAATTCTCCATGGTTGCGGCGCTTTCATTGCTGCAGCTCGTCATGGGCGTGGGCGTCATGTGGACCGTGACACTCATAACAAAGCAGCGGCAGGTCGCGGCGGTTTGACCGTGACGCTCCACGAGAGAGGTACGACATGAGCGTTCGAGTGGAAGGGCTGACGAAGACATTCGGTCCATTACGCGCGATCGATGATCTGAGCGTAGGATTTCAAACCGGAAAGATCTCGGTGTTGCTGGGAGCCAGCGGCTGCGGCAAGACGACGACACTCCGCTGCATCGCCGGGCTGGAGCGACCCAACGGCGGTTCAATCATCATCGACGACGATACTGTTTTCAATTCGGACCGCGGCGTTGATATCCAGCCGGAGAAGCGACGTCTTGGCATGGTGTTTCAGTCATATGCGGTCTGGCCGCACCTGACAGTCGCCGGCAACGTCGCGATGCCACTGCGAGCGCAAAAACTGGGCAAAGCCGAGATTGAACGGCGTGTGCAAGAGACGCTCAGGATTGTCGGGTTGAGCGATCAGGCCGAAAAGAGCGCTATGAAATTATCAGGCGGCCAGCAGCAACGGGTCTCGATTGCCCGGTGCCTCGTCGGCAATCCTAGGCTTATCCTGATGGATGAGCCGTTGAGCAATCTCGATGCGCGGCTTCGTGTCGAGATGCGTCATGAGATTCGACAGCTACAGCAACGGATCGGCGCCACGATCCTGTTCGTCACGCACGATCAGGAAGAGGCGATGTCACTGGGTGACGAGATCTTCCTGTTCAGCAAAGGCAAGGTGGTCCAGAAGGGACCGCCGGAGGAGCTATATTTCCGACCAACGGCTCGCTACGTCGCTGAATTCCTGGGCAAGGCGAATCTGTTTCGGGTAGCAGTACGCCCGAATAGCGAGGGGGCTAGTGTAGCCGCATTGCCCTCCGGTGAAATCATTTCACGAGGTCAGATGGCGAATGCGTCCTCGCAACGCGATGCCTTGTGCATGGTGCGGCCAGAATCCTGGCGCGTGGCCAAGGGCGCCGGTTCCGGGCTCTCGGCCAACGTTCAAGAAGTCACGTTTGTCGGCGACCGGCGCGAGCTACGCGTCGACACGCCAATAGGACCGCAATTGGTTGTGACTTACGGATACGAACGGTTCGCCATCAACGATCAGCTCTCGCTCTCTATCGCTCCCGAGCATGTCCATCTGTTCGACAGCGAGGTGTAGCTCGACGTGGCTTTGGAGTGTTCCGCGACAGGGCGCCGTCCAAGTATGAAGCGGAGCGGACAAGACAACAATTCATCATATTGAAATTTACAGGGAGAAAACCAAATGGGAATGAAAAGGGCCAGCTTCAAAGTATTTCAAAGTTTGGCAGTCGCAGGTGTCCTCAGCGCATTGGGTGGATTGTCCACTGCTCAGACGGCGTTCGCAGCAGATGCGACGCTTGTCGCGGCAGCGGAAAAGGAAGGCCAGTTGGTCGTCTACGGCGATCCATTCACCGTTCCGTTGTTGCTTAAGGCGTTTGGCGCCAAATACCCGAAGATCAAAGTAACGTCCGCCACCGGTGATGCGTGGCAGATATACAACCGCTTTGTCGCCGAGAACGCGGCTGGAAAGCCGTTGTTGGATGTGATGTATCAGGCCGAGGATACCGTCATCACGGCGAAAACTTCGGGGTACTTGGCGGACTTTGCGAGCGATGAAGCAGGAAGTCTAAGCAAGCTGGGTCTTCCACCAGGCGGCGGCTATGTTCGTGGCAATGGAAACCTCATTCTGTTTGCCTACAATCACGAATCCATGGCTAACAAGCAAGTGCCGAAGGATTGGCTGGATTACATCAGCCCGCCGGCCGAATGGGATGGCCTCGGCGCCATGTCGAATCCCGGCTCGTCCTCGGCGACGTTCGCGACTGTCGCAGCTATCTATCAGACATTCGGCCCTGAAAAAGGCGGTGCCATCCTCAAAGGCTTCCGCAGTGCCAAGGGTGAATTGAACCCGTCCATGGGCGTGATGGCCACGAAGCTGCAAACCGGCGAAAGGCCGCTTGACTTCTTCAACATCACGACTGCGATCTCAGGCATCATCGCCAAGGGAGCTCCGGTCACGATGGCAGTTCCGGTGTCCGGCGGCGTCGCTCAGTTCAACGCAATCGGCCTCAGCAAAAACGCACCACATCCAAATGCGGCCCGTCTGCTGGCCGATTTCGCATTGAGTCACGAGATGCAGACGATCTTCGCCGAAGCCGGTGTTTATCCGGTGCGCAATGGCGTTACGCCGCCAAAGGGGCTCCCGATCCTGGCCGAGGTCAAGCTGCTGAACCTCGATCTTGAAAAGGCACTCAAGGACCGTGACACCATCTTGAACTGGTGGGCGGCAAGCACTGGCTTTAGCTATCGCTAAGAGCGGGCAGCAGAGCAACCGGCAACCGAAATCATCGAGCCGATGACGGAATTGAATATGAAGAACGAAGTTACACTCGATCGTGTCTCGGTCGCCAACCTTACTGCCGGTCGCGTTGATCCCGTCGAATTCATTGAAAGCGCCGCAAGCGGTGGCTTTGGCGCTGTAGGGCTATTGTTGATGAGCGCCACCGCGCACCCCCTCCAGCACGAGGTTGTCGGACGGCCGGAGGTCGTCCGCAAAGTCAAATCGGCGTTGAAGTCGCACAACATGCGCGTATTCGACGTCGAAGCGTTTATCCTCTCGCCAGCCAGCGATTTTGAAAAGTTTCGTCCTGCGCTTGAAGTTGGAGCGGAACTGGGTGCCACTCACATTTCATCTATTGGCACAGAGGTGATTGGCAACGACGCATATCTCGAACCGACACAGCGTATCGACCTGTTCGGGCGCCTCTGCGACGAGGCGGCCCGGTTCGGCCTGCATGTCGGGCTCGAGTTCATGCTTTACCGCGACATTGCCACTTGGAAGGACGCGCTTGATTTGGTCGAGGCTGCGGGCCGTTCGAATGCTGGGCTGATCATCGATACCCTGCATCTGTATCGTGCGGGTGGCACGCCGCAAGACGTCGCGGGCATTTCCGCCAATCGTATCGCCTATGCGCAGCTCTCCGATGCGGTTCAAATCTCTCCCGAGCTGAACGATCTGCCGACCGAAGCCCGCGGTTCGCGGCTGCATCTTGGAGAAGGGAGCATGCCGCTTCATGAACTAGTGGACGCGCTTCCAAAAGCGACGCAGCTCGTAATCGAGACGCCGATTGCGGCAGAAGCGAATTGGTCGACCATCCGGCGGATTCAATCCGCCGCCGATTCGTCCAGAAGGTTCTTCGAACGGCATGCCGCGAGGTAACACGCCTCAGAGCGGGCGCGCGTGCTCTTGAATTCATCACAATCCAAGACAAAAGCGCGATGAAGAGGACACCGCGATGCCAATGAGGCCAGAGGGAAGCAAACTGGATGAGTGTGATGTGCTTGTCATCGGCTCAGGCGCCGGCGGCTTGTCAGCGGCTGTCACCGCGGCATGGCACGGCCTGAAGGTGATCGTCGTCGAGAAGGAAGCTGTGTTCGGCGGCGCGACGGCGTGGTCGGGCGGCTGGATGTGGGTGCCAGGTAATCCGCTTGCCCGCCGTGCCGGTATCCACGAAGATCCAGAGGCCCCACGCACTTATCTCCGCAACGAACTTGGCAATCGATACGAACCGGCCAAGGTGGATGCGTTTCTCGATGCAGCGCCACGCATGGTCGCGTTCTTTGAGCGTCACACCCAACTCCAATTCGTAGATGGCAACGCCATCCCTGATATGCATGGAGCGACGCCGGGGGCCGCGACAGGCGGCCACCAAGTCTGCGCGGCGCCATTTAACGGACGGAAGCTCGGTGCTCTATTCGGCGAGCTCAGGCGGCCGCTGCGCGAAACGTCCTTTCTGGGATTGCCGATCATGGCGGGCGCGGATCTCGCAGCGTTCATGAGCGTCACGCGCTCGGTTCGCTCGACGCTCCATGTCGCGAGACGGGTTGGTCGCCACCTCCTCGACCTTGCACTGTTTGGCCGGGCGACCCAGCTGGTGAATGGCAATGCATTGGCGGCGCGGCTCGCCCTCTCTGCCGCGGATCTCGGCGTCGAAATCCGCGTGTCGGCGCCGGCGAGGCGCCTCATCGTCGAGGATGGTGTGGTGACAGGTGCGATTGTCGGTGGTCCGAACGCTGACTACACTATCCGTGCGCGTCGTGGGACGATTCTAGCGAGTGGCGGCTTTCCGCACGATCGGGAGCGCCGACGCGAGCTGTTCGGCTACACGCCTTCGGGTGAAGAACATTGGTCGGTCACGCCGGACTCTATCTCGGGGGACGGTCTGCGTCTCGGCGAAGAGGCAGGCGGTGAAGTAGATAGGTCGCTCGCTTCGCCCGGTGCTTGGTGCCCGGTCTCGCTGGTCCCGTATCCGGACGGGACAGTGGGGCGCTTTCCCCACATCATCGAACGGGCGAAGCCCGGCATTATTGCGGTCTTGGCAGACGGTCGCCGTTTCGTGAACGAGGCCAACGGCTACTACGATTACGTCAGCGCCATGATCCGTGAAACGCCGCCGGGTCGGGAGGTCGCATCTTGGCTGATCTGCGCCCGCAGCTTCCAGCGACGGTACGGTCTCGGCATCTCGCGGCCGGCTCCCTTGCCGGTCGCGCCCTTTATTCGATCCGGATACATCAAGGTCGGCCGAACGCCGGAAGAATTGGCGCGCGCCTGCGGCATCGATCCGGAAGGCCTGTCCCGGACGCTCGACGGATACAATCGTCACGCGCGACTGGGCCAGGATCCCGCCTTCGGTCGCGGCTCAACGCCCTTCAACCGCAAGGGGGGGAATCCGGACGTAAAACCCAATCCCTGCGTGGCGCCGATCGAAATCGGACCGTTCTACGCTGTGAAGGTGCTGCCCGGCAGCTTCGGCACGTTTGCCGGCCTAAAGACGGACGAACGTAGCCGGGTTCTCGACTGCGAAGACCGACCGATACCGGGGCTGCACGCGGTCGGCGCCGACATGGCCAGCATAATGGGCGGCTATTACCCCTCAGGCGGCATCAATCTCGGTCCGGCGATGACCTTTGGCTATATCGCCGGCCGTCACATCGCGGGTGCGACTGGTGACGATGATGCAGCGACAACTATTCGACAAGGCTAGAACGCGATCTTAATAAGGCGCAGCCATAGCCCGATCGGCGGGCGTTGAACGAGGGCAAGGTAGCTGGCGGCAAGCCGGTCGTATTGCGTCTCTGCCCGACGTCATTGTTTGATACTCTTGAACCGCCGCCCCGATTGCCAGGGCGGTACTGCTGGACGGTTTGGAAAACAGGTCGAGCGGGCGCATGAGGCGCTGGAGATGGCAATTTTCGCTTTCATCGCCGGTTGAATCGTCCGCCACGTCATTCCACGCCGCCAGTGTTGGGGGGGCGTCGAGTGATCCATGCCTCTACTCGAAACCCTAGTGTCAACTTCTCGAGTTTCGATGCGCGCTACTGATCATTCGCGCTCGTTTGACCACAATTGCCTGCGATGGCTCAAGGTTGACTATGATGGACTGGACCAAGAGTTTTTGGTTATTTCAATGAGTTAGAAGGTGGCCTGTGCACGATGTGTGCACCGGGAGATCAACGAAAATCTAAAGACAACCAGTGTGAGCCGGCTCAACTGAACGAACTGCGGTGTCAGCGGCGGGCCGATGTTTCGAGAGGGCGCGATCCGAGTTTGATTTTGGTGGTGGCCTATTTTGAAATGGCTTGACAGTCAGGGACCGCCTTGCGTCGCCAACCGTCAATGCCGATCCGGGGCAGATCCGGTCGGGCGGGGAAAGGCGAAAGTGCTCTCTCGCCTCTAACCTTGGGCGACGTGAAACAACTGACCTCGCCAACCGATTCTCGTGAAGCAACATGTTGGTACGCCAGTTCGTGGCCCGGGCAGTTCACTGCAGGCACAAACACAATCATCTCCTTTCGGCGATCGGGAGCGTCTGGCAGGTAGCATCCGTATCATTGGCCCATGCGATTCCGCACCAGCCCGAAGATCCGAGCAGGGAACAGGGGTGACGGCGCATCCAGGTGAAACTTACGTCCGATATCGAAAAATGGCGTCAATAAAGTATCGAAGGCTTCGGTTGATCAAATCACCGCGCGCCCGTAGGACAATCGTTGGCGCGATGCGGACGTAGATTTGACTATCCCCAGCTGGCTGGACCTAGCTCAAACTTGCCCATGATGGATTGGAGCGAGAGTTCAAGTTTTTCAATTGCTTAGAAGGCGGCGTGTGCGCGGCGTGTGGACCGCGAGATCAAGAAAAATCTCATCACAGCCTATGTGAGCAGGCCTCCTGAAGTGGGTAAGGCCGCCCCGCTTCGTGCGACGTTCACGAGATGAATCTCGGATGGCACGGGAGTTGGTCGAGTGCCGACGAAGCAATTTCAATTGTCGGAATCGGGAACGTATTGCCGGCTGCGGACCCTAGCTCGCGCGTCGCGCGGCAAGCAATGCGACTCCCAATCCGCACATCACGGCTCCCGAGGTCTGTCTCGTCCGCGCAATGAACTTTGGTTGTCCGGCGAGCCCATCTCTCGCCTTCGCCGCCCAACGGGTCACGATCAGGTCGACGCAGGTATTCAAAGCGACGGAAATCGTACCGAGCACGACGAACTGCAAAGCCACGTGCGCGGTCGTGTCAATGAATTGCGGAATGAAGGCGAGGAAAAACGCGGCGGTCTTCGGATTCAGCGCTTCGACGACGATGCCTTCGCGCAGCGCACAGCCTGGCCCAGTCGTCCGGACGTCGGTCGGTGCGGTCACGCGCGCTTCCCTCCAGGTCTTGATGCCCAGCCAGATGAGATAGAAGGCACCGGCGATCTTCAGCGCGGTGAACGCTTCGGCGCTCGCCATCACCAGGGCCGAGATGCCGATCGCGCCCGCGAGCACATGTACGAAGCCGCCGAGACCCAGGCCGACGCTGGATGCCAATCCCTCGTTGCGGCCGCCGGCCAGCGTGCGCGCGACGATGTAGAAGATGCCGGGTCCCGGAGTGACCGCCACGACCAGTGCGGCGGCCAAAAAGAGTAGGAAGGTCTGAAGACTAAACATTTTGAGGTCCGTTTACGGCAAAGATTGCAACCGGGCGTTCGTAGCGAACTCGGGTCTGCTCGCCGCGTCCGGGGCGAGTTGCGCGATGAGGCCGTGGACGTCGCCAAGAACCCACAGATCCGTGACCCTGCCATCGTGAAACGTAAAAATCGGTGCTCCGAACCACCAGACGTGACGTCCGGTCGGCGCGTGACTGAACATCGGCCTTCGATGGATGCCGTGGAAGCGAAGCTTACCTGAAACCCGGTTGCTTTCCTCCACGAGGTTGAGGATGTCCGAAGTGTAGGACTCGAGGGAATCCGTTACCCATCTGACGTAGTCCGCAAATTGGTCGTAGCCGACGAGGACGGGGCCGAGGGAGCCTCTGAACGTGAAGCCCGGGTGAAATATCTCCGGGATCAGAGTAATATCCGCGTGGTCCCACATGTCTTTGTAGAATTTTCGAACGAGTTCCTTTTGTGGAGACAGAGCGATTTGACCGAAGTCCATGGCGGGCTCGAGTCCGGGCGGGGCGGCGATCATATTTTTCCAATCCTTGCTTTGCGGACCGCGGTCCTAGAGCCCACTCAAAGACTGCTCGAGATCGCCGAGCAAATCTGCTTCGACCTCAAGGCCGACCGAAAGACGAATCAAATCGTCTTCGACGCCTCTTTGAAGATGTGCTTCCGGACGAACCGCGAGCCGGGCGCGAACTAAGCTGGCAGGATGCATTATGAGCGTTTCGGCGTCTCCGAGGCTGACGGCCAGCGTAATGAGTTTGAGATTGTCGAGAAAGCGGCGGGCAGATTCAAAGCCTCCACGGAGACCAAAGGACAGCATGCCGGATCCCGCCGACATCTGCTTTTTCGCGATTGCGTACCGTGGATGGGACGGAAGTAATGGATAGTTCACCCATTCAACCAACGGGTGGGCATCGAGCATGCGCGCGATCGCAAGCGCATTGGATCCGTGGCGCTCCATCCGAAGAGGAAGCGTTTTGATACCACGCAGAATCAGTGACGAAGCCACAGGTGACGGGACGGCACCCGTGATATATCGGAGGCCGCGATCTCGGATTTCTTCGATCAGTTCGGCCTGGCCCAAGAGAGCGCCTCCAAGTAGGTCTCCGTGTCCGCTGATGTACTTCGTGAGTGAGTGCAGCACGACGTCCGCCCCATGTTGCAGAGGCCTTTGCAGCGCAGGCGATGCGAACGTACCATCGACGAAGACCAAGAGGCCGGCTCGTCGCGCACGGTCCGCAACGGCAACGATGTCGAGGACGTCGCCGGTTGGGTTGATCGGGGTCTCGAAGTAGACAGCTTTGCTGCGTGAAGTAACAGCAGCATCGAGATTGGCGGGGTCGCTCAGATCGACTGGAACGGTCTTGATACCGAACCTGGGTAAACCCTGCTCGGTCATACTCGTCGTATTCGAATACAGCGTTCGATGAACGACGAGTTCGTCACCCTGAGATAGCAGCGAAAGGATCAACGCTCCGAAGGCAGCCATTCCCGATGCGATTACGACTGCGTCTTCGGCGCCTTCCAGGCTTGCCAAGCGGGATTCCAGCCGCGCGGTCGTCGGATTGAACTCCCGCGCGTATAGCCTGCCTCCCAATGCAGCCGCCGCATCCAATTCAGCGACGCTGCCGAAGGCGAAGGTCGACGTCGTGTAAATGGGATGTGATACCGCGCGAGAGTGATGGGCAGGGTCGTACCCATGGTGGATCGCTCGCGTCGAGAACCCGAGCAGGGGTTCCTCGCTTGCAGTTCGTTCCGAAGCGGCCATCGTTTCGAAATCTCCCGTTTGGGTGGGCCGTAGTCGTCGTCTGGTTTCGACGCCCGGCCCGCTACAGTCGCATCGCAGTTTTTCGGGGTCGAAGTCACCTATTGACGTCGACGACCGTGCGCCCGCGCACTTGGCCACTCATGAGGCGCTCCGCGGAGGCGACGACGTCACTCAGACCGATTTCGACCGCCGATCTCTCCAGATCGGCCTCGGTGAGCAAGGCGGCAAGACGGTCCCAGGCTTCGACGCGTTCCGTCTTCGGGCGCGTCACGCTGTTGATGCCGAACAGGGCGATTCCGCGCAGGATGAAGGGGGCAACGCTTGCGGGAAAGTCCAAGCCTTGCGCCATGCCACAAGCTGCGACGGCTCCGTCCGCTTTGATGCCGGCGCACACGTTGGCGAGGGTGTTGCTGCCGACCGAGTCGATCGCGGCGATCCACCGTTCCTTCTGCAGCGGCTTGCCTGGTTGCGACAATTGGGACCGGTCGATGATCTCGTTTGCGCCCAGGCTCTTGAGGTACGGCTCTTCGTCGGGTCTTCCAGTCGAAGCCACGACGCGAAATCCGAGCTTATGCAACAGCATGATCGCGATGCTGCCGACGCCCCCGCCGGCACCGGTCACCAGCACGTCGCCCGTGCCAGGGTGGATGCCAAACTTCTCGAGCGCGATGACCGATAGCATCGCCGTGTAGCCGGCGGTGCCGATGATCATTGCCCGGCGGGAAGGCATCGAAGCCGGCAGCTTGATCAACCAGTCGGCCTTGACGCTGGCTCGCTGGGCCAGGCCGCCCCAGTGTTGTTCGCCGACCCCCCAGCCGTTGAGAACGACCCGGTCTCCCGGCGAGAAGGTCGGGTCGGAACTCGACGAGACCAGACCCGCGAAGTCGATCCCCGGCACCAGCGGGAAGGATCTGACGATCGGACCCTTGCCGGTGATCGCAAGGCCGTCCTTGTAGTTCAGGGTGCTGTACTCGACGTCGACGGTCACGTCTCCTTCGGGAAGGCGAGCCTCGGGCAACTCGGCCACCCCGGCGCGGTATCCTTGTTCGTCCTTTTCGATCAAAACGGCTTTGAACAACTTGAACTCCTATTTCACGTTTCTTTTGGACCGCGGCTTCGCCCCGTCCGGGCGCGGGAGACCAGCGAGGAAGCCGGAGATGAAGGTATCGAGCGGCATGCCGTTCCTGACGAGGCGCGCCCGCATCACCGCCCCCTCCCAGCCGATCCAGAAGAACTCGGCCAAGACATCACAGTCCGCGGCATCTCCGATCTCGCCGGCGTCGCGCGCGAGTTCCAGGCAATGCGCCACCTTCCGCTGCCAGCCCTTGATGATTTCGTCCAAGGCGGACCGGTAATCGTCGGGTAGCGCCTCGACTTCCTGGCTGAGATTTCCGACGAGGCAGCCGCGCGTGTAGCTGTATTTCGCCATACCTGCCTTGGCGTCTTCGACGAAGGCTCGCATGCGTGCCAACGGCGCGAGCCTCTCGTCGTTCAGGACGCGGTCCAGTTTGTGCCGGAAAAAGGAATCGTACTCCTTCATGATTTCGCGGCCGTATTCGGCCTTGCTCTCGAAGTAATGGTAGAACGAGCCCTTCGGCACGGTGGCGCGGCGCAGCAGTGCGTCCAGGCCCGTGGCGGCAAATCCCTGTTGGGTCATCACTTCCATTCCGCAACGGATCAGAACGTCGCGTGTTGGCGCGTACCCAATGTCGTGTCGGGCCGCCTCGGCCGGCTGGCGGCGATTATCTGGAGATTTTGTCATTTGTGTCCTCAGTAGACCGATCGTCTAGAACACAAAAGCCGAATTTGAGCAAGTGTGGAACCGCAATATCCGACAACTCGAAAACGAAATTGCGTTACAAATGCCGCAAAATTCTGCAATTGGAAGCTTTTTCCGCAGTTTTTGCCGAGTCATTGTGCGGTTCAGTATCGCGTCACGTCAGTTTCATACTTGACACAAAGTGTCCTTAGTTCGAAGGTTGGCCATTCTTCGAGAGAGGTGCTGCATGTTTCGTTTATTCCGAAAAGCCGCGTCCATCATCGTCGGCGCGGCTGTTCTTTGCGTCGGACATATCGCCGATCCGGCCGAGGCTGCCGATGCTTACCCCTCCACTACGATCAAGCTGGTCGTCGGTTTCCCGCCTGGAGGCCCCACGGACATCATTGGCCGCGTGATCGGCCGCCTTCTCTCGAAGGAGTTGAACCAGACCGTCATCATCGAGAACAACGGCGGCGCCGGCGGAATGATCGCCGCGTCAAACGTTTCCCGCGCGAAGCCCGACGGGTACACGCTCCTCGTCGCGGTGGAGTCCTCGAATACGCGCGCCAAAGCGCTCTATGCGTCTGTGCGCTATGATCAGCAGAAGGGCTTCACCTACATCCGGAAGGTCGCCAAGCAGCGGAATCTGCTCGTCCTGAACCCGAGTTTTCCCGTGTCCAGCGTTCCGGAGCTCGTCGCCTATCTGAAGGCGCATCCGGGAGAAGTGAACTTCGGCGGCACGTTCGGGGCGACATCCCACATCGGTGGCACGCTGTTCGATATGGCCTACGACACGAAAATGTCGTTCATCAATTATTCGGGCGGCAATCAGCCGATAGTCGATTGCATGTCGGGGATTTTGCAGGTGGGCTTCTTTACCGAAGCCACGATCGGTCAGCAGGTCAAGGCCGGCACCCTCAAGGCGATCGCGGTCACGTCAGCCGAGCGGTCGCCGGCCTTTCCGGATCTGCCGACGATCGAACAGGCGGGCGGCAAGCCGATCGATATCTCCCCGTGGTTCGGAGTCGCGGGTCCGCCGGGCCTTCCCGCCGACGTCGTCGCCAAGCTTGGCGCTGCCCTCGACAAGGCTTCGAGTGATCCGGAGTTCCTGAAGCAACTGGAAACGATCGGCGCCACCCTGATCACCGGTTCGACGGTGGAGAGCTTCACGTCCGATGTCGGAAAGGAAGAGGCCTACTGGAATCAGTGGGCCAAGGATATCGGAGCGCCGATTCAGAAGTAGCTCGCCGAAGGATCTCCTATGGACTTCTATCACCAGTACGACGCTCAACTTTCTGCGGAAGAGCGCGAGCATGTGGCGAAGGCGCGGGCATTCTGCGCCGGCCCCTTTTCGGAGAGTGTCTTCGCAGCTCACATGACGGGCGAGGCGTTTCCCGAAAAATGGATCGCCGAATGGGCGTCACTCGGCATGTTGGGACTTCAGGCGAAGCGCGCCCACGGCGGCTTGGAAGCGTCGTACCTGTGCAAGATCCGCGTAGCGCAGGAGATGGCGCGCCACGGCTTCGCAGCGGCGTTCTGCCTGAACCATCACCAGGGCGGAGCGACGCGCCTTTCCCAGACAGGTACGCCGATCCAGATCGAGCGATTGTTGCAGCCCGCGCTGCGCGGGGAGCTTCTCCTGACGACGGCCATGACCGAGCCTGCGGGCGGGAGCGATGTCTCCGCGCTTACCACGACGGCCGTTCCGGTCGACGGTGGCTGGGCTCTGAGCGGCACCAAGGCCTGGATGACGGACGGCCTGCTGGTCGGAGGCTTGATCGTCCTGGCCCGCGTGGGCGATGCGGCGGGGGCAGGGGACATCGCCAGTTTCTACGTGCCGTTCGGCGAGGCCAATACGGTCCGGCGAAGCGAGATTGTCGTTGCGGGAGCGCGTTCCTTCCGCCTGGCCGAGGTGGCCTTCGACGCTCACTTCATTCCGGAGTGGTGTCTGATCGCCGCGCCGGGCGCCGCGCTAAAAGCATCGATGACCTCCGTCAACGCGGCTCGCGTCCACGTGGCTGCCATGTGCGTCGCGACGTTGCATGCGGCGCTGTGCGAGGCTGTCGATTACTGCGAAGGCCGGCAGGCCTTCGGAAAACCGCTGACCGGGCATCAGGGCCTGCGATGGGAACTCGCCGAGGTGTCGGTCAGGCTCGAGGCCGCCAACTCACTCGTCTTCCGAGCCGCTGAACAGATACAGACCGGAGGCAATCCGGTAGCGCTCGCGGCGCAAGCCAAGAAGTTCGCCGTCGATACCGCGCTCTGGGGCATCGATCAGTGTGTCCGGATCGTGGGCGCGACCGGCGCCAGCGCGGCCCACCGCTTGAATATGCATTTCGCCGAGGTCCGGATGGCGGCCTACGCCGACGGCACCAACGAGATGCTGCTCGATCGGGTCGGTCGCGGCCTGTCGACGACGTACCTCAAGTCAATCCCGTAGCAAACACGGCGGACGAAACGATGCGCAACGTAGTGGTTGAGAATGCGGCAGCGGCGGTGGAAGGCATCAAGGACGGCGACACTGTCATGATGGGCGGGTTCGGCGGAGCGGGTCTTCCGCTCGGAGTGGTCAAGGCGGTGCTCGACAGGGGGGTCCGCGACTTGACGCTGGTATCGAACAACGCGGGCTCCACAGAGGACGATCTGTCGTTGTGGTTCGAGGCCAAGATCGTCCGCAAGATCGTCTGCTCCTACCCGCGCAGTGCCAAGCAATTCGCTGAGCAATATCGTGCCGGCACAGTCGAACTCGAACTCGTTCCGCAGGGCACGTTGGTGGAACGCATCCGAGCGGGTGGCGCCGGTCTTGGCGGCTTCCTTTCTCCCGTCGGCGTCGGAACGGTGTTCGCGGAGGGCAAAGAGAAGATCGTCGTCGAAGGACGAGAGTTCATTCTAGAGCTTCCGCTTCGGGCAGATTTTGCTTTCGTCAAGGGGCATCTCGCCGACACGCTCGGCAACGTCACCTACAACAAGACGGCGCGCAATCATTGCGCGGTCATGGCGACCGCCGGCCGCACGGTGGCCGTGGAGGTCAACCGCGTGGTTGAAGCCGGCGATCTGGATCCGGAAGCCATTGTCACGCCCTGCATCTTCGTCGACCGCGTTTTCGCAAGGAGCCCTCGATGACCCCGCTTTCACGCGACGCATTGGCGCGCATGGTCGCGCTTCATCTGCCGGCGGAGGGCTTCGTGAATCTCGGGATCGGCGCTCCTACGCACGTGGCCGACTACTTGCCGGCCGGTTCGGGCGTAATCTTTCACAGCGAGAACGGCATCCTCAACGTAGGCCCAAAGCCAGCGGCAGGCGAAGAGGACTGGGATCTCATCAACGCCGGGAAAATGCCGATCTCGCTTCGGACGGGTGGCTCCTACTTCGACTCCAGCCTCTCATTCGCGATGATGCGGGGCGGCCATCTCGACGTCGCCGTGCTCGGCGCGTTCCAGGTCTCCAAGGACGGCGACCTTGCCAACTGGACGACCGGAGACAATGGGTCTCCGCCCGGCATCGGTGGAGCAATCGATCTAGCCGTCGGCGCGAAGTCGATCTGGGTGATGATGGATCACACCACGAAGGATGGTCGTTCCCGCATCGTGGAGCGATGCGGGTATCCACTCACCGCGCGTAGAGTGGTGACCCGGATATTCACCAGCCTCGCCATCATCGACGTGACGGAGGGAGGGCTGGCGGTCTGGGCGCTGCTCGACGGCCTCACGATTCAGGCGCTGCGCGATCGGACGGAGGCGCCGCTGCACGTCGCCGGCGAGGTCCGGACCATCAAGCAGGACGGGAGCGTCGCATGACCTATCGCGTCGCCGAACTGGTCGCGGACAGTCTCGTCGCCCATGGGATCGACCGGGCCTTCGGCGTGCCGGGAGAAAGCTTTCTGGCGCTGCTGGATGCGCTGCGCGACCGCAGCGATTTCGATCTGGTGACCTGTCGGCACGAAGGAAGTGCAAGCCTTGCGGCCGTCGCCGACGCCAAGCTCACGGGTCGCGCTGGAGTCGTGATGGCGAGCCGTGGCCCAGGCGCCTTCAACGCCGCGCTTGGACTGCATGTCGCCGCGCAGGAAGCGATTCCGCTGGTGATGCTGGTCGGTCAAGTCGACCGTCCGAATCTTGCGCGGGACGCTGTGCAGGAGATCGACTGTGGCCGTTCGTTCGATGGCGTGCTGAAATGGTCGGTGCGTCTGAACTCGGCGGATCTCGTTCCTGAGATGATGGCCCGCGCGTTCGCGGTGGCCCATGCGGGAACGCCCGGCCCGGTCGCCGTCGAGCTGCCTGAGGATCTCCTAGAGGAAGCCGCAGAGGGGCTTGCCGTCAGGACAAACGGACTCGCGCATCCAGAGCCGGGCAACGCGGCCACCGAAAGGGCGGCGGCGGCGTTGACGGAAGCGGAGCGACCGATCCTGCTGATCGGCGGCGAATGCCGGACGGGATCGTTCCGCGAAGTCCTGGTCGCGTTCTCCGAGAAGTGGAACGTCCCAGTCATCACCATGAACAAGATGCAGGACCAATTTCCGAACGCTCACCCGCTGTGGGCCGGTCAGTTTGGGTTCTTTCCCTCTCAACCTCATGCAAAACTGCTCGAACGCGCAGACCTCGTCGTTGCCGTCGGGACACGTCTGGGCGACCTGTCCTCGCTCGGCTTTGCGTTTCCCCGGCAGGCCGAGCCGCGCCAGCCGTTGGTCCATGTCTATCCGGATTCTGATGCGATCGGAAAGCGCGTCCAGACCGACGTCGCGGTCGTTTCTGGATCGCATGCGTTCGTATCGGCCATGCTCGCCGTTTCCGCGGCAGCGCCGGACCGGACCGAGTGGCTCAGAGCAGCAGCCGCGGTGCGGACGGCCACACACGGCTGGCCTCGTTTCGGCGTACCGTCCGCAGACGTCTTCGGTCACGCCGTGGCGGCCATCGCTACACACTTCAAGCCCGACGGCATCGTCACGACGGACTCCGGCAACTTCGCGGGATGGGTCCATCGCATCTTCAGCCTCGAGCCGACTGCACGGCTGCTCGGCTCGGCTTGCGGTGCAATGGGCAGCGGGGTCCCGTCCGGGCTCGCTGCGAGCCTTCGATTTCCGGAGCGACAGGTCGTGGCCTTCTGCGGAGACGGCGGCTTCCTGATGACGGGCAACGAACTTGCGACGGCCGTCGCTAGAGGGGCGAACCTCAAGATCGTCGTATCCAACAACCGGTCCTACGGGACGATCCGTTCCCATCAGGAGCGGGCCTTCCCCGATCGTCCGTACGGCACTGATCTTTCGAACCCCGACTTCGCCGCCTTGGCACGTGCCTTCGGCGCGAAGGGATTCGTCGTCGAGGACGCGGAGAGCGCTCCGTCGACGGTCGCTGAGGCCATGACGGCCAAAGGACCGGTCGTCATCGAGGTGCGATCCGATGTGCGTCAGACACTGGACAAATCGCTCACCGTTTCACGCTGAAACCGTTCGGATCACGGCCTAGGAGAACCAAGATGGACGCCATCGCAATCGAGAAGTCCCAGGTCGCGACGTCCTGGCAGGGCGTCGTGCGCTTCCTGCACAAGACCCCGCGAGCCTTTCTGCCGATGCGCTCGTTTCCTTCGCTCGAGCTCGTCGCCGGACGCGGAATCAAGGGTGATCGATATTTCGTCGGCCACGAAACCGGATTCTACTCGCACAAGCCGGAGGAGGGACGGCAGGTCACCCTGTTCGAGGTGGAGACGCTCGAGGCGCTGCGACGCGACCACAAGATCGAGTTGCTGCCGGAGGAACATCGCCGCAACGTGACCGTCGAAGGCGTCCCGCTGAATCATCTCGTCGGCCGTCGCTTTCGGCTGGGAGAGACGATCGTCGAGGCGACCCGCCTCTCGACGCCATGCCGGCATATCGAGGAGATACTCGGCAAGTCGGTCTTCGACCCGCTGATCAACCGGTCGGGGTTGAACTGCAAGATCATCGCTGGGGGCACGTTGCGTGTCGGCGACGCAGTGAGGCCGATCTAGATGGCGAAGGCGATCAAGACGGTTTCCACAATTGTCTCGAAGGTCGAGAATCTCGGCAACGACACCAAGCGCTTCACGCTGGTCGACCAGGACGATTGGGAGCTGCCTCCGTTTCGGCCCGGGGCGCATATCGACGTCCATCTTGGGCAGGGTCTCGTCCGGACCTACTCCCTCTGCAACGAGCCGGACGACAATCGGCGCTACGTGATCGCGGTGAAGCGGGAACGCGAGGGCCGCGGCGGCTCGAATTTCCTGCACGAACGCGTGGAGGCGGGACAGCCGCTTTCCGTCTCGCTGCCGCGCGGCGGGATCGCGCTGCATCCGGAGGCAACGAACGTGTTCGTTGCGGGAGGCATCGGCGTGACCCCGTTCATCTCCGCGATCCGGCATCTCGAGCGTCGGGGGCGTTCGAATTACGTGCTGCATTGGACCAGTCGCGGGCAGCCGGTCCTGCTCGACATGATCGGGCCTGCGATCGAAGCGGGCCGCGTCCGCTTGTACGACACGACCAAGCAGGCCAAGCCCATGGTCGCTGCGATCGTCGGGGAATTCGCCGAGGCCGGTCTGGCGGCCTGCTGTGGACCCGACCCGATGCTGAAGGCCTTCGAAGCTGCCGTTTCGTCCTGGCCGGAAGAGCGGAAGCACATCGAGATGTTCGCGCCGCCAAAGGTTTCCGTCAGAAGCGACGTGCCGCCCTACGAACTCTATCTGTCGGCGAGCAAGAAGTTGGCGACCGTCACGCCGGATGTCGGTCTTCTCGGGACGCTGGATGCGCTCGGCGTCGACGTCCCCGTGTCTTGCGGCGGAGGCATCTGTGGCGCCTGCCGCACGCGCTGGACCGAGGGGCCCCCCGTCCATCGCGATCGCGTGCTTTCGCCCGCCGAACGGGAGAATGAACTCATCGTCTGCGTGGGCGACTGCGCCGGACAGAGACTGGTGCTGGATCTGTGATCGGTCGGAGAACCCGTTCTACAGTTTGAATTGTCGACGGTTTGGTGCGAGATCGATGCAGGCAACAACTTCGGAAAGATCCGAGCGCAATGGCACTCAACCTCAAATTTCTCCGCGTGCAGAGCGGCATGACGCTGGAGCAGCTTGCCGCCGATTCCGGTCTGACCCGCAGCTATCTTTCCAAGCTGGAACGCGGGCTCTCCTCTCCTTCGATAGGCTCCGCGCTGAAGATCGCCGAAGCTCTGGGGACTACCTTAGACCACTTCTACGGCCAGCCCGACGACCACGACCCGATCACGATCGTCCGCGCGAAGAACGGGAAGGCGGGCGACGTCGATACGCACCTGTCGCTTGTCGCTGGACTGGCTCCCGAACGCACGATGCGCGCGTTCATCGTGCGGCCGACCAAGACGGCGAAGCGCGGTCGCATCATGAGCCACCACGAAGGTGAGGAGATCTTGTTCATCCTCGCCGGCCGGATCGAACTCGTCATTGGAAAGCGCAAGGAGACCTTGAATCCCGGCGACTGCATCCAGTTCGATTCCACGATTCCGCACAAGCTGATCCAGGTGTCTTCCGAACCGGCGTCGGCGCTCGTCGTGATAGCGACCAAAACCACTTAGAGGGCCCAGATGCCGATCGTGCTGCGAAAGAAGGACTTTTACGCCGGGCTGCTCATGGTGCTGCTAGGCGCCGGGATCGATTTCAACTCGGCTACCTATTCGCTCGGGACCCTCGCGCACATAGGACCAGGCATGTTTCCGTTCATGCTCGGTGTCATGATGGTGATCGTCGGAGCGTTGATCTTCGTCACGGGATTGGCGACGCCTCTTGAAGAGGGAGAGCGCATCTTGCCGGCCGCGATGGAATGGCGAGGCTGGGCCTGCATCCTCGCGGGCCCGCTAATGTTCGTCCTCTTCGGCGTCTATTTTGGCATGGCCGCGGCCACCTTCATGTGCGTGTTCGTCTCCGCGCTCGGCGACAGGACCGCAACAGTGACAAGCTCGGCCGTCCTGGCTGTGGTTGTAACGGTCGCCGGCTGTCTCCTCTTTTCTTACGTGCTGAAGGTTCCTTTCCCGCTGTACCGTTGGGGGTTCTAGATGTTCGCGAGCGCGCTTTCCGATCTCTGGTACGGCTTCGGGGTCGCCTTCGAGCCACAGAATTTCATGTGGTGTTTCGTCGGTGTTCTGGTTGGCAACATGGTCGGGGTCCTGCCAGGAATGGGGCCTCTCGCCACGATATCCGTGCTGCTCCCGCTAACGTTCGGCATTCCCCCGGTCGGCGCGATCTTGATGCTGTCAGGCGTGTTTTATGGCGCGCAATACGGCGGCGCGATTTGTTCCATCCTGCTCAACCTGCCGTGCCATCCACCGCACGCGGTGACGTGCCTCGATGGGTTTCCGTTGACGAAGCAAGGCCGCGGAGGTGCGGCGCTCGGCATCACGGTACTGTCGTCGTTTGTCGGCGCCTCTTGGGGCATCCTGGAGATGATCTTTCTGGCGCCGGTGCTGGTGAAGGTCGCACTGGAGTTCGGTCCGACCGAGATTTGTTCACTGATGCTTCTGGGCCTGCTCGCCGGTTCGACGTTGGCGAAGGGCTCACCTCTCAAGGGTATTGCCATGACCTTGCTCTGCCTCTTCCTGGGAATCGTGGGAACGGATGTCGAGACTGGCACGGAGCGCTTCACGTTCGGCATTCCGAACCTCCTTGACGGCATCGAACTCGTCGGACTCGCACTCGGTCTATTTGGCATCGCCGAGTTCATGAAGAGCGTGAATCAATACTCCGAGGTGAACACGCGCTATTCGAACGTCGGCCTGCGCGATCTGCGTCCATCGCGTGATGAACTTCGCCGCTCGATCCCGGCGATGTTGCGTGGCACCATCATCGGAAGCCTTTGCTCGCTCATTCCGGGAACGGGACCGACGATAGCCTCCTTCATCTCCTACGCGGCCGAGAAGAAGGTTTCGAAGACACCTGAGAAGTTCGGAACCGGGATGATCGAAGGCGTCGCCTGTCCAGAGGCGTCTACGCATTCGTCGGTGCAGGGCGACTTCATCCCGACAATGAGCCTCGGCATTCCCGGCGACGCTGTCATGGCCCTGATCCTTGGTGCGCTGATGATCCAGGGCATCGTGCCCGGGCCCCAGTTGATCAAGGAGCATCCGGACATCTTCTGGGGCCTGATCGCAAGCTTCTGGATCGGCAACGTCATGCTGGTGCTTCTCAACGTCCCGCTAATCGGGCTGTGGGTGAAGCTCCTGATGATTCCCTACAAATATCTGTATCCGAGCGCGCTGTTCTTCGTCGCGATCGGCGTCTACTCGACCAACAACGACATGTTCCAGGTCGGCGAGACTGTCGTCGTCGGGTTGGTCGGCTATCTGCTGCTGCTGCTTGATTTCCACCCGGCCTCGATCCTGCTCGGTTTCGTCTTGGGGCCGCGCCTGGAGGAGAACTTCCGCCGTTCGCTGCTGGTCTCGCGGGGCGACGCCATGATCTTCGTCGAGCGGCCGATCAGCGCGTTCTTTTTGCTCCTGTGCGCGGTGCTTCTGGCAGCGCAGATCTACGTGCGCTTGCGGAAACCGAAGGCGTTTGCAGCGCTCGACCTCCCGGAGAGCTCTGGTGCCGCGGTCGCACGGCCCGCCGAGTAGGCTTCAATCGCTTCAAGATCCGCTTGCATCGCGGCCCGAACGCGCCACCCGCGAGATGGCGCAGCATCTCCATACCAGCGAGTGTACGGTGCAGGGCTGCCTGGCCCACGCTGCACGGATTGGAGCATGCTTGTCCAAGTCCAGCGATCGACCGGATTTAAGGCCGGCGGCCGGCTCCAAGAGGCGAGGCGGAGCCAACCGAGCGGTTCTGCCCAGATCTTTGGGACGCTTCAGATGATCGAGACAAGGTCTCGCCGATACGGCGAGCTTTCGCAGGCCACACGATCCGCGCGAACCGCGTCGATCGGCTCTCGGGCGCCAAATCCGTCGAATACGCAAATTTATCAATCCTTTAGGGGGGCGCTTTCGCGCCGCCGTCCTGACGGTGCGGCTCCGTCGATCGTTCGCTTCCAGCGGGGCGGCGTCTACGCCGAGGACATTGGGAAACCCTACTCCGGATAGGTCGCTTGGCCCATGATTTGCTTGGGAAAGGAGGTGTTGCCCATGCGTTGGCGTGATCGAGCGGGTGGAGATTTTGGCGCCATGATGGATATCGAAATTCGCCTGCTGCGGGTGTTCAAGGCGGTGGTGGAGGCCGGCGGCTTTTCGGACGCTCAGGCCACTCTGAACGTCGGAGCATCGACGATCAGCATGCAGATGTCGCAGCTTGAAGGACGCCTCGGTTACGTCGTCTGCCATCGCGGTCGGTCCGGTTTCAAGCTGACCGAGAAGGGCGAAGTCTTCTATCGCCTCGTCGTCGACTTCTTCCAATCGATGCAGTCGTTCGAACTTCAGGCGGGAGAGTTGAAGGGAGAACAGTCCGGGCAGTTGAGGTTGGGATTCCTCGACAACATCGTCGCCGATCCGTTATGTCCGCTCACCGAGGCCGTCTCCGCGTTCCGGAGCAAACAGCGCGGCAGCGCTCAGATCTCGCTCGAAGTATTCGAGCAGCAGGAGCTGAACCAGGCGCTTCTGGAGAACAAGATTGATCTCGCGATAGGCATCTTCTACAGCCGGATACCCGGAATCAGCTACGAGCCGCTTTATCTGCAACGCGACGTCATGGTCTGCAAGAAGGGCCATCCTCTCGCGAGCATCGGCGATCCGAACGAGCTTGCCAAAGCGATCCCCTTGGCCAACAAGGTCCGGCGTTCGTTCGTCGGCGTACAGGAGTTTCCGCTCTACGACGCGCGAACCCTGATCAGCACGATCGGACATATCGAGGCCGCCACCCTCCTGATCCTGTCGGGCGATTGCGTCGGGTATCTCCCTAAGCATTATGCCGCCCCCTTGGTGGCCCGCGGAGAGTTGGTGGAACTGATGCCCCACGTCCTCTTCCTCGACACTCAAGTATCGATCGCCGTTCGTGAAAATTCGGTCGTTTCCCGGTCGACCCTCCACGAATTTCTGGGCTGTCTGCGCGGTTCAGGGCCGCAACTGCTTCGGACCGGCTGAGGGCGCTCCGGATCACTTCAGTTCCATCGAAGTATCCTTCGAAGAATATAGATTTTAAGATTTCGACGCATCGGCAATCCTCGTCGTCAGCCCGATCCAAGGATCGAAACTGTAACGCGAAGGAGATCTGAAATGGTGCGACGATTTTCCGTGCTTCTGGCTCTCTCCCTGTTCCTGAGCGGGCGGGCGGTGGCCGCAAACGACAAGGCGCCTACCAAAATCAAGGTTGGACACCTGGTCGCGATCGACCTGGCGCCTCTCTTCGTCGCCAAGGAAACAAACTGCTTCAAGGACCAAGGTCTCGACGTAGACACGGTATTCTTCGCAAGTCCCGGCGACAACAACGCCGCGCTGGCGGGCAAGGTCATAGACGTCAGCATCAACCCGTTCACGCTGCCGTTCTTTGCCGCCAATAGCGGTGTGCCAATCCGCGTGATCGCATCGGCGGGCGGCTGGGGCGTCATGGAAGTCGTCGCTCAAGGAAAACTGGGCCTGCACTCGATCGGCGACGTGAAGGCGTACGTCCAGACGAAGAAGCCGAAGCTCAAGGTCGGAACGCTTCAGGGGGATACCCTGGAATTGATCCTCACGCGCGCCTTCGACAAGGAGGGCATCTCGGACAAGGACGTCGATATCGTCTACTTCAACGACCTGCTCAGCATGGTCGAGGCCTTTCGAAGCGGTCAACTCGACATTCTGAGCCACATCAAGCCGTACACGACCGACATGGTCGAGACAAAGGGCGCGACGGTCCTTACGTCGAACGCCCAGACCTGGTCCACGACGACGCCGAACAGCGTCGCGAGCGTTTTGGAGTCCACGATCGCCCAGCGCAAGGACGTCGTCGTCGCCTACCTCAAGGGGCTGCAGTGCGCGGCCGACATCATCAATAAGTCGCCGGAGAAGGCGGCCGAGCTCATGAGCAAGGGAAACTATTTCCGGGTCCCGCCCGCGGTCTTGCTCGCTTCGTTGAAGTTGGCGCCTGCTCCAGTCTCCTTCATGCCCGACGTGGCGGTGATCCAGGGCGTCGTCGATGAGCTGACGAAGCTCGGCTACATCAAAGGCAAGACGAAGGCGTCGGATATCTTCCGGCTGGATATCCTCGAGGGCATCGGAAAATAAGCGACGGCACCGCCCTGGAATTGGAGACGATCAGATGTCCTATACGCTCACCTTCGATGATCTTCCGGCTCTCGCAAAGTCCTCGGTGCCCGAGCATTCCGCGGTTTACGACCCGGCGATGTCGCTGTGGAAGGAGACGGTGCCAGGCGGCCTGCATTGGTCCGGCCTGATCCGCCGCGGCAACACCTTGCGGATGACCGCGCTCGGAGACACCGCCAACGTGTCGGCGCTGTTCTACAATTTCGACGACCGTGTCGAGCGGTACAACATGCCGGATACGCTCAAACAGCAGGGAACGTCCCACATCAGGGAGGGACTCGTCTGCTACTCTGACATGGGGCGCGTGCTCTGCTCGGTCGCCAAGTCGACCTGCGCCTGGCACGACACGATGGGAGGAATGAGCAGGGCCGAGCACGTCGCCGAGAAGTACGGCGTCCACCGGTATCAGGAGTGCCGGAATGGCATGTATCGCAACGCCTACGACGGCTTTCTGACGCAGCTGGGCAAGTGGGGCATGGGAAAGCGCGACGTCGTCGCGAACATCAACTTCTTCAGCAAGATCGCCGTCAACTGGGACGGAGAGTTCCGTTTCGTGCCGCAACACAGCAGGAAGAGAGAATTCGTCGACCTTCGTTTCGAGATGAACGCCATAGTCGTCTTGTCGACGTGCCAGCACCGCTTCGATCCGAATCCGGACTACGCGCCGGTCGCGGTCGAACTCGAATGCTGGCGTTCGGGTACCGCCGGCAAGGACGATCCATGCCGCGTCGGCCTGGCCGAAAACAGCCGCGGCTTCATCCTCACCGAGCGATACTACCTCTGAGCAATCCGAACCGGGCGAAGGAGCCGTCATGAAGATCAACGTCGTGGAGAGCCCGTTGCGTCGCGAGGATGCCGTGTACAATTTCGTTCACGCGCCGGGCGAGCCTTGGATGCACGAAATCAAGGTCGGACAGATCATCCGGATCATAGACGTCGAGGGCAATCAGGCCGTCGATGCTCTTTTCCTGAACGCGCGCAAACCGGAAGAGCGGTACGATTTGACAGAAACCATGGCCGCGCAGGGAAACGCTTATCTCGGCATGGGAACTCGCATCATGTCGAACGAGGGACGCCCGATGCTGACGATCGTCGCGGACACCTGTGGCCGGCATGACACCGTTGGAGGAGGTTGCTGCTCGCAGGAAGGCAATTCCGTGCGCTACGGACTCGAGAAGCGCTTCATGCATGCATGCCGCGACAACTTCATGCTGGCCGTCGGGAAGTGGGGCCGAGGCATCGACAAGCGGGATATCGTATCCAACATCAACTTTTTCATGAATGTGCCCGTCAGGGACACCACGCTGCACTATGAAGACGGCATTTCGGGTCCCGGCAAGTACGTCGAGCTCAGGGCGGAGATGGACCTCATCGTTCTGATCTCCAATTGTCCGCAACTCAACAATCCCGCCAACGCCTACAACCCGACGCCCCTCGAATACCTCGTCTGGGATCCGCAGGGGACGGCCAGATGACTGAAGCGCGATCTGCCAGTAAGCTTCAGCCGTACGCGTTCGGCATTGCGTCGATCGTGGGGCTTTTGGTCCTTTGGGAGATAGTGGGCGCGAGCGGAAGCTCTCTCGCCAGCGTGCTTCCTCCTCCGAGCAGGTTTCTCCACACGATCGCCGAAAGCAATTTTAAGATCGGATTGGGTTCGCAGGCGGCAAGTCTTCAAGAGTCACTCTTTGCGACATTCTTCCGGGTGTTCTTCGGGATGGCGGTGGCCTTCGTGGCGGCCATCCTCACCGGTGCGCTTCTGAGCCTGTCGGGCCACGCGACCTGGATTCTCAGCCCCATTCTCCGACTGTTCGCCCCCATCGCGCCGATAGCCTGGATACCGACGGCCATCGTTGTGTTCGGAATCAGCAACGTGACAGCGATATTCATCGTCTTCATGGGCGTCTATTTCGTCCTGACACTCGCGACACTGAACGAGATCCATCGGATCCCTCCGGAGTTCGCGACGGTAGCGGGCAATCTCGGCGCCGGCCCCCTCCAGCGTTGGATTTGGGTCACGTTGCCGGCGATTCTCCCCGGCGTTTTCATGCTTCTGCGGACGAACTTCATCGCGGCCTGGATGGCGGTACTCGTCGCTGAAATGGTCGGGCTGAGGGATGGTCTCGGAGCCATCATCATGATGGGGCGGAATCTGTTCAACAATGAGTTGATCATCTTCGGAATGGTGGTGATCGGTGTCTCCGGCTTCGTGGTGGATCGCCTTCTCCAGTTCATCGGCGACCGGGTGCTGTGGTGGCGGGTATGAACGGACCCGTGGTCATCACACAGCCGAAGACCGCCTTCCAGGTCGACCGCCTGACAATCAAGTACGATGACGGTCAGGGCGCGGTCTACGCACCCCTCGAGGACTTCTCGATCAAGATCCGCGAAGGAGAGGTGACGTGCCTGCTCGGCCCATCGGGCTGCGGGAAG
Source organism: Bradyrhizobium sp. MI1.11 (assembly GCF_055811255.1). NCBI lineage: Bacteria > Pseudomonadati > Pseudomonadota > Alphaproteobacteria > Hyphomicrobiales > Nitrobacteraceae > Bradyrhizobium > Bradyrhizobium sp. MI1.11. The sequence goes on from NZ_JBVVPM010000012.1 coordinate 147,241, forward strand.
ACCACCCTGCTCAAGGCCCTTGGCGGCTTCGTCATCGGTGAAAGCACCGGCGGCGTACTCTTCGATGGTCAATTTCAGCAAGGTCCGACACCGGAGATCGTCATGATCTTCCAGGAGAACAACCTGTTTCCTTGGTTGAACGTGCGGAGCAACGTGGCGTTCGGGTTGAAATTCATGCCCAGGGAAAAGGTGCGACCCGAGGCTCTGGATGAGATGCTGGAAGCGGTCGGCCTCCAGGAGGCCGCCAAGCGCTATCCGCATCAATTGTCGGGAGGAATGCGCCAGCGAACGGCGATCGCGCGTGCGCTCATCACAGACCCGCGGGTGCTCCTTCTCGACGAGCCGTTCAGCGCCCTCGACGTGAGCCTCCGTCGTCGGATGCAACAGCTTCTCCACGATCTATGGGAGAAGACCGGCATGACCATGGTCATGGTCACGCACAGCATCGAAGAGGCGCTGTACGTCGGCCATCGTGTCCTCGTTCTCGGCGGTCGGCCCGCCGGCGTCGTGATCGACGCAGACACACGTGATCCGGCCCTGAAGGATCGCTACTCGGACGCATACCTTCAATTGCAGCGACGTATCGAAAGCGTCATCTACTGATGCGCATGGGAAAGATCATGAAACAGGAACTGAGCGATCTCTCGGTGCGCGAGTTGGCGTTGCGAGTGAAGCAAGGCCAGATCGAACTCGCCGACGTTGTGAACGACGTGCTGGCCGCGCGGGCGGAAAACGCTTCCAATCCCATGTTCATCACCGTCGTGCCGGAGCAGGAGCTTCGCAAACGTGCCGAGGAGCTCGCATCGCTCCCGGCCGCCGTCCGCGCGAAGATGCCGCTTTACGGTGTGCCGTTCGTGGTCAAGGACAACATCGACGTCGTCGGATACGATACGACCGCGGGATGTCCGGAATATGCCTATCGGCCGGAGAGGAACGCCTTCGTCGTGGATCGGCTGCTCGAGGCGGGCGCAATACTTGTAGCGAAGGCCAATCTCGATCAATTCGCGACCGGGCTGACCGGCATGCGCTCTGTCTATGGATTTCCGCAGAACCCCTACAGCGCCGACCACATCGTCGGGGGGTCTAGTTCGGGGTCCGGCGTCGCCATCGCATGCAAGACTGCGCATTTCTCACTGGGGACCGACACTGCGGGGTCCGGACGCATCCCGGCCGGCTTCCTAGGAATTTACGGCTTCAGGCCGTCGGGTGGGGTGCTGAGTAACACGGGCGTCGTTCCGAGCGGCCGAATGCTCGATTCTTGCTCGGTGTTTTGTCGTTGGCCCGATGACCTGCGTTTGGTGATGTCGGCGGCTGGCGTGTATGACGCCGCCGATCCCTTCTCGAAGGAGGTGCTGGGCAGGCGGAAAGCTTTCAAGGATCCGGTCGTCGGTATCATCGATCCGAAGGAAGAATACTTCCTGGGAGATGCCGAAGCGAAGCGTGTCTACGCGGCCGGCATCGAGCGGCTCAGGGGTTTGGGATATTCCATCGAGCAGATTGACTACGAACCGTTCGCCGAAATCTCGGACATGACGTACAAGCCCGAACTGATGGCCGAGAGGGCTGCTGTGCTCGGGCCATTCATCGAGGCGCATCCAGAAGGGACATATTCCCCCGTCGTCAAGGCTGCCCTTGTGAATTCGACAGACTGCAGGGCCGTCGATGCCTACAAAATTCTCCATAGGAGAACCGAACTGGCGCGGGAGATCGAACTGGGCACTTGGTCCAGGGTGGACATGCTGGCCTTGCCGACGGCGCCGACCATCCACAAGCGCAGCGAAGTCGAACGCGATCCCGCATACGCTTCGACCAGTCTCGGCCTGTTCGTGAACTTCGCGCCTCATCTCGGTATTCCAGCGTTGTCCGTGCCCAACGGGATGCGCAGGGATGGACTACCGAGTGGCTTGATGTTCGTTGGTCGGGAAGGCGACGATGGCTTACTGGTCGATATCGCCCAGAGCTTCGCCGAGTTACAATCGGTCTCTGCAGCCATTGGTGAGCTGCCCTGACACTATGTGTCGTGTGCGGATGCGTGAGATGGCGAGATAGCGTGCTCCCCAATAGGAGGTGCGATGCGGTGACCGCTGACCCGCTCCGGGCCTATCGTCCGCTTTGGACGTGGGGATAAGCTGTCGATCAACGAACTGGCGGCTCCATTCCTTGCGCCGTCAACTATGATGCGTTCTCGCGGTTGCGCAGCCCCAAGGTTAGCCAATTGGCATGTTCTCTAAGTGCGATGATCTTGTCTGGCATCCGGATCGGCGCTGGAGCTACCGGTCGCGGCTAGACTAAGCTCCGGCAGCGCGCTCAAGACGGAACATTTTCGCCGCGAGGTCTTTGATCGTTGGGTGACGTCAGGACCAGCGTCGGCGCTCGTCGTGATCACCGACTACCATCGCCGCGAGAATCCGCTCTGCATCGAACTTCTGCATGTAGAGGATGCGCTCACACGCGGCGAACGTCACATCGCCGGCCACAAGCATCCCGGAGATATGATAGATCGGCAGGGCGTGGATCAGGACGTCCGGGGTGAGTGGCGCCATCGCTCGAAGGAAGCAGGCCGAGATGCAGGTGCGAATCAGGCTACGTTCAGTAAATGTGTTGACGTGGATCGACAACGCGGCTCCCAAAACTGCAAACGAGGCCAACGTTACGATCTCGAATGACCAAGCGCGAAATGGACGCCGACCAGGGTTGAGGCTTTTCTTCCTGCATCAACTTCCGCGCAACTTTATCGGTCGCCGCGAGGTGGTCCGGATCGAACGCATGGCGTAAGTCGAAGGTGCAGGCAAGCACGGTCGCTCCGAGGAGTTCAGGTTGACCACTAAGGGCTTGCAGAGTCCAAACCCAGATCGCCATGTTGGCGATGATCCGAAAGGCGAAAGTTGCGATGTTTACGGCGTTAGGTTAATTCCATCGCACATTTTCTGCCATTGCCTCCTTCCTGCCTCGCATTGCTTGCGGAATCAAACCAGTTAGACTTTGAGCAGTTGTGCCGCCTGGGCCCCTGGCATCGCAGAGCCAATGTTGTGGCGATACTGAGTCGGCGGTGTCTGGAAGGCGCGAGCGAACGCGCGGCGCATGTTAGCCGGGCTCCCGAACCCAGCCCGATGAGAAATTTGTTGGACGGACAGCAGTGTCGTTTCCAGAAGGATGCGCGCCGCTTCGACTCTAATACCCTCGACAAAGCGAGCCGGCGTCGTCATCATTTCGTCCGTGAACGTGCGGCTGAAGTTCCGAGAACTCATCGCTGCGCGTTTCGCCAATGCGTCGACCGAAAGATCGGCCGCAAGGTTCGCCAACGCCCAATCCATGACATGGCTGATCTGAGAATTTCGGATCGACTGCGCTTTGAGAAACTCGCTCACCTGGGGGTGATTGCCCGGCCGCCGCAGGAAAATGACCATCATCCTGGCCACGTCCAGAAATGTGGCCTGCCCACAGTCATTCTCGATCAGGTAGAGACAAAGGTCGATGCCGGCCATTCCGCCGACGGCGGTATAATATAAACCGTCATGAGCGAAGAGCCTATCCGGCTCCATATGGACCTGCGGAAATCTCGCTGCGAACTGCCTGGTGTAGTTACGGTGCGTTGCGACCCGCCGTCCGTCGAGCAGGCCCGCTGAAGCAAGGACGAAGGTCCCTGCGCAGGTTGCGCAGATTCGACGTGCGGACGCCGCGGCTCGGGTCAGCCAATCGATCAGTGGCTGGTTGTTGTCTCCGGACGGCTGAAGTTCCTGACTGCCAGCAACCAGGATCGTGTCGTAGAACGTATCCAGTTCGGATCCGATGACCTTGTCAGGAACTATGCGAACACCGGAGGAGCCGACAATGAGACCAGGTGCGGCCCCGATCAGGTCAACCTTGTAACGAACCGATGTTGCAGGTGATCGACCGGCTTCATTGAATGCATCGATTGGTCCCATGAAGTCGATCGTGTTGGCGCCGTTGATGACGACGATGCCGACACGAATGGTCTGTTCAGGAACTCCATGACCATCTCTGGATCGACCAGGAGCGGGGACGTCGCCATGTGTCATTGATCGAACCTCGACTATTCGAGCATCGAGGACTGAGCCGGGACAGACGAGTCCGCTGTCACCCGGGCCGGCCCCTGCCGACCCTGCGAGTTTTGCTTAGTCTCGATCAGACAAGCCGTTTGATTACAGATGTACCGGGATTCACGGCGTCAATTCGGCCAAACTCACGTCGACATCGGCCATGTGTATCCGAAGATCGCCGTCTCCGGGCAGCCCGACGGACCGGCCCGTACGATTCCGGGACCTTGATCCAAATCTGTTGTCGCTGCCGTTCGTCCTCGCGGCAGCTCTCTTCGTCACGGGGACGAGGCGCGTGTTCTATGGCCGGCTGGCGGACGGATCGTTCGCGGTGCATGACTTGTACCGGCCCAGGCACTTCGAAACCGAAGGCGGTATTCACCTGGGGCTATACCCAGATTGCGGACAAACGCTCGCCTCATGCCATCGGCATTCCCGAAGCCGCACCGTATCGCGATTTGTTGCAGCGACTTTGCGCTGTCTTCGAGGAGCAATCGCGCTGCGTCCAGCCTTGCCGCGTCCACGAATTCGGTGGGGGTCATGTTCATGTCCTGGCGAAACACGCGCGTGAAGTTCCGAATGCTCATTCCCGACTGTTGCGCCAGATTGTCGACTGAGAGCTGGGTAGCGAGGTTGTCGAGAACGTACTGCTGAACTTGTTGGATCCGGCTCTTGCCCGACATTTGCGCCGCAAGGTGCGCGCTGAACTGCGACTGTCCGCCTGGGCGTTTCAGGAACATCACCATGTAGCGCGCGACGATCAGAGCCAGGTCGCGTCCGTAGTCTTCTTCGACGAGCGCGAGCGCAAGATCCATGCCCGCTGTGACGCCGGCTGTGGTGCAAAGATTCCCGTCCCGTATGAAGATCTGATCGGAATCGATATCGAGATTGGGAAATTCATTCCGCAAACGGGTGGCGCATTCCCAATGCGTCGTTACGCGCTTGCCTTCGAGCAAGCCCGCTGCCGCAAGCAGGAAGACGCCCGTGCAGACGGAGCCAAGACGGCGAACTGTGGCGGCTCTGCGCCGCAGCCACTGGACCATGGCGGGGTCGACGATCGCAAATGATGGATCGCCGCCGACCAGAAGTGTGTCGATCGGCTCGTCTGGATCGAAGATATGCCGGTCGGCCACGAAGCGAAGCCCGCCCGTTCCGCGGACGGGATCTGCCGACCCCGCGATTACCTGTACGGTGTAGGCGTTCGGATCCCCTAGTCGCCTGCCCGCCTCCCAGAACACTTCGGCCGGACCGACGATGTCGAGAGACTGAACTCCTGGGGGCGCGAGCAATGCGATCCGCATCAACAATCCTCAAATGAGGCGAGTTGTTAAGCAATTTTCATTCCGATGGGCCGGCACGAAGGCATCACTTTCGGCCAAACCTGCGTCATATTCGGACTCTCTGGAGGTGGGCGACTTCATCCCGTGTTCATAGCACGAACCGGGACGAGCGACGAATTCACTGTTCATTGGTCTGGGGTGAGCAGAGGGTCTTAATCAGGGCGCCTCTGCCGCGCGGTCACCGAGGCCGGACCGTTCCACCATCGTCTCGAGCACGGTGAGCCAGATTTCGTAGTAATCCCAACTCGGGTCGGACTTGTCGTGGGTCGCCTCCCAGGCGGCGATCGTTGATATCAGCTCCGAACGGAAGTCGTCCCATTCGAACAGGCCCAGCTTGGAAAGTGCGAGCGCCATGCCGAAAGCCTGCCGCTGCCAAGGCGCACCGAAGCAAAGGCTTCCATTGTCCTTGGGCGGCATGTCGGACTGTCCCAACATTGCGCCCAAGGCGAAATGCTCGAAGCTTGTCTGCATTGCTGCCTCAAGCGCCCGGGGGCTTGACGACGGCGACGCCCATCATCGATTCCGGCGTGACGAGGGCCGCCAGTTGCTCCTCACTGAACCCATCCGTGCCCGTCGGCCGCTCGGGAACGACGAACCAGCGGATCTGAGCACTGCTGTCCCAAGTCTTGATTTCCTTTTTCGGATCTATGTCCAGGCCGAACTCGCCGAGCACCTTCCGCGGCTCCCGCGCGGCCCGCGCGCGGAAGGACGGATCCTTGTACCAGTAAGGCGGCAGACCGAGGATTGGCCAAGGGTAGCACGAACACAGGGTGCAGATGATGAGATTGTGCACCTCAGGCGTGTTGATCGCCGCCTTCATATGCTCGCCTTCCGCGCCTGCGCCCTTGGTCGCAAAGTTCATCTGTTCGACGGCGGCCATGGTATCTTCGGCCAGAAGTGTCTTAAAGGCGGGATCGACCCACGCCTTCGCAACCAGCCTGGCGCCGTTGAACGGACCCATCTCGGTCGCGAAGATCGCCATGATCTTGTCCACGGTCTCGCTGGTGATGATGCCCTTTTCGATGAGAAGCGCCTCCAGTGCGCGCGCGCGCGCCGCGTTCACCGCCTCACGGTCCTTGGAGTATTCGAAACGTTCCATCGGGTGGTCCTCAGGCGGCGGTCGCGGGCTCGAGATAGGCCTCGAACAGGTCTGCATAGAAAGTGAAATTCGTCTCCGTATTACCAGGCCAGAGATCCCCGGGATCGAACCTGACGCAGTAAACGGGCATCGCCTTTCCGATTCCATCGACGCCGGTGTCGCAAAGATAGGTGTAGGCATCTGGGTAGACGCTATCGATGATGCCTGCCTTGTTGCGGAGGTGACCGGGCAGACGCGTGTGGTCGATCGATTTCGGGCTGGCGACCCAGACGGCGTCTCCGGCCGCGAAGCGGGGCGGCGCTGACCGCTCACGTTTCGGATCGTCTCCGATGAGAAGATATTTCCGGACCCGGGCATCGACCCCGGCATCTCCGCCCTTAGGCATCGCGCTAGATGCCGACATGAAGGTTTCGGTGCGCGCGTTGAGTTCTGCCTGCGTGATATATCCGTTGGCGACGAAATATCCGGAGATGCCACCAAGCCATTTTTCGTAGTACCGGAATTTGAAGTAGTCGAACGGATTCATCGACTCTGCACCTTTGCGCAGGTCGGCCCAAGTCCACGTGGTGTTGAACTTGCTCGGCGTCGCATCTAGCTCGAGTTGCGGGCTTAGTGCCATCATCGCGGTGTGGATGCCGAAGATGCGCTCCTCCCAGGCTTCCACGAAGACGCGCGTTTCAAGCGATATCGGGTCGAGGCCTTCGAGGCCTCCGAGATAATGTTGCAGCTTCATGCGGAGCAGGCCTTTCCTGAGGTTGAGCATGCCACCACCCGCGGGCGGCCGGTACGTCGACGGATCCTTCGGACACGAAGCCGACCATCTCTCCGGTCAGCATGGAACCGCGGCGGAAATGACGGATCGTCGGCCCATGCTAGGCTACGAGACTTGCGCCCTGCTCGGTTAGTTCGGCGATTTCATCGCGAATTCGAGCCGCCTCAAGGCCCCTTCCGATGAAGACGATCGCGCTGGTACGAGGCTCGTTGGGGGCCCACGGCCGACCTGGCCGGCCGTCGAGCGTCATGTGGACGCCATGAAACACCCAGCGTCGCGGTTCGCTTGCCAGCGACAGAATGCCTTTGCAGCGCAGAAGGCCCTCACCATTCTTCTGCACGAAGCCGTTCAGCCATCGAAAGAATCGAGGTCCGTCCAGGGGCCGTTCCTCGCGGACTTCCACGCTGATCACGGATAGATCGTGCTCGTGCTCGAGGTCGGAGAGCAGTAGCGGCTCGATCGTCAGGCAGTTCTTCAGATCAAAAGCCTTGACGTCGATAATCGAGGCGGCATTTGCGCGGCCTTCGACCGAAGTCACCACCCGAACCATCGGATTGATTGCCCGGATGGTCGCCTCGACCTTGGCGAGGCAGCCTTCGCCAACCAGATCCAACTTGCTGATCACCGCGATGTCGGCGAAAGCGATCTGCTCGGCCGCGACGTTCTCGCCGGCGCTCTGGTCGGCAAGCCATCGGTCGATATGGGTGGCGTCGACCACCGTCACGACCGCATCGAGCGTGGTTGCGGCAGACAGAGTTTCATCGACAACGAAGCTCTGAATGATGGGAGCGGGATCGGCCAGACCCGTGGTTTCGATGAGAATGCGACGAATGGGCCTCGTTCCCGATAGAAGTTTGGTGATCGTCGTAACAAGATCCGTCCGAACCGTGCAGCAGATGCAGCCGTTGTTGATCTGGAGAATCTCTTCGTCTACGCCAACGACCAATTCCGCGTCGATGCTGATGGCCCCGAACTCATTCACGATGACAGCGGAATCTGCCATCAAGCCGCTTTCAAGGAGCTGATTGAGCAGCGTCGTCTTGCCCGACCCCAGGAAGCCGGTGAGGACGGTAACCGGAATTTTTTGTGATGCCACCATCGAGCCCTGCGCCTCGTCGCAAAGCACGCTAGTTTTAGGGCAAGGGCTGGTGCAACTTTGGTGAACGTGCAAATCCTGCCAAACAGCGTCAACATTGTGCGCCGACGACGGCAAAGCCCTGATATTTAAGCGGCTGGTAAGGCAGCCCGACCCAGTCTGGCGATCATTTTTCCGGTCGTGAGAACCCCATGCATTTTCTTGGTTTGAGAACCAAATTCCTTGTCATCATCGGCGTCGCGCTCACCGGCATGATCGTTCTGGTTCCGATCGCGCTATACAACATTCGCAGCCAGATGATGACGGATCGACAAGCCAAGATCCAGCAGATGGTCGACATCGGCCACGGTATCCTGGCGCACTATCAGAAGCTTGAAAGCGACGGAAAGCTTGGCCGCGAGCAGGCCCAGGCTGCCGCACTCGCGGAGATCAAGGGGCTGCGCTACGACAAGGTCGAGTTCTTCTGGATCAACGACATGGCTCCGAACATGATCATGAGTCCGGCCAAGCCTGAGCTTGATGGCAAGCCGGTCGGAGAGTTTAAGGATCCGGCTGGCAATTACCTCTTTCGGGGCTTTGTCGACGTTGTACAGAAACAGGGTGCCGGCTTTTACGGCTACTTCTGGCCAAAAATGGGTTCGGATCAGCCGGTCTCCAAGTTGTCCTACGTGAAGGGGTTTGCGCCCTGGGGCTGGATTATCGGGACCGGCATCTATCTCGACGATATCGATGCGATCTTTCGACAGGCCGCCTGGACGTTCGCGTGGCTTTGCCTTGGCGTCGTTGTGCTGGTGGTCGTCATTTCCTTGGCAATCAGCCGCACCGTGACTCGGCCACTTACCACGGTTACCTCGCTTACCGAGAAGCTTGCTTCGGGCGAAGACGATTTCGAAGTGCCATACACAACCCGTCACGACGAGGTCGGGAGTCTCGCCCGCGCTTTGAGCGTATTCAAGGAGAACGCGGCGGCCGTGCGCAAAATGCACAGCGAACAGCAAGAACTCAAGCGAAGTGCGGACGAAGACAAGCGCAGGACCATGGTCGAACTTGCCGGAAAATTCGAGGCGAGCGTCGAAAGCGTGGTCCGGGAGGTTTTCGCGGAGGCGAGCGAGATGCAGAAAGCCGCACAGAGCATGTCAGCAAGCGCTGATCATGCCAATGGACGCGCGAACTCAGTTGCTGAAGCATGCCGCGAGGCTTCCGAGAACGTACAAATGGTTGCCTCGGCCGCCGGTCAGCTGTCGGCCTCGATAAGCGAAATAAGCCATCGCGTAACGCAGGCGGCCCAAGTTGCCGACAAAGCTGCCAACGACGGGCAGCGCGCTAACGCGACCGTGCAAGGACTGGCCGCGGCGGCCTCCAAGATTGGCGAGGTCGTAGGACTCATCAACCAGGTCGCCGCTCAGACCAACCTGCTGGCGCTGAACGCAACGATTGAGGCGGCGCGGGCTGGCGACGCCGGACGGGGCTTTGCCGTCGTCGCGGCCGAGGTGAAGTCGCTTGCGACGCAGACTGCCAAGGCCACGGACGAAATCAGCGCTCAAATTTCTTCGATACAGGCTGAGACGTCTTCTGTGGTCGGCAACATTCAGAACATTCTCGCGACGATAACCGAGGTGAATGAGATCTCGTCTTCGATCGCGTCGGCGGTAGAGGAGCAAGGCGTCGCAACGCAAGCCATCGCGCAAAGCGTGAGGGATGCGGCCTCCGGCACGAACCGGGTTTCGCAGAACATCTCTGACGTTAACACCGCCACGTCGGAAACAGGACAGGTGGCGGGCAGCGTCCTTGGCTCGAGCGTGCGCCTGACGGGCAAGTTGCGGCTGTTACAGGAGGAAGTCAGCGGCTTCGTCGCAAGTGTCCGTGCGGCTTAGGATGAAATCATTGTCCTGTGTCGTAAGGTGGTATCGACCCGTGATGCGCACAATTACAGGCTTCGCTCCTTCATGAGCCGATAGAGATGTGCGCGGCTGATGCCCAGTAGCTCGGCCGCGCGGCTCTTATTCCCGCTGGATTGCTCCAAGGCGGTCCGGATCTCCGTGGCCGTCTGCGACTGGATACGCTGCTTGAGCGGCTGCGGCGTGCGTTTCTCGTCCTTCTCGGGACGTGGATCTGCAGGAAGCAACATCAGTTGGCCGGTTACCACGAACCGGGTGAGCACGTTTTCAAGTTCTCGAACATTGCCGGGCCATCGATGTGCAATAAGCGCCGCGATCTCTCTTCGGCTCAGGTCCCTCGGCTCCGCGCTCAATCGGGCTGCGATCCGCGTCAGCAATTGCCGGGCGAGAAATTCGATGTCCTCCCGATCTCGAAGGGGAGGTACGTCAATCGGCAGCACGCCGAGGCGATAATAGAGGTCTTGTCTGAAGCGCCCCCCGCGCGAGAGCTCGGGAAGCGATTGATTGGTCGCGCAAATGACGCGGGCATTGATGGCGACTGGCGTCGTGCCACCAACGCGTACCATCTCGCTGGTCTGGAGAACGCGCAGCAAGCTGCCCTGTAGGTGCAGCGGCATATCTCCGATCTCGTCCAGGAAAAGGGTGCCCCCGGAAGCCAACTCGAACTTCCCGAGTTTTCCGCGACTGCGCGCGCCGGTGAATGCGCCGCCTTCATAGCCGAACAATTCGGCTTCGATCAGCTCGCTCGGGATCGAAGCGCAATTGATCCAGACGAAAGGACCTTCCGACCGGCTCGACTGTGCGTGGATGGCGTGAGCGGCCAACTCCTTGCCGGAACCGGTTTCGCCCGAGACCAATACAGGGAGATCGTGCCCGGCGACCATGTCAAGCGAATTTCGGTAGGCCTCCATCAGTTCGCCTTGACCCACGATGTCGCTGATGCCGGACCGTGAGCGCCAAGGCTTGTTGCCTTGGGGCATCGCCAGTTCGGCTTGCGTAGCCCGTCGAAAGGTTCTCTTCAGGGTGCCGAGATCCGAGAACAGTGCGAGGCCGACCGCGCCAATGATGCGGCCGTCCTGAAGAACGGGAACCTGTCTGGTGATCAGTTGATGGCCGCGCACCTTCAATGGATAGCCGACGTGGCTTCCTTCGCCGCGTGCGACGAGATGGAGCTTGGTTTGCGATCCCACCACGTCGGTTATGTGTCGCCCGACGAAATCATCGGCAACGCCCCCCAGGAGTCTGCAATAGGGCTGGTTGATCAGGACGATCGTGCCTGATGTGTCAACCGCGACCAGGCAGTCGGAGACGTGATCGAGGACGAGCCTCAGGAAGCCTGCTTCCTCCGACGACCCGGCAATCCACTGCGAAAGGACCATTGCGGAAATCTCGATGTCCAAGTGTCACAAGATTAGGACAGATATGTAACGCAAATGATACACTAGCGTCACGATCGCTGGACGTCAAACAGCGCCGCTCTGTTCCAGCCATGAGAATTTGGATCGCATTGCCAACGCGTTAGGCGTCGTCCTGTTACAAGAGGCCGAATTGGCACGGCGCTTGCGAACCTCCTGTTCGGAAAGAAAACTCGGGAGGAGCAGAATGACAACCATCAGAACCACGACAATAGGAGACACCGTGGTGCAGGTGTCAGGAGAGGGAATGCCGCTTGTGTTCGTGCACGGCTTCACGACCACGGCCGAGTTCTGGCGCGAGCAGGTCGAGGCGTTCTCGGCCCGTCACCAGGTGGTCCGCATCAATCTACCCGGTCACGGGCGTTCGCCGCGTCCCGAAGACCGAAGCTACACGATCGAGGCCTTCGTCGAAGACGTGCTGAAAGTGCATCGCGCACTGGCGATCGACTCGGCCGTCCTGGTCGGCCTTTCGATGGGCGGCACCGTGGCCCAGAACTTTACGCTCTCCTATCCCGAGCGCGTAAGGGCGCTCGTGCTGGTTGGAGCCACGCCGCACGGATTGGGAGCCGACGTCAATGTCGACAACGTGCTCAAGGCCATCGACGATCTGGGCGTGGTGGCGGCAAGCCAGCAGGTCATCGAACGATCTTTCGGTTCTGTTGCAAGCCCCGCGCTCATCGACTTCGCCAAGAACGAGGTCGCGCAGACGCCGGCCTTCGTGGCGCGCCAGGCGATCACCTCGCTCAATGCGTCGGACAGCCGCGCAAGGCTTGGAGAGATCCGCGTACCGACGCTGGTCGTCGTCGGCGAAGAGGACATCATCACTCCGCCAAGTGAGTCACAGACCTTGGCGAACAACATTCCCAATAGTCAGCTCCATAGCTTGCGGTGGGCAGGCCATTTTCCGATGCTCGAGCAACCTGAAACATTCAATCGCTTGCTGGGCGACTTCTTGGCGAGGCACGGATTGCCGCCGCCGCGCCTGAGGGAAGAAGCACCATCAAATTTGCAGCAAAACGTTTGATGCGGGAGAACAAGATGTCAGTTCACGCCATTGAATCAGAAGCCGAACTCGCTTCCCGCCACCTCGATCGCGACACCAAGCGCATCATCTTCGCGGCCGCCCTTGGTACCGTTTTCGAATGGTATGATTTCTTCATCTACGGCTCTCTGGCAGCGTTCTTCAGCACGCTGTTTTTTCCGAAGGGAAACGAAACGGCAGCATTGCTGGCTGCGCTGGCAACCTTCGGGGCGGGTTTCGTTCTGCGCCCATTTGGCGCGGTCGTCTTCGGACGGCTCGGCGATCTCGTCGGACGCAAGAAGACTTTCCTCGTAACCATGCTGGTGATGGGTCTCGCCACCGCGGCTGTCGGGCTGCTGCCCACCTTCGAAACCTTTGGTTGGTGGGCTCCTACCATCCTGGTCGGCTTGCGTCTGCTGCAAGGTCTCGCTGTCGGCGGCGAATTCGGCGGCGCGGTGACGTACGTTGCGGAGCACTCCGAACCAGACCGGAGGGGTTTCACGACAAGCTGGATCCAGATCACGGCGACGCTGGGATTATTCCTCTCGCTGCTCGTCATCATATTGTGCCGCTCTTCTATCTCAGCGGAGAACTTCGCGAATTGGGGCTGGCGGATTCCGTTCATTGGATCGATCGGTCTTCTGGTTCTCTCCTTGTACATACGGCTCAAGCTTCAAGAATCGCCGGTGTTCCAGCAAATGAAAGCCGAGGGTAAGGGCTCGAAGAATCCGATCGCCGATACATTCGGGGACGGTCGCAATCTGCGCCTCGTGCTCGTCGCTATCTTCGGGGTCGTGGCCGGTCAGGCGGTGATCTGGTACACCGGCCATTTCTACAGCCTCTATTTCATGACCACCACGCTGAAAATGAGCCAGGATCAGGCCAACTTCTACCTCCTGATCGCGCTCACGCTCGGAACGCCGTTCTTTCTGTTCTTTGGCTGGCTATCCGACAGAGTCGGGCGCAAGTGGATCGTTGTGACAGGATGCGCGCTGTCTGCGTTGCTGATCATGCCTCTATTTCAGAGTCTGGCAACTTACGGAAACCCGGCGCTTGCGGAATTCCGCGCTAGGACCTCGGTGGTGATACACGGGAACGACTGTAGCGAGGATCAATCCCTGCTGGGTCAGCTCTTCCAGCCCCAGGCGACGAAGGATTGCACCCGTGCGAAGGCATTTCTGACGGCGCGTGCCGTTCCATACGTTGTGAAGGCGGATTCGGCGTCGCTCGGCATCCAAATGGGCGACGAGACAGTCGTTGGCTTCGATGAATCCAAACTCCTGAAAGCGCTGACCGAAAGAGGCCTCCCATCGACGAAAACACCCGCAGAGCCAAACGGGCCAATGGTCATAGCGGTGCTATTCGCCCTCGTGTTCCTGGCGACGATGGTCTACGGGCCACTTGGTGCTCTTTTGGTCGAACTGTTTCCTGCCCGTATCCGCTACAGCAGTGTTTCCGTGGCGCTGCAACTGGGAAACGGCTGGATCGGCGGATTTGCACCGTTCGTGGCAACCGCAGTTGTCATCACGACCGGCAACATTTTCGATGGGCTCTGGTACACCATTGCGTTCGCAGGTTCGACGGCGGTCATCGGGGCTCTATTGCTGCCGGAAACGCGTGGTCGAGACATCAATACGTGACCGCCGACGAGACCGAGATGTCGCGCTCGCCGGTTCTTAGCACCTAGGCCGGTTGGGAGGCATTCGACAAGCAACGGACTGCATAGGATCCGCTGGCAGACCGGCTCGTCTGCTCAACCTCCCTAGACTGGGCAGGGCCGCTGCTGGATCACGGCAGCGGCCCTTTTTTCTGTCGTGAACCGTAGGGGGGCAATCGCGCTCTTCTGGATGATGAGAGAGGCAAGGAATCGTATTTCGAATTTCAGGAGCACCCCGGTCTTACCCCGCGGTCAGTCTCGCACTCGAGTGCGGCGTTCGTACCAATTGCTGAAGAACGCAGCCTAACTGCAAACGCTTCTCGCATACCATGAACGGAGAATGCTCGATGGGCGCAGAGAATAGGACTGCCGAGGAGAGAGTTTATTCAGTACCTGCGGAGTGGGCGAAGCATGCCTGGGTGGACCAGGCCAAGTACAAGGAGATGTACGCCCGCTCGATCGCGGACCCGAACGCCGTTCCAACACCTATTCCAACATTTTTCAGCTTTTCGGGCGATTGAGATCACTACAGAATTTCTCTTTGTCGGAGTGCATTCCGGCGCTCGAGCGATCAGAGAAGTTCGACTGCTCAGCTGAGCCAAAGGGCTTCCTTAGCTCCGATATCCCACGGGATGGATCCAGATCTGCGCAACGTTGGGTTTTTTCTTGTCTCTCATTGTTGTTCTCGCGACGCAGCAGATTACAGGCGTGGGCTTCAAGGACTACGGCTGGAGAATTCCGTTCGTGCTGTCCATCTTATTGCTCGCAGTGTCGGTCTACATCCGCTTGCGACTTGAAGAGTCGCCCGTGTTCTTACAAATGCAGGCCGAGGGTCGGACAAGCGCCAATCCAATTACCGAAAGCTTCGCAAGATGGGGCAATTTAAAGGTCGTCTTGCTTTCTCTTTTTGGCGCCGTCGCCGGGGTTGGAGTGGTCTGGTACACTGGGCAATTTTATGCTCTTATTTTCATGCAAAAAGTGCTTAAGGTCGAATTTGCGACGGCCTATATCATGATGTCGGTCGCTCTCGCCTGCGCCGTGCCGTTTTTCGTGATCTGCGGTTGGATATCCGACAAGATCGGCCGAAAGCCCGTAGTGCTTACCTTTTACCTCACCGTTCTCGATGGGAAGCGTTGGTCGAATTTTGGCATATTCTTTTTCCAGGCTGCTCTTACGCGCGTCGGGAACGATCAGCGCCCCGATCATCGAGATGCTAGCTCACAAAAGATTCTGGCGACGCCGTGCACCGTCTTTAGAGGGGAGGAGCTTTGCTATCTGTTCGTCGGTCGGCCGGCTTACAAAACGCCCAGCGTTCCGAACCCCTCACCCTGGCAGCTGCCGATCGCGTTTGTTGTACGGTTTAACAAGCCGCCGCCATTGAAGCATGTCCACCCCTTTGATAGCGGCGCGTTCTTCCACAAGCGGCTGCCTAGTTACATCACAAACTTCCCACTGGAGCGGTTCGATCTCGCTGCGAATCCGGCACTGATGGGGCGTTTGGTCTCGCTGATGTTTAGGACGCCGGCGAGGTATATGTCGCGCGAGCCGGTGGGTGACTATGAATTTAAGAATGACTTCAGCCTAAAGTCCTGAACGCACGCTCGATCGCCTCGCGGCCGGCCGTGGTTTCGCGGCTGCGGGACGTGATTCGCGATCCCGCGCGGGAAGGCGACAGGCCGCCTTGCAAAAAAGCCCGCTTCTTCCCCCGGGCCAGCTCAAACCCGGCGCGTTGGCCCAAGTAGTCGGCACGATGCATCGCATGGATGCAGCCAAGGCGCATTAAACGGGCAGGCGGGTTCGTCTCCGCACGACGCCTTGCGAAGATTCCCAATGGTGGCGGAAATCCGGATGCAGTTACGCTCCTGTCATATCGAGGACGGAGCGAGGCGACATGATCACAAAGCGAAGAATTCTTTCTGTTCTGGGCAGCGCGGTTTTACTGAGCGGTTGGGCATCCGTTCCGGCAGCGGCAAAGGATACCGTCAAGATCGCCTTCATAGGCCCGTTGTCGGGCGGCAATTCTGCACCGGGCCTCGGCGGACGGAATTCAGCGACATTGGCGGTGCAGCAGAGGAATGCGGACGCGAACGCGAAGTACACCTACGAGCTCGTCACCTACGACGACGAGTGCAAGCCCAATGTCGGCATCCAAGTCGCGACCAAGGCGGCGTCCGACAATTCGATCGTCGCCGGCGTGACCCATTACTGCTCCGCCGTCGGCATCGCGACCGTCGACACCTATTCGCGCTTCGGTCTGCCGGTTGTCGTCTGGGGAGCGATCCTGCCCGAGATCACCTATGGCAACGACTACAAGGAGGTCCATCGCGTCAACGGCACGATGATCAACGAGGGCAAGCTGGCCGCGGAATTCCTGACCAAGCAGGGCTACAAGAAGTTCGTCATGATTCACGACACCACGGACTACGGTAAAGGCCAGTTCAAGTATTTCTCCGAGTATCTGAAGCCGACGGGCGGCGAGATCCTGGCGACTTTTCCTGTGAGCCCGGACCAGCAAGACTTCACCGCAGAACTCACCAAGATCAAGGAACTGAAGCCCGATGTGATCTTGGTTGGCGGCTTGACGCCGCTCGGCGTCCGCCTGCGGTCGCAGATGGATCGCGTGGGCGTTCAGGCCCAGTTCGCAGGCGTCTCCGGCATCATGACGGCAGGCTACATTGAGGGCGCCGGTGCGGCGAGCGAAGGGACGATCTCCTTCCACAATGGTGCACCGCTGAGCAAGTATGCCGAGGGGCAGGCCTTCCAAGAGGCGTACACCAAAGCCGGTTTCCGCGAAGATCCGGATGCCTACGGGCCGTTTGCCTACTCGGCCGCGAACCTGATCATGGACGCGATCGAAAAGGTCGGCCCGGACCGCAAGAAGGTGAAGGCCGAACTGAACGGAACGAAGGGCTACAAGGCGCTCGTCGGTGAGATCAACTTCGACGACCACCGTCAGAACATCATGAGCGCAAACGTCTACGTCGCGCAGGGCGGGAAGTGGGTCTATTGGCCGGATAGCGACTACGCGGCCGGCAAAAAGAAGCTCGCAAAGGACTGACGATCGGACGGCCGCCGCGCGCACAGGCTGCGCGGCGGCCATCGCCCTCACGAACATCGGAATCGTGCGATGGACTTCGGAATACTGGCGCAGCAGCTGTTCAACGGCGTGATGTTGGGCGTCATCTACGCGATGATCGCCGTCGGCTTCTCGCTGTTCTTCGGCGTGCTCGACGTCATCAAGTTTTCCCACGGCGACGTCGTAACGGTCGGGGCGTTTTCCAGCCTCGGCGCTATCGGGCTCGTCGGCGGACTGGTCGCACTTCCCCCGCTCGTCGCGCTGGGGACGGGCATCGCCGCGGCCATCGCCATCGGTAGTCTGGTCGGAGCGTTGATAGGCCGCTTCCTCATCCTGCCGCTGCGCCAGGCACCCGCGGTCAACGTGCTGCTCGCGACGCTCATGGCGGGTACCGTGCTTCGCGAGGCGATCCGACTGGGCGTTCCCAACGGCGGCAATCCGAAGCCATTCCCGGCGTTGCTACCTGCCGGATCGATCCGGCTCGGCTCCTTCAGCGTTGGTTTCGACAGCGTCATCATCCTGTGTGCGGGACTGGCGCTGGTATTCGCGACGCATCTTCTGATTTCGCGGTCCCGGATGGGATTGGCCATCCGCGCCGTGGCGCAGGACGGCGAAGTGGCCCGGCTTGCGGGCGTCGATTTCCAGCGGGTCGTCCTCGGCACGTTCGCCCTCGGTTCCGCGCTTGCGGCCTTCGCTGGCTGCATGCTCGGGCTATACTACCGGGAGATCAACTTCAACATGGGACTTCTTCTCGGTGTCATCGGATTCGCTTCCGCCGTCGTTGGGGGACTCGGAAGTCTGCTCGGACCGATCATCGGCGGCTTCCTGTTCGCCAGCGTGCAGACGCTGGTGGTCGTGGCGCTGCCGTTCTCGAGCGCCTACAAGGATGTAATCGCCTTCGCCGCCGTGATTGTGCTGATCGGGTTGTTTCCCACCGGCCTGATCGCCGAGCGCAGAAGCGAGCGGGTGTAGGATGAGCAGTATACCGGCGCCTGCGCCATCCCTGTCCCTGATGATGCGGCTTCAGCGTTTCCCGCGCGCGGTCGCGGCCTTCA
Organism: Bradyrhizobium sp. MI1.11; assembly: GCF_055811255.1. Lineage (NCBI taxonomy): Bacteria > Pseudomonadati > Pseudomonadota > Alphaproteobacteria > Hyphomicrobiales > Nitrobacteraceae > Bradyrhizobium > Bradyrhizobium sp. MI1.11. The sequence continues at coordinate 165,728 of NZ_JBVVPM010000012.1, forward strand.
CCGTGCTGCTTCTTCTCGGAGGTGGAGCGCTTGTGATCCATTCGGAATCGCAGGCGCAGGTGCTCGGCATGCTGGCCGCATTCCTGGTCGTTTTCGCGCTCGCCGACAAATCGGCGGCGGGTAGGGAGATCGCGGCGATCTGCGGCGATTTCAGCGGGTTCGGCAATACGGTCGCGATGATCGGCGCCTTGACGATCGCCGTTGTCTTCAGAGGAGAGCACTATACGCTCTTGATGCTGTCGACGGTCGCTCTGTTCGCGACGGCATGCGTTGGTCTGAACATCCAGCTCGCGTTCGCCGGCATCGTCAATTTCGCCGGGGCCGCCTTCTTCGTGATCGGATCGTACGCGGCCGCGGTGCTCACGACATATCCAGGCCTGCCTCATTTGGCGATCCTGGCGATCAGCGGTCTGGTCACCGGCGCGCTGGGCCTCGTCCTGCTGCTTCCCGTCCTTCGCACGCGCGGACATTACGCGGCGCTGGTGACCATGGCGTTCGGGCTGCTCCTCCGCACCCTCCTCGAAGTGAACGACACCCTCGGGGGACCGCAGGGAATGAAGATCAAGGGCTTTTCGGTCTGGGGCTTCGACTTCAGCCGGACAACATCGATCGGCTCGTGGGAGGTGTCGTTCTACTTTCCTTATGCGATTCTCGCTATCGTCCTGTTCGCGCTTGCGTTCACCTTCGCCAAGCGCCTCGAGGCTTCCTGGATCGGGGTCGCGCTGGACGCCGTCCGCAGCGACGAAACGGCCGCATCGGTGTTCGGGCTTTCGATCGTGCGCTGGAAGGCCGTCGCGTTCATCCTGGGCAATGCCATCGTGGGTGTCGCCGGTGCCGTCTACGGCATGATGAACGGCTTCGTCACCCCGAACGGAGCGGGTCTGGGCGAATCGCTCCTGATGCTGTCGATCGTCGTGCTCGGCGGGTTGGGAAACATGTGGGGCGCGGTCGTCGCCGCCTGCATCATCATCGTCCTGCCCGAGAAGCTGCAGGCGATCCAGGAGTATCGCCTGCTCATTTTTGCCGTGCTGGTGCTCTGCATCCTGCTCTTCAGACCGCTCGGCATTCTCCCGCGGCCGCTCCGCGACTTTTCCCGCTTTTCCGCGGGTCGGGAGGAGGGGCTGTGACCGGAGCTCTGCTTGCCTGCACGGGACTGACGATGCGTTTCGACGGCCTCGTCGCGCTGGATCGTCTCGATTTTACACTCGACTACGGCGAAACCGTAGGTCTCGTCGGACCCAACGGCTCCGGAAAGACGACGTTCTTCAACGTCGTCACGGGTCTCTATCGCCCGACTGCCGGAACCGTCCGTTTGGGAGACCTCGATCTCTTCGCCAAATCGCCCCAGACGATCGGGCAGGCGGGCATCGTCCGGACATTCCAGCGGTCCCGCCTCATGCTCGAACAGAGCGCGTTCGACAACATCGTGGTCGGCAAACTCACGTCTCTCGATCTCGGTCTGACGACGAACATCTTCCGCCGTGGACGCTGGCGGGCCGAAGTCGACGCCTCGATCCGCGAGGTCCGGTCGCTCGCTCACCGCTTCAATCCTGTGATCGCGGACCGCCTGTTCCAGCCCGCCGGCTCGTTCACGATGATCGACCGGCGGCGCATCGAGATATGCAGGGCTCTGATAGCCAAGCCGCGCGTGCTGTTGCTGGACGAACCGTCGGCCGGCATGACCCACGACGAGACCCGGCAACTGATGGGCGATCTTCTGGCGTTCCGCGCCGAGCTTCCGGAACTCGCCGTGGTTCTGGTCGAGCACGAGATGGACGTGATCCGCAGGGTATCCGACCGCTGCGTCGTCCTGAATTTCGGCCGCAAGATCTTCGAAGGGTCGTTCGACGCGCTGTTGGCGGACCGGGACGTGCAGACGGCCTATCTGGGAGAAGACGCATGAGGACCGCTTCCGAGAGCTCCCGCAAGCTGTCGATCATCGGCGTCACCGCAGGCTACGACAAGGCCGACGTCCTGAAGAACGTGACCGTGGAGGCGAAGCCCGGTCAGGTTACGTGCATCCTCGGGGCCAACGGAGCCGGCAAGAGCACGCTCATCCGGACGATCCTCGGCCTCAACCGGGCGCGGAAAGGCGAGATCTATTTCGGAGGCGATGCGATCGCGCGCATGCCGACCCATCGGATCGCCGCCCTCGGAATCGCGACCGTGCCGGAGGGCAACCGCGTCCTTCCGAAGATGACGGTGTCGGAAAATCTCAAAGTTGGCGGACTGCTCATCCGTGACAATGCGCGCGTCGCAGCCCGGATGGAGGAGCTCTTCGAGACGTTTCCGAGGCTCAGGGAAAGATCCGGCCAGCTCGCTGGCACTTTGTCCGGCGGAGAGCGCTCGATGCTGTCGATAGCCCGCGGCCTGATGACGGACCCGGAACTGATCGTATTCGACGAGCCGTCTCTCGGCCTCTCGCCGCTGTTCGTGTCGGAGGTGTTCGCGATCGTGAAGAGGCTCAAGGCCGCTGGGCTTTCGATCCTGCTGGTCGAGCAGAACGTCCGGCAGACGCTACGGGTGGCGGACTACGGCTACGTACTCGTTCAAGGCCAGGTAATGGCCGAGGGAGATGCCGAAACGCTGATGCAGAACCCAGAACTGCACAGAGCGTATTTCGGCGTCCATTAAGGGAGAGAGCAGGGACATGACCATCCAGATCTACGAGCGGGTCAATCCGCTGCGAAAGCCAAAGGGGTTTGAACCGGTCGTTCAGCGCTGGTCGACCGCGTTCGTGAACGGCTGCGACGAAATCTGCGTCGCTTTCCATGGCGTTCACGGAAGGTCGGCGGAGGACGTGCATGCATCGCCGTTCTTCCGGTGGATCGAAGCGGCCCTCGTCCTGCGCAACGGCCCGACCGTCCACGATCACGCGTGGTTCGTCGATCAGAACGGCCTGTACACCCATATCGTGGCCGCATATTGGGTCGACCGGCAGAAGCGCGACGACTGGTTGGCCGACCCCCATGTGAAATCCTGGTGGGACGACGACGCGCGCCTGGCCGAACCGACCGGCTATTTCCGCGAGAGTATCACCGTTCCGGTCGACCGGCAGGAGAGCATCTATTGGCTGGACTACCCTGCCGGGCTGATGCGTTCCAAGGAAGTCGCGATCTATCCGACGCCTTACTGCGGCTACTACGGCGCGATGCGAGACCGCATTCCGCTGGCTGCGGCCGACAAGCTGGAGTCGCCGATGCCCGATCTGCCGGCTCCGAAGGCGCGGGCGACGAAGGGGGCTCGCTGGCGCATCGTCACGCCGGAAAATCTCGCCATCATTCGATCGGCGGCCTTCTGGGGGCGCTGCGATCCGTCCCAGACGGAGGACTATATGCGCGAGCTGCGCGCGCCTCTTCTGCGCGGTATGGATTTCCTCAAGGAGAGCCCCACGGCCACGGGGTGCGCTTCGCTACGTTTTCAGCAGACCTGCGACGTCGCCGGGCAAGCCGTGCTCGAGACGCACGCGCTGGGCTACTTCCTGTCGCTCAAGCACATGGAGAACTGGGCCGAGCATCACGCGTCGCACGAAGCGATCTTTTCGGCGGCGATCGCGCGCTACCGCAAGTACGGTAAGGCCAATCAGTTGCGGACGTGGCACGAGGTGTTCGTCATTCCGAAGCAGGGGAACGTCTTCGAGTACGTGAACTGCACGCCGGGGACGGGTCTCTCGAGCTACTTCGATGGCGAGAAGCTGTCCGCCTGACATTCACGACATACCAATGGAAACGAGAAAAAGTCATGTCTTCACCGGTCAAGGTCGCCGCGGTCCATGCCGCTCCCGTGTTTCTCGATAGGGCGGCCACTACGGCGAAAGCCGTTTCGATCATCCGCGAGGCCGCGAAGGCTGGAGCGCAACTGATCGCGTTCCCGGAAACCTACATTCCCGCTTTCCCTGTCTGGGCCGCTCTCTGGGCGCCGATCGACAACCACGATCTGTTCGTGCGCATGGCCGAGCAGTCCGTCGCCGCAAACGGTCCCGAGATTGCCGCCATCCGGAACGAGGCACGCACGCTCGGAGTCACCGTCTCGATCGGGATCAGCGAGAGCTCGCCGGTCAGCGTGGGGCTGATCTGGAACAGCAACATCATCATCGGCCCCGACGGAAACGTGCTCAATCATCACCGGAAGCTGGTGCCGACCTTCTACGAAAAGCTCGTATGGGCCGCCGGCGACGGCGAAGGTCTACGGGTCGTCGATACCCCGGTCGGGCGCGTCGGAAACCTCATCTGTGGGGAAAACACCAACCCTCTCGCCAGGTACACCCTGATGGCTCAGGCCGAGCAGGTCCACATTTCGAGTTGGCCACCCATGTGGCCGACCCGACGGCCCAAAGGCGGAGGAAACTTCAACAACGTCGCCGCCAATCGCATCCGCGCCAGCGCGCACTCGTTCGAGGCGAAGGCGTTCGGCATCGTCACTGCCGGCTACATGGACAAGGCGTTGCGCGACTTCCTCATAGATCGGGATTCGACCGCTGCGGACGTGATCGACGCGACGCCCCGCGCGGTGAGCTTCTTCGTCGATCCGACTGGCGAAACCCTGGGAGACACGCTGCAGGACGAGGAGGGCATCGCATATGCCGAATTCGATCTGCGCCGCTGCATCGAACCTAAGCAGTTTCACGACGTGGTCGGCTACTACAACCGGTTCGACGTCTTCGATCTGACCGTCAGCCGAAAGCGTCTGATGCCGGCGACCTTCGTCGATACGCCAACCGAGATGGGCGCGATCGAGATGGGTGAACGTCTTCAGACATCCCCCGATATTCAGCCCGTGAACTGATCCTCCATACGGATGGATCGCGACGAGAGGAGGCCCTATTGAGCAATAGATTTCGCGATCGACTCTCCCGGATCCGAGGCTGTTTCTGCTGTGCCCCGGCCGATGCGTCCCGGACAACGATCGAACAGGCGGTAGCGGACGGCATCGAGCGGTCGCTCCTTCACGCCTTGTTTCCGGAGCCTGTTCTGCGACGGCAGCTTCTGAAATCGGTGGGCGCCGCGACCCTTCTCGGTGCCCTCGGCAGCATCCTGCCGTTATCGACCCTGCAAGCGATGGCGCAGGAAAGGAAACCGCTTGAAAAGACGAAACTCAACGTCGGCTTCCTGGCCATCACCTGCGCGGCGCCGCTGATCTACGGCGAGCAGATCGGTTCCTACGCCAAGGAAGGTCTCGAGGTCTCGCTGCAAAAGATCGCCGGCATCGCCCTGATCAGGGACAAGATGTTGAACGGCGAGCTCGATGTCTCGCAACAGGTCATGCCGGTGCCATTGACGATGACGGCAGGTCTCGGTGGCAACCAGCAATCCATCAAGATCCTGACCATTCTGAACCAGAACGGCAACTCGCTCGTCCTCGCGATGAAACACCGGGACAATCGCGATCCGAAGAATTGGAAAGGAATGACGTTTGCCATTCCCTTCGACCAGAGCCATCAGGCCTTGCAGTTGCGCAATTATCTCGCCGCCCACGGACTGGATCCCGACAACGACGTCAAATATCGAGTTGTGCCGCCCACGGAATACGTTTCGAATCTGCGGGTCGGCAGCATCGATGGTTTCTTCGGCGGCGAGCCGGGCGGGCAGCGGGCCGTGTTCGAGGGGGCAGGCTTCATCCACCTCATTTCGCGCGAAATATGGGACGGGCACCCGTGCTGCGCGGTATCGGCGGCGGAAAGCTGGATAACGCAGAACCCGAACACCTTCATGGCCTTCTACCGGGCGATTGTTGCGGCCAGCCTTCACGTCTCCGACGACCGAAACCGGGTTGGAATGGCGAAGGTCCTGTCGCAGCCGCAGTACCTGAACGCGCCCGAAGTCGTCATCGACCAGGTCATCACGGGGCGGTACGCGGACGGGTTGGGAGCGATCAAGGAGGATCCGAAGCGCGTCGATTATCGGCCATTTCCGCAATACTCGGCCGCGGTCTGGCTGATGACGCAGTTGAAGCGATGGAAGATGCTCAAGGAGGACATTGACTACAAGGCTCTCGCGGAGAAGGTGATGCTGGCGACCGACGCGGCGCGGATCCTCAAGGAGGACGGTGTCGAGCCTCCGCCGATCGTGTTCGGCAAGGAGCGGATTTTCGGTCGCGAGTTCGACTCCGCGAAGCCGGAGGAATACCTGGCGACGCTGCAGAAGACATGAGTTTAAGGCCATTCGCGAAGGACAGCAGAACGCTTCATGAAGGCATTTTGAACGCGGAGATTGCCGAAACGACGGTCTCCGAAGCTGCCTTGGCGCTGTTGGCCGCCGGGTGACGGGAGGCTAGGATGTCGATATCGTCGGCTGGCCCGCATTTTGTCGGGACGCCTATTCGAGTGGATCGAGGCACGGGCGGCCGCATTGTTCGACTGGAATGATCTCGTATTCTTTCTGGAACTTGCCCGACAGGGGCGGCTGGCGCCGGTCGCCCGCCGGTTGAAGGTCGATCATACGACGGTAAGCCGCCGGATCGCGGAGCTCGAAAAGGATCTTGCCGTCAAGCTCTTCGATCGCAACCGGGACGGCTTCGTGCTGACGGAGCGGGGACATCGTCTGTTCGACATCGCCGAACGCATCGAACAGGAGGCCTCGGCCGTCGAGCCGGCGATGGGGGCGGACAATGCGACAGCAGCGGGCCGGGTCCGTGTCGTGACGATGGAGGGTATCGGAGCCTTTTTTCTTGCTCAGCGCTTCGCCGAGCTCGCGGTTCAAAGTCCCGGCATTACTGTCGAACTGGTGACCGAACGGCACATCATCAGCCTCACCAAGCGCGAAGCGGACATCTTTATCAGCTTCGTGCATCCCGCGGGAGCGAAACTCGAGGTCAAGAAGCTCGGATCGTTCCGTCTAGCGCTCTACGCCAGTCAAGCCTACCTCGCCCAGCGCGGCGCGCCGAGGGACCGGGACGGACTGGCGGCCCATACCTTCGTGGACTATGTGGAGGATCTGATCGCGATCCAGCCCGTTCACTGGTTGCTCGACGTGCTGGATCCCACCAACGTGGTTTTCAGATCGTCGAGCATGCACGCGCAGCAGCAGGCCATCGCTGCGGGAGCCGGCATCGGTTTGCTGCCCTTGTTCTCTGCGAAGACCGATCCCAGGCTGATCCCGGTGCTTCCCGATCAGGTGAAGGTCTATCGGGACGTCTTCCACTCGGTTCACGAGGACCTGCAGTTCCTGGCGCGCGTTCGGACCGTGAGCCGTCACCTATCGCGCATCTTCGAGCGGGACAACGCCTACCTCAACGAGTTCTAGTTTTCTCGTCCATGCGGCCGCTCCTTCTCGGCTGGTCATCGGCCGGCGTCGGCTCCATCGCGCAGTTGCTACGGAAACATTGGATGTCTGAAGCGTTCGAATATAAGGTCAAAGGCTTCTTCGCGCGGATCCCGTCCGAACCCCACAAGCTGATCGAGCGGACGACGCCGACGAAGGATTGCATCGTTCTCTGCCACCTGGGCGTCTTGGAGGTGAGCGACGGTGATGCGTGGGAGATCGAGATCGCCGGCATGATCGGCCGCCCAATGCGCGTCACCGTGCGGGATCTCAAGCGGATGCCGAAGGTAACCGTCGCCTCAGTGCACCAATGCGCGGGAAGCCCGTTGGCTCCGGACAAGCCGACGCAGCGTGTTTGCAACGTGACATGGGGCGGCGTGCGTCTGGACGATGTCCTCCAACGTGTCGAACCGGACCCGGAGGCTGCCTTTGTCTGGTCCATCGGTGCGGACGCGGGTGAGTTCGGCGGCGCGGATTGCGGGCACTACACGAAGGATCTCCCTCGCTCGCGCGTGGGGGCCGACGTCCTCCTGGCCTACGAAATGAACGGCGAGCCTCTGTTACCGGAGCACGGTCATCCGCTGCGGCTGGTCGTACCGGGATTCTATGGGACCAACAGCGTGAAGTGGCTCCGGAGGATCGAGCTTCGCAAAGAGCGCGCTCCTGGTCCCTTTACGACACGATGGTACAACGATGTCGTCGCCGAAGGCGTGACGCGCCCGGTCTGGAACATCGCCCCGCAATCGGTGATCGTGTGGCCTGTGCCCGGGACTTCGCTCGAGCGGGAGGCAGTCGTTCGGGTATCAGGCTGGGCGTGGGCGGATGGCGGCGTGGCCGGCGTGAAGATCAGCCTGGATGAGGGGCTTTCCTGGAAGGCCTGCGCCGTCGAAAAGCCTACCGGCCATTCGTGGACGCAATTCATGTGCGACTTCGAGGTGGCGGCGGGACAACAAAGCATCGTTTCCCGCGCGACCTCCCGTTCCGGCGAGAATCAGCCGGACGACGGAAAGAGAAATGCTCTCTATCGCGTTCCTTTCACGGTCGTATGAGACCTATGACGCTTCGCGTCGCCGCATGTTATTCGGCGTACGGATTGACCCCCGATCGGCGCCGAAGGTTGACCCCGCCCAACACCGCCCAATTCCTTGAACCATCACCGGAATGCCCATCACGTGTGGGTTCAATGTTGGAAGCCGATGGGGGGCACGGCGCTTATTTGCAACCGCGTCAGGTGCGCTAAGGGATACCTCTGGCCAAACGGCGCCATCAGCGTGGCCGCTCCTGCCTCCCCCCTTGGCCGCTTCGGCCCTCTTCGTCGAGCAGGCGTTCCGCGCATGCTGGTCCCCCTCAACATGTCGAATAAGGGCTCAAGCATGTCCAGCTCCACGGCCCAATGCACGAATAACTGCGCTACCGGCTTAGCGGCGCACCGCGGGAACAGCACTATGGCCGAGGTGCGGATCTTTTCCTACTTGCCCAATCCTCGTGTTTGGAAGGCGGTCATCGCCGCGCGCATCGGCGGCGTCGCGTTGGAGGTGCGGGGCGCCGCGGGCGCAGAACTCGTGGACTGGCTTTGGGATTTTGACGCTCACCCGCTGAGCGAAGTGTCCGCAGAGGAACGCTCAGCCGCGGAGCGGGTGGGCCGCATCGGGTTCAAGGGCCGCAAGCTCTACAAGACCGACGCCTTCCTTGCGGCCCAGCCGTTCGGGACGGTCCCCGCGGGTTTCAGCGGGGACGGACAAGTCGGCATTTTCGAGTCCAACAGCATCATGCGCGCGGTCGCCCGCCAGGCGGAGCGGAGCGGTCTATATGGCCACGATCCATTCGAGGCCTCGCGGATTGACAGCTTTCTGGATGTCAGTCTGGTGTTCGGCCGCGACGCGCAGATCTACCTGCTCGCCATGCAAGGCTCCGAACTTGCCGCGGATGTCCACGCTCGCGCCGACGAAGCTTTCACGACCTACATGGCGGGGATCGACCGGGCCCTGCGGCCTGCGCGCCAAGCCCTGGTCGGCGAGGGGGTGAGCCTGGCCGACATCTGCTTCGCCTGCGAACTGGCCCTGTTCCACAATGAACTGGACCGTCGCGAAGCCCTGAGGACGCTCGGCAAGGCGCCGTTCCTGGACATCGCCCGGGAGCGGTTTCCCCGCGCCATGGCACACTTCGACCGCCTTGCGGCTAATCCGGCGTTCGCGCCAGAGTTTGGGCCTTATCTCGCCAAACTCGCAGCATAGCGCGCATCCGCCGATGGCTGCCAGATGATCAACATCATGCAGAACGACGCTTGCGTCAAAGGAGCTCCAAATGAGAACGCTTGATTTCTATTTCGACTATCGCAGCCCCTACACCTTCCTGGCGCTGTCCCAGCTCCGGCAGATGGACGTCGAAATCGTATTCCGTCCATTCGAGATCGCGGCCCTGATGAAGCTAGTGGGGAACGTGCCGACCAGCATCACCAGCGCAAACAAGGGCCGCTACGTGTGGACCGACGTCTCGCGATGGTCGATCCATTATGGGGTACCGCTCAATCGGCACCCCCAGGCTTCGGAGTTGGACGCCGGCCGGCTGTTGCGCGCCACGCTCGTGGCGGGGCAGTTGGGCGCTATGCCCGTGGCGGTGAAGGCCATCTTCAACGCGTTCTGGTCGGTTCCGGCGCCGTTGGCGACGGCGACCGAGGTCGCGGCCCTGCTGGGCGCCGAGGGTCTCGACGCCAAGGCGCTTGAAAGTCGGATGGACGAGCCGGCTGCGCACGTTCTTTTGGAGGAGGCGACCGCAGAGGCGGCGGCGCGCGGCGTGTTCGGCTCGCCGACCATGTTCGTGGGGGACGAGATGTTCTTCGGCAATGACCGCTTGCAGTTCGTGCAAGATCGCCTGGCGCGCGCCGCATGATGCCGCTCGCCATCATCACCGGCGTCGGGCCGGGCACCGGCTCAGCCATGGTCCGGCGGTTCCACGACGGCGGCTACAAGGTCGCCATGCTGGCGCGTACGGCCGAACGCTTGGCAGATCTCGAGAACGAGCTTCCGAACGCCTTTGCTGTCCCCTGCGATGTGGCCGACCCTGTCGCGCTTGCGGCCGCCCTCGAAGGCATCGAGCAACGTGCCGGCGCCCCCAAGGTGGTGATCCACAACGCCGTGGGCGGGGCCTTTGGCAACTTCCTCGACATCGAGCCGGCAGTCCTCCAGCGGAATTTCCAGATCAATGTCATGGCCCTGCTGCATCTGGCCCGGTGGGCGGCGCCGCGGATGGAGGCCGCAGGGGGCGGCGCCTTGCTGGTCACGGGCAACACCTCGGCCTTCCGCGGCAAGGCCGGCTTTGCCGGCTTCGCGCCAACCAAGGCGGCGCAGCGAATCCTGACCGAGGCCATTGCCCGCGAAATGGGACCGCGGGGCGTGCACGCATCCTTCATGATGATCGACGCCGTCATCGACGTTCATTGGGCCCGCGCGCGATTCCCGGACAAGCCGGATGATTTTTTCATCAAGCCATCCGACATCGCCGAAGAGGTCTGGCACGTCACCCACCAGCCGCGTTCGGCCTGGTCGTTCCTGACGGAGGTGCGGCCCTTCCGCGAGTCCTGGTGATCGGAGGCGTTCAGCTCGATTGCGGTCGACGGAAACCAGACCGCCAGGTGCAGGCACTACCGCTGCTGCGATCCCGCGTCTTCTGAAGCGGTAGGCCTGAAAATCGATGACGTCGATCTCTCGGAGCTGAATGAATCCTATGCTGTCCACGTGATCTACCGCCGCGACAAGCTGGCACTGACCCGAACAAGCTGAACGTCAAAGGCGGCTCGATCACGTCGCGACGCCTGCGCTATGGAAAGGCCACGCCGCGGCAGGGTCTTTTACTGGAGGCGATGCGGGACGAGGGCGAGCGGTGGAAGATGTTCGGCGAGCTCATCGAGGGCTGCAACGTGCAGGAGTAGCGATGGCGCCCCAGGCCGTTTCAACTGCCGCATTCACATCGGTTCAATTCCGATCTCTCTGATGATCGCGGCCCATTTGGCAGTTTCCGACGCCATGAAGTTTCTGAGTTCTTCCGGGCCGAGGACAAGCGGTTCGGCGCCTTGCTCGACGAGGAGCGTGCGCACCTTGGGATCATTCTCGGCCTCCACCACAGCGGCATACAGCTTGTCGATCACGGCCTTGTTTGTGTTAGCCGGCGCGAGCAGGGCAAGCCAGGCAGAGCTCTCGTAGTCCGGAAGGCCTGCCTCGGCAGCCGTCGGGATGGCGGGTAGCGCAGTCATGCGTTTGCTGCTGGCGACCGCGAGCGCCCGCGCATCGCCGTTCCTGATCAGGCCGATCACGTTGGGCAGAAGTTGGAATCCGAGCGGCACCTGGCCGGAGATGAAGTCCGGCGTATAGTTGGAAATGTTGCGGTAGGGAACGTGAGTTAGCTCGGTGCCCGTGAGCTGCTCGAAATAGGCGCCCGCCAGGTGCTGCGACGAGCCTACACCGACCGTCCCGTAGTTCAGCTCCCGAGGATGCGCCTTGGCATAGTCGATCAGCTCGTGCAGCGATTTCGGCGGCAGCCTCGAATTGATCACGATGACGTTCGGCAGTGTCGCGAACAAGCCGATGGGCGCGAGATCCTTGATCGGATCGTAGGGGAGCTCCTTGTACAGCGATCTGTTCGCGGCCAATGGGCCGGAGGTGCTCATCAGCAACGTGTAGCCGTCCGGTGCCGCATGCGCTGCGGCCGCGGTGCCGATATTGCCGCCGGCGCCCGGGCGGTTGTCGACCACAAAGACCTGCCCGAGTGACGAGCCCATGCGGTTGAGCAGGATGCGCGTGATTACATCGCTGGCGCTGCCGCCGGCAAAGGGCACGAGCACCTGGATCGGCCGGGCACGATAGTCTTGCGCTTGCGCAGGAACCAGCCCGGTTGCGGCGAGAGCCGCGCCTGCGCCGAGCGACAGCAAGGACCTGCGGTCAGGGTGAAACCCCTCAGCGTGCCGCGCCGTAATGCCCGTGATCTTGCTGCGACCGAACCTTGCCATCTCGGACTGAATCTCCCGACTGTGTCTTGTCTGCGAGCCCTGAGATCGTCCGGGACAAGAGTCGTCGGGATCAGCGCCAGGTCGCGATTTTCTGCGCCTGGACCGTAGTTAGCGGCTTGATGCAGCCATCATGCCGGCCGGTCTCAAAACTTACCAACCCGTCTCATTTCTTGTCCGCGTAGAGATTCTGCATTCAGGAGATCGTTTTCCGCCGTGGCTTCCTGCGCTCTTTGCGGGAGGACGAGCTCGCGCCGCCCGAGGCGGGCTCGACAAACTCTCTCGCCACGGCGGCGGCCTGCGCAAGGTCTTGGCTGATGACATCGAGTACGGCCTTCGCCGCGACGGACACCGCTCGTCGTGGATGATGCACCCAGGCAATCGAGCGCACGATCCTCTGCTCATCGAAGCGATGCGCCCGGATGGTGCCGCTCGCCAGCGATTGCCGGAGTGCGATGGTCGGCAGCACGGTCGCGAAATCGGTGGTGGCAATGACGTCGCACAGGGCGGGCAGAGTGTCGAGCTCCAGCCGCGGCCGCAGGTCGATGCCGACGGAGGCGGCATGCTCGTCAAGGATCAGCCGAAGGCCGTGGCGCTTCGAGGGCAGCACGAGATCGAAGTTCGCGATGTGGTCGAAGCGTAATTTGGCATGCGGCTTGGTCGGATTCTCCCTCCTGCAAGCAAAAACCATCTCCTCGTCCATGATGTGATGTGCGGCCAGCGGCGTCTTCCGCCGCGGCACGTTGATCAGCGCGAAATCGAGCTGGCCGGTGTTGACCCAGTCGACCAGCGTCTCGGTATAGCCCTCGCAGGCGGACAGCGTGATCTCGGGATAGCGGCTGGCGACCGTCGCCGACGAACTGGCCATGGTGCTCTGCGCCACCGAGGTGATGAGGCCGACCGAGACGCGGCCCGAGATGCGGCCGCCGAGCTGGGCCATCTCCTGCCGCGCATATTCGGCATCGCGCACGATCGGCGCTGTCAGCCGCACCAGCGCTTCGCCGGCGCTGGTGAGCGTCATGCCCTGAACACTGCGGTCGAACAGCTTTTGGCCGAATTCGGCCTCGAGCTTGGCGATCTGCATGCTCAGTGCCGGCTGCACGATGTTGAGCTGGCGCGCGGCGCGCGTGACGTTCTTCTCCTCCGCCAGGCACAGGAAATATTGCATCTGCCTGAGTTCCACGGGGGAGAGTCCTTCGTTCGCCGATCTTGCTCGTTTGGGCCATCATCTCAGATGATGAATGATATAATCAATGATTATTTGTTCTGATGGATCGCATTGCCTAATCTTGCCACTCAAGGGGCGCGTGTCCCAGGGAGCGAAACCACAAATATGCAGGACGCAACGCCCAAGCGGATGATCATCGGCATTTCCGGCGCCTCGGGCGTCACCTATGGCGTGCGCCTGCTGCAGCTGCTGCGCAATGCCGGCGTCGAGACTCATCTGGTGATGTCGAAGACGGCCGAGCTGACCTTTGCCTATGAGACCGATTTGAAGATCGCGGAGGTAAGGGCGCTCGCCAATGTCAACCATGCGATCGACGACATGGCCTCGGCGATTTCGAGCGGCTCGTTCCGCACCGCAGGGATGATCGTGGCGCCGTGCTCGATGCGCTCGATGTCTGAAATCGCCTCGGGCGTGACCACGACCCTGCTCACTCGCGCCGCCGATGTGGTGCTGAAGGAGCGCCGGCGCCTGGTACTGATGGTGCGCGAGACGCCGCTGCACACCGGGCATCTCAGGACAATGACGGCGCTCTCAGAGATGGGCGCGATCATCGCGCCGCCTGTGCCGGCCTTCTACGCCAAGCCTGAAAACCTCGACGACATGGTCGAGCACACCGTCGGCCGCGTGCTCGACCTGTTCGACATCGATATCGGCGTGGTGCGCCGCTGGGGCGAGGACGAAGCGCTCAAGCGTCGCTCGCCGTCGCTGCGCAAGATCGCGCCCTGACCTTAAGGAAAGACCCGTATGCGAATGGAAAATATTGCGAGCAAGGGTGTGAGCTCGCCCGCCGATCTGCGCACCTGGCTCGCCTACCTCGCCGAACGCGGCAGGCTCGCC
>NZ_JBVVPM010000013.1:0-55365 GCF_055811255.1 Bradyrhizobium sp. MI1.11
GCATTGGCACCTGCTCCCTTCGGGAGCCAAGCCTCAATAAAACTCGGCTGCCCCGTCTGCTTCACCGCCATCGTCATTCCTCCAAGGCTTTGCCTTAGAGAATCACAATTGACGGATTACGCAACAAGCCCCCTGTGGGAGAAGGTGGCGCGAAGCGCCGGATGAGGGGTCTCTCTCCGCGAATTCAAAAGCGAAAAGAGTCACACGCGGAGACAGACCCCTCACCCGTCTCGCCGCTAGGCGGCGAGACACCCTCTCCCGCAAGGGAAAGAGGGGAAGAGCCTTACTTCGGCAATAGCGCTTTCAGCTTGTCCATATCGCGCACATTCATCTTGAAGCCGCCGGGCATCACGATGTCGCCGGGCTTCTGGTCCGGCTTGCAGGCCCCCAGCCATTTCGCTTCGAGCTGCAGGGTCGTGTCGCGGCCTGCTGCGCCGGCGGCGCCGCCTTGCGCGTGCGACGACGTCTTCACTGTATAGGCCGAATTGAAATCGCCGGTGATCTCGGCATGCGAGGTCGTGCTGATGCCGGCGACATTGCATTCGGAATCGCTGACATAGCCGGTCGCGGTCTTCTTGATGTCCTGCTTGGCGCAAATCTGCTTGGCCATCGGGGAGACGTTGTTGTTCATCTCCTTGTCGACGGTCTCGTCGGTGCAGTGCTGCATGGTCATCTCGGGCACCGGCGTGCCGGTCCTGACCATCTTCAATTCCCACAGGCCCGCCTTGCGCACCGGCAGGTCGTCAGCGCGGGCGCTGCCTGCCGACACGACGAGGCAAAGGGCGGAGCCGAGCAAAGCGAGTTTGCGCGTCATGTGGGAAGCTCCCGGCTGAGAGGTAGCGGCGCTGCGAAAGCGCCTCAGTAGAGCGTGCGGATCGGCTGGTCGGCCGCGCCATAAGGCACCCAGCGGCAGGAGAACGAGATGTAGCCGCCCTCATAGGCCTGCATCGCCAGGAATTTGGCGACCTTGCCGTAGCGCGCGCAGTGATCGACCGCGACCTGCCGCGCATCGACCTGGGTTGCCATCGAATAGGCGATGATACCGCCGGTGTCGTTGCCCTTGAACGGAGGCACCGGAAGGAGATCGGCGCGCGCCGACTGGCTCGCCATCATACCCAAGGCAAGTAGGCCCGCGGCCGCAATGATTCGCATTCCCGTCACTCCGATTGGTTGGTGGCAGTTTACGGTGCCGGCGCGGCGGTGGAAAGAACCGAAGACCCCTCTGGTGCAGCATTGCGGTCAACTCGTCGGCAAGTGTTGCCGCGCTGCACTTGACCTCCCCCGGCCTTCGCGGCACCGTCCGACCCTCGCAGATCATGCTGTCTGGATTGCCCATGCGCGCCTCGACCTTCCTGAAATCGCTCCGCTTTGCCGCCGTGCTCGGCCTCCTGTTCGGGGCGCTGTCGCTCGGTGAGGCCAGGGCCGCCAATCCGCTGGAGCTGAATTTCTGGCTGAGCGGGCCGCGCTATGACGGCAACGTCTCCGAATGCGACAGGGCGCTGCCGACGATCGCCAGCCAGTTCTGGGAGAAAGAAAGCTCGTTCTGGAATTCCTCGTTGAAGATCACCGGCTTCTCCGCCGTTCACGAGACCGCGTTCCGGCCCTGGGCGTCCGACAACATCCCGCGCCGCTATTGCACCGGCGAGGCTATGCTCACGGATGGCAAGCTGCGCAAGGTGCATTTCTCGATTGTCGAGGATGGCGGCTTCGCCGGCTACGGCCAGGGCGTCGAATGGTGTGTGGTCGGGCTCGACCGCAACTGGGCCTACAACCCGGCCTGCCGCGCCGCCAAACAATAATTGCAAAAGTTCTGATCCGGAGCGATCAGGCGGCCGAACGACGGTCGTCCGAATTTTGTTCTTGAAATGTTCTTACCGCCTGCTAGGCTCTTCTGCACAGTCTAGTTGAGGGGCGTCGCCATGTTTCATTCCAGATTGCATTTTTTCTCCCGCCTTATGATCTCGCTGACGCTTGCAGCCGGGCTGGCTGCGCTGGCCGGCGGTGCCAAGGCCCAGGACAAGCGGCAGAACACGCCCGGCGAATTCGATTTTTATGTGCTGTCGCTGTCGTGGTCGCCCTCCTTCTGCGAGGAGGCGGCGGAGCGCGGCGGCCGCTCGCAGACCCAGTGCAGCGGACGGCCCTACGCTTTCGTGGTGCATGGTCTGTGGCCGCAATATGAGAACGGTTTTCCGGAATATTGCCAGCGGCCGTCGCCGCGGCTGAACCGCAGCATCGTCTCCTCCATGCTCGATCTGATGCCGGCGCCGGGTCTGATCTTCAACGAATGGGACAAGCACGGCACCTGCTCGGGGCTCGCCGACCGCAGCTATTTCGAAACGATCCGGAAGGCGCGCGCCGCGATCAAGATTCCGGCTGAATATCTCGATCTGTCGCAGGCCAAGACCGTGGCGCCGGCGGAGGTGGAAGAGGCCTTCATCAAGGCCAATCCGGGCCTCAGCAATGCCGCCGTCTCGATCACCTGCAACCGGACGCGGCTATCGGAAGTCCGCATCTGCCTCAGCAAGGACCTGCAATTCCGCGCCTGCGAGGAGATCGACCGCCGCGCCTGCCGCCGCGACCAGGTGGCGATGCCGCCGATCCGGGGTGGGTAGCCCAGGCATCGTGCCTCTTTGCTCAAGCCGCCACGTGGCGTAGTGCTCTTGCATGAATTACCGCCACGCCTTCCATGCCGGCAACTTCGCCGATGTCATCAAGCACATCGTGCTGGCGCGCATCATCACCTATCTCCAGGACAAGCCGGGCGCGTTCCGCGTCATCGACACCCATGCCGGCGCCGGCCTCTACGATCTCGAAAGCGACGAGGCGCGCCGCGGCGGCGAGTGGCTGACGGGCATTGCGCGGCTGATGCAGGCGCGGCTGTCGAACGACGCCATGGCACTGACCAAGCCCTATCTCGACATCGTCCGCGCCTTCAATCCGAAAGGCGAGCTCAAGGCCTATCCGGGCTCGCCGCTGATCGCGCGCGCCCTGATGCGGCCGCAGGATCGCCTCGTCGCCTGCGAACTCGAGCCGAAGGCGCGGAAAGCGCTGATCGGCGTGCTGCGCCATGACGAGCAGGCCCGCGTGGTCGACCTCGACGGCTGGATGGCGTTGCCGGCTTTCGTGCCGCCAAAGGAACGGCGCGGGATCGTCCTGATCGACCCGCCGTTCGAGGCAAAGGACGAGTTCGAAAAGCTCGGCGAGGCCTTCTCGACGGCTTTCGCGAAATGGCCGACCGGTATCTATGTAATCTGGTATCCCGCCAAGAGCCGGCGCGCCACCGACGCGCTGGTGCAATCAGTGGCGCGGCTCGCAGCCGCAGCAAAACCGCCGGGAAAATGCCTGCGCCTCGAATTCAGCGTGGCGCCGCAGGCCGACGGTGCAACTCTCACCTCCACCGGGCTCTTGATCGTCAATCCCCCTTACACGCTGCAGGGCGAGCTCAAGACGATCCTGCCCGAGCTGGAAATGCCGCTCGGCCAGGGTGGCGCTGCCAGATTCCGATTAGAGGTGCCGAGACCGTAACACTCCGGCATCTTGGGAAAAATATGCAGGAGCGGTGGTCAATCTGCGGAGAACCGTATTATGCTGTTTCCGTGACTGGCTTTACGTTCCGCTTCCGCGAATGGTTGCGGCGGAGTGAAGGCCTAAGAAAGATCCAGTCGGACCAAATGGTCTGCCCAAGGATGGCCAGCTCCCGGGCTTCGTAAGGCCCGGTCATGTCGTGACGTGCGTCTGCGTCACGACGGAGGAGCAATGAGGGGGAGTTTCCCGATGGCCATGACGGGAACGGTCAAGTTTTTCAACGGTGAGCGCGGCTACGGATTCATCAAGCCGGACGACGGGGGCCGCGACGTCTTCGTACATATTACTGCTGTGGAGCGGGCCGGACTGAAGGACCTTGCCGAAGGACAGCGTATTACTTTCGAAGTCGAACCGGACAAGAAGGGCAAGGGGCCGAAGGCGGTCGATTTGGTCATCCTTCCCTAGCGAGCCTGGCGTAAAAAAAATCCCGGCCGCAAGCGGCCGGGAGGTTGGTCCGGTATTTTCTTCTTAGCTATCAGAAGTGATAGTTCACGCCTGCGCGCACAACGCTGGCGCTATAGCCGTTTGACACGCCCGTAATCGCGAACTGACTCGTCGACAGATCGATATAGAGATATTCGAGCTTGGCGCTCCAGTTCGGCGCGAACCCAACTTCCGCGCCGGCACCGATGGTCCAGCCGGCGCTGGTGTGCGACTCGGTCCAGCCGAACGTCTGCGCGCGCAGCTCGCCGAAGGCGAGGCCCGCCGTGCCGTAGAACAGCACGTTGCTGAAGGCGTAGCCGGCGCGGCCGCGCAGGGTACCGAACCACGGATTGGAGAACTTCCACGGCGCGAAGGTGTCGTCGGCACCGGCGGCCTGGATGTCGCCCTCGACACCGAACACCCAAGGGCCGGTCTGGAAATTGTAGCCGGCCTGAACGCCGCCGACGAAGCCTGACGGTTTTGCGGGATTGTTGTTCACCGAACCCCATTCGTAGCCGAGATTGGCACCGAGATACGGACCGGCCCAGCTATAAGCATTGAGCGGCTGATTGACCGTGTAGGGCGCACGCTGCCCGTAATTGAGATCGGCGGCCTCTGCCGAAGCCGTCCAGCCGACTGCAGCCAACGCGGCTGCGCCCACAACGAGCCCCTTCATCACACACTCCAACGCAACTGCCGCCACCGGTGCGATGCCTGCGCCGCCGCGCGAGGGCAAAACCGCATGGTTACGGAACCACCACTTTTTCGCGTAAGATTTATCGAGAGTTTTAAGTTAAAGGCCTGTTAAGTCGGGTTACCGGGCTGTTAACAGGCTTAAGCAAGCGTTACCGGGAACTGCGCCGCCATCCTGTGCGTGCCGCACGGCCCGAACTTCAAATCGGCACCCGCAGCGCCTAAATTCGCACCATGGTTCACGATTCCACCGACAATCCGGACGACGCACGCACGCGCAAACCCGTGCGCGGCAACGCACCCGATGTCCCGGCCCAGGAAACCGAAGCGGCGCCGCCCGACCTCGATCCCGCCACAGCGAACGGGGAAGACGAGGACGACGCACGGCTGCCGGACATCCTGGAAGAGAGCGGCACCGTCGGCGAAGAGCCGCTGGCGACCGGCCACGAGGCGATCGAACGCGCGGTCCGCCTCGCTCCCACCTCGCCCGGCGTCTACCGCATGCTCAATGCGAATGCCGACGTGCTCTATGTCGGCAAGGCCAAGAACGTCAAAAAGCGCCTGTCGAACTATGCGCGCCAGAGTGCGCCGCAGCCGGCCCGCATCCTGCGCATGATCGCCGCTACAGTTACCGTGGAAATCATCTCGACCCACACCGAGACTGAAGCACTGCTGCTGGAGGCCAACCTCATCAAGCAGCTTCGGCCGCGCTTCAACGTGCAGCTGCGCGACGACAAGTCGTTTCCCTACATCCTGATCACGGGCGACCATTGGGCGCCTCAGATCCTGAAGCATCGCGGCGCGCAGACGCGGCCCGGTCGCTATTTCGGCCCGTTCGCCTCTGCCGGCGCCGTCAACCGCACCATCACCGCGCTTCAGCGCGCGTTCCTGATCCGCTCCTGCACGGATTCCTTCTTTGAGAGCCGCTCGCGGCCCTGCCTGCTCTACCAGATCCGCCGTTGCGCCGGCCCCTGCACCCGCGAGATCGACTTCCCCGGCTACACGACCCTGGTGCGCGAGGCGAGCGACTTCCTGTCCGGCAAGAGCCATGCGGTGAAACAGGAGCTCGCCGCCGAGATGGAGAAGGCCTCCGGCGAGCTCGAATTCGAGAGCGCCGCGCTCTACCGCGACCGCCTCGCTGCGCTGTCCGCAATCCAGTCGCAGCAGGGCATCAATCCGCGCACGGTGGAAGAAGCCGACGTGTTCGCCATCCACCAGGAGGGCGGCTTCTCCTGCGTCGAGGTGTTCTTCTTCCGCACCGGGCAGAACTGGGGTAACCGCGCCTATTTCCCGCGCGCGGAGAAGACGTATACGCCGGAAGAGGTGCTCGGCTCCTTCCTCGCCCAGTTCTACGACGACAAGCCGCCGCCGAGGAATATCCTGCTCTCGCACGAGATCGAGGAGAGCGAGCTGCTCGGCAACGCGCTGTCGATCAAGGCCGGCCGCAAGGTCGAGGTGTCCACGCCGAAGCGCGGCGAGAAGAAGGAGCTCGTCACCCACGCGCTCACCAACGCGCGCGAGGCCCTGGGCCGCAAGCTCGCGGACACCGCGACGCAGAGCCGCCTGCTGGACGCCATGGCCACGACCCTGAGCCTGACACATGCGCCGAAGCGGATCGAGGTCTACGACAACAGCCATATCCAGGGTACCAACGCAGTCGGCGCCATGATCGTCGCCGGCCCAGACGGTTTTGTGAAAAACCAGTACCGCAAGTTCAACATCAAGTCGGAAGGGATCACGCCGGGCGACGACTTCGCCATGATGCGCGAAGTGCTGGAGCGCCGTTTCAAGCGCCTGATCAATCCACCCGAAGAGGGCGCGGCCAAAACCAAGGACGACGACTTCCCGCAATGGCCCGATCTCGTGATCATCGACGGCGGCCGCGGCCAGCTCAACGCCGTCCGGGAAATCTTTGCAAATCTCGGCCTGACCCAGGTGGCGCTGATGTCGGTGGCCAAGGGGCCGGACCGGGATGCCGGCCGCGAGACCCTGTTCATGCCGGAGCGCGAGGCGATCAAGCTGGAGCCGCGCGACCCCGTGCTCTATTTCATCCAGCGGCTGCGGGACGAGGCGCACCGCTTCGTCATCGGTTCGCACCGCAAGCTGCGCAAGAAGGATATCCGCGAGGCCGGCTTGCAGGAGATTCCGGGCATCGGTCCGTCACGCAAACGTGCCTTGCTGCACCATTTCGGAACCCTGAAGGAGATCGAACGGGCTTCGATCACCGATCTCGGCAAGGTTCCGGGGGTGAGCGCCGAGAGCGCTCGCAGGATTTTCGAGTATTTCCATCCCCAGCCGGGGTGAAATAAAGGGGGGCCGCGGTCATATGGTCGTCGCATCCCGCACCCCATTTGGGGAGCGGAACGGTTGACCTTCAGGCTGCAGCGGTATTGGTAGGACGGATGAACATCGCCACGACACGAGGGACCACCAGCCGCGCGATGTCCCTCCCGAACATCCTGACCTACGGCCGGATCGCCGCGATCCCGGTCGTGGTCGGGTGCATCTACGCACAGTCGATCATGGACGGCCCGCTGTGGCTGCGCTGGGTTGCGGTCGCCATTTTCATCGCGGCTGCGGTCACCGATTACCTCGACGGCTATTACGCGCGAATCTGGAATCAGCAATCGGCGTTCGGCCGCATGCTCGATCCGATCGCCGACAAGCTTCTGGTCGCCTCGTGCCTGCTGATGCTGGCCGCCGACGGCATCATTCACGGCTGGTCGCTGTGGGCCGCCATCGTGATCCTGTGCCGCGAGATCCTGGTCTCGGGCCTGCGGGAATATCTTGCCGCGCTGCGCGTCAGCGTGCCCGTGACCAAGCTTGCGAAGTGGAAGACGACGGTTCAGCTGATCGCCATCGGCTTCCTGCTGGCTGGTCCGGCCGGCGATGAGGTGGTGCCCATGGTCTCGATGATCGGGCTGGCGCTGCTCTGGGCCTCGGCGATCCTCACCATGTACACCGGCTACGATTATTTCGGCGCCGGCATCCATCACCTCATCAAGGAGGATGAGGGATGAAGGTGAAGTACTTCGCCTGGGTGCGCGAGCGCGTCGGCAAGGCCGAGGAGACCATCGAGCCGCCCGCAACCGTGCGCACCGTGGAAGAGCTGATCGCCTGGCTGTCCGGCCAAAGCGAAGCCTACGCCTACGCCTTTGAGAAGCCGAAGGTGATCCGCGCCGCGATCGACCATGCCCACGTCAAGTCGGACGCCGCGATCGCGGGCGCTCGCGAGATCGCGTTCTTCCCGCCGATGACCGGCGGCTAGGCCATGCCCGTCACCACCTGCCCGGTCACCATCCGTATCCAGCAAGACGATTTCGACATCGCGCGCGAGATCGCGGTGTTGACCGGGAACCGCACCGATATCGGTGCGGTCGTGAGCTTTTCCGGCATCTGCCGCGGCGACGAGGACAGCGCGAAGATCGCCGCGCTCTCGCTCGAGCATTATCCCGGCATGGCCGAGGAAGAGATCAGGCGCCATGCCGACGAGGCCACCTCGCGCTGGCCTCTCAACGGCGTCACGGTGATCCATCGCGTCGGCCGTTTCATGCCCGGCCAGAACATCGTGCTGGTGCTGACCGCCTCGCAGCACCGCCAGGCCGCGTTCCAGGCAGCCGAGTTCCTGATGGATTATCTCAAGACCAACGCGCCGTTCTGGAAGAAGGAAGAGAGCGCCACCGGCACCGGCTGGGTCGAGGCCCAGGCTCGCGACGACGAAGCGACCGCACGCTGGACCCGATCCTGATGGCAACAACGACCAAAAAGAGCGTGCGCGGCCGCGCCGCGCCAAAGCTCGCGAAAGTGGGCCGCGGCGAGCTTCTCACGCCGATCGATTTTGTCCGCTATGCGGTGAGCCGCTTCAATGAGGCCAAGCTTGCCTTTGCCCATGGCACGCCCGATCCGGTCGCGGAAGCGGCCTTCCTGGTCTGTGAAGCCCTGCATCTGCATCCCGAGCAGTTCGAGATTTTTGCCAACGCGCGCGTCACGGCCGCCGAGGGCAGGATCATCATCGATCTCATTCATCAGCGCGTCACCACGCGCAAACCGGCCGCCTATCTCGTCAACAAGATCTACATGCGCGGCCTGCCGTTCTATGTCGACGAGCGCGTCATCGTTCCCCGCTCCTTCATCGGCGAGCTCTTGGAGTCGCATTTCGGCGGCGACGGCGAAGCCGGCTCGCTGATCGACGATCCCAGCGCCGTCGAGCGCGTGCTCGATCTCTGCACGGGATCGGGATGCCTCGCGATCCTCGCCGCGCATCATTTTCCGAACGCCACGATCGACGCCGTCGATATCTCCAAGGGCGCGATCGACGTCGCCAGACGGAATGTCGGCGAATACGGGCTCGATGACCGGATCAGCCTGCATCGCGGCGACCTGTTCGCCCCGCTCGGTGACACCAAATACGACCTGATCATCACCAACCCGCCTTATGTCGATGCCGAAGGCATGGCGGCGCTGCCGCCGGAGTGCCGGGCCGAGCCGAAGCTCGCCTTTGACGGCGGCGCCGACGGTCTCGACGTGGTGCGCCGGATCCTGCGCGACGCGCCCGACCACCTGACGCCGGATGGCGGGCTGATCTGCGAGATCGGACGCGGCCGCGAACTGGTCGACGAGGCCTTTCCTGAATTACCGCTGCTCTGGCTCGACACCGAGGACTCAGAGGGCGAAGTGTTCTGGATCGCGGCCGCCGATCTCGGCTGATCCATCACGGCGGGCAGACCTCGTCGGAACAAGTCAAATACCGCCACGTTCATCCCCCGACGAATTTTCTCGCACTCGGAGGATAACCGCATGCTTGCGCCATCGGGCGAATTGCTGCGCGCCGGCGTCGCGCTCAAGCTCAACCATCTCAAGCGCGCTGCCCAGTCCTATGCCCGTGACCGGAGCAACCAGGCCACGGGCCGCATGACGTCGTATGCGGCTGCGGCCGGACTGCTCGCGGTTGCGGGCTTGTTTGTCGTCGCAGCCTTCTTCGTCGGCCTAATTGCCCTGTACCGCTGGATTGCAATCCATTACGGGCAATTCTGGGGGTTCGGCGCCGTCGGCGGCGTGCTCCTGGTCCTGGCCGCCGCCTGCGCCGGCGTGGCCATGGCCCAGATGAAGCGCAAGACCAAGCCGATCGTGCCGCTTGCCAGCCGCCTGCGCGTGGCTATCGCCACCCCGCGCATCCCGCGCGGAACGGTGAAGGAGGCGGTGAAGGAGGTCGCGACCACAATTCCCCTGGCGCCGCTCGCGCCGGGCGAACGCGGACATGAAGGAGGACATGGCGGCAGCACGTGGCCGGCTCGGTCCAACCGGCCCGTGCAACTCGGGCTGATGCTCGCGGCCGTTGGGCTGGTCGGGCTCACGGCAGCGCGCCGGCGGCGTCACGGCCACCGAGCGGATACCTAAAAATGCGTATGCGGCGCGCCGAGCAATTCGACCGCTGGCTGTTAGTGGCAGCCACGACCGTGTTCGTGCTCACCGCGGAACGGTATTTCCAGGATTCTGGCCTGGTCAGGGCGGGACCTCCGCAAGACCACCGCAACGGCGAGGCGAATTCGCCGGAAACGAGCCCGACGGGCGCAGCCTCGCAGCCCGGCCGCGGCCGCCGCGCGAAAAGCCCGTTCGCAATCCCGTGGGCAGGCTGGAAGGACATCCTCTGGCGCACCTATCAGCGCATCGACGAGGATCGCCTGCTCGCGACCGCCGGTGGCGTCGTCTTTTTCGGGCTGCTCGCGATTTTTCCCGCCATCACAGCTCTGGTTTCATTCTATGGCCTGTTCGCCGATCCCTCGACAATCAGTTCCAACCTGCAATCGCTCGCGATGATGCTGCCCGAGGGTGCGTTCCAGATCGTCGAGGACCAGGTGGCGCGCGTCGTGTCGCACGGCGGTGCGACGCTTGGTGTCACCTTCCTGTTTGGCCTCGTGCTCGCGATCTGGAGCGCCAATGCCGGCGTCAAAGCCATCTTCGATGCCCTCAACGTCGCCTATGAGGAGCGTGAAAAGCGCAGCTTCATCCGGCTAAACACGGTCTCGCTGGCCTTCACGGTCGGTGGCATCGTTGCCCTGCTGCTGATGGTGGGCGCCGTCGTCGCCTTCCCGCTCGCGCTCAACCACCTCGGCATGGCGCCCGAAAGCAAGCTGATCGTGGCGCTGGCGCGATGGCCGGTGCTGTTCGTCATTCTCCTTGCGGCGCTCGCCGTCCTCTACCGCTTCGCGCCCAGCCGCGATGCCCCGCGCTGGCAATGGCTGAGCCTCGGCGCGGTGGCGGCCGCGATCCTCTGGATCGCCGGCTCGGCGCTGCTGTCCTGGTACCTTTCGGAGTTCGCCAATTACAATGCGACCTACGGTTCGCTCGGCGCTGCGATCGGCTTGATGATGTGGATGTGGATGTCGGCGATCGTCATCATGTTTGGGGCCGAGCTGAATTCAGAGATCGAACGGCAGACCCTGCGCGACACGACCACCGGGGCACCCAAGCCGCTTGGCACCCGCGAGGCCGTCTCGGCCGACACGGTCGGCGCTGCGGCGCCATCCTGAGTCCGCGATTGGGTCGCTATCCCCTCGAATCAACAATGATGTTAAGCTCATGCCGCTTGGGGGAGCATGCGGCGTGACGGGTTCGAGACGCCACCCGTGTTTTCCCGGTCAGGCAGTCAGCTCTTGAGGCGTAACGCGCGGCATGATTCGTATTTCGACGATCTTCATCGCCATCTGCATGGTTCTGGTCGCGGCCTCGCTCGGGCTCGTGCTCTACGCGGTCGCCGGCATCAGCGGAACCGAATCCGCGATCGTGGCGCTAACGGCGCTGACCTTCCTGATCCTCTACAATGCAGTGTCGATGCGGTTGCGCGACCGCAGCGACGTCGGCGGCCAGATCGCCGACCTTTCGCGCGGCACCGCCGATCTCGCCCGCCAGGTCGCCGAGTTCGGCCGCCGGCTTGCCACGATCGAAGCACGCATCGCCTCCTCCAATTCGGCCAACTCAGACCGCATTCAGGCGGTGGTCGGCGAGATCAACGAGCTCGGCGGATTGGTCAGGCAGCTCGCCACCACCGTCTCGGCTCATGAGGATCTGATGGCCGGCAACGCGCCGCTCCCGGCCCCAGCTCCGGTCGCAAGGCAGGAGCAGGACGCGTCGCTCGACCTGATGGCCCCGTTCGAAGAGGAGCGGTCGGCTGCCCCTCCCCCGGCACCCGCGCCGACGCCACGGCCGGCGGCACCGGCGATCCAGACCCAGAGCGCCAATCCGGTTCAGACCGCCAACGGCCGCAACCAGACCCAATTGCTGGCGACGCTCCGCAACGCGATCGACGAGAACCGCATCGACATCTTCCTCCAGCCGATGGTGACGCTGCCGCAGCGCAAGGTCCGCTTCTACGAGGCCGTGACGCGCCTGCGCGACGAGCGTGACCAGCTGGTCGCGGCCGAGGAGTTCATCAGCATTGCGGAGGCCTCCGGCCTGATCGGGCGCATCGACAACATGGTGATGCTGCGGTGCGTGCAGGTGCTGCGACGCCTGATGGTACGCAACAAGGAGGTCGGCGTGTTCTGCAACGTCGCGGCTTCCACGCTCGGCAATTCCACGACCTTCGCGCAATACCTCGATTTCCTCGAGGCCAACCGGGCGCTGGCGCCCTCGCTGGTGCTGGAATTCAAGCAATCGACCTTCCGCAATCTCGGCCTGGCCGAGACCGAGAATCTCGCCGCGCTCGCCCAGCGTGGCTTCCGTTTCTCGATCGACCATGTCACCGATTTGCGGATCGAACCGCGCGAGCTCGCCGATCGCGGCGTGCGCTTCATCAAGGTGCCGGCCTCGCTCCTGCTCGACCCCAGGCAGGCTTCGACCTCGGACATCCACCCGTCCGACCTCTCCGACCTGCTCGGCCGCTTCGGCATCGATCTGATCGCCGAGCGGATCGAGGGCGAGCGCGCCGTGATCGACCTGCTCGATTATGACGTGCGGTTCGGCCAGGGGTTCCTGTTCGCGCCGCCCCGGCCATTGCGGCCGGAGGGGTCATCTGCTACCGCCGCGCCGAACCAGGCACAGGACACTCAGGGATCCAATGGCTCCGGCATACCCAGCTCGGGCGCGACATCGGCTGCGTCTGCGCCACAGCGCGTCACCGGCAACGCCGCGCTCGCGCGCCGCATCTGATCGGCCGCACGCATCATGACCACGCTGCATTTCGCTGAAAGCCTGCGTGAACTCGTGGCGGGCGTGGACGTCGTGCTCAGCGACATCTGGGGCGTGGTCCATAACGGCCTCGAATCCTTCCCCGAAGCCTGCGACGCGCTGCACACCTATCGCAGCCGCGGCGGTACGGTCATCCTGATCACCAACGCGCCGCGCCCGGCCGACTCCGTGCAGCGTCAATTGCGCAAGCTCGGCGTCGCCGACGAGACCTACGACGCGATCGTGTCGTCAGGCGACCTGACGCGGCTCTATGTCGCCGACCATCCCGGCCGCAAGATGTTCTGGCTCGGCCCCGAGCGCGACAACTCGATCTATCGCGGCCTCGATGCGGTGACCGCGCCGCTGGAGGAGGCAGACTACATCGTCTGCACCGGTCTCTATGACGACGAGACCGAGACGGCGGAAGACTATCGCGGCATGATGCTGAAGGCGCGCGAGCGCAAGCTGACGCTGGTTTGTGCCAACCCCGACATCGTGGTGGAACGCGGCGACCGCCTGATCTATTGCGCCGGCGCGATCGCGGAGCTCTATCGCGAGCTCGGCGGCGAGGTGATCTTCTACGGCAAGCCGCACCGGCCGATCTACGAGCGCGCGATGGCGCTCGCCGGCGAACGCCAGGGCCACCAGATCGACCGCAAAAAGGTGCTCGCGATCGGCGATTCCGTCCGGACCGACCTCACCGGCGCGCGCGAGTTCGGCATCGATTGCCTATTCGTGACCCGCGGCATCCATGCCGAGGAGTTCGAGGGTCTCGACCAGCTCGACCCGGCTTCGGTGCTGGAATTGTTCGGCCATCCGCCAAAGGCGCTGATGCGCGAACTGAAGTGGTAGCGAGTTGATCGTCATTCCGGCTTGATATCGGGCATCGATTCCAGAACGACGAACCAGACGCAGAAAGCCCAGGACAACCGCCCGGGCCTTCCGAATTCAACCGATGGCTTCGAGCGCGCCTTACGCGCTCGCCATGTCCGGGAAGACCGCCTCGATCTTGGTCTTCAGCGTCGCCGCGTTGAACGGCTTGACGATGTAGTTGTTCACGCCGGCCTTCTTGGCCGCGATCACGTTCTCGGTCTTTGATTCGGCCGTGATCATGATGAAGGGCGTGGTGGCGAGGTTCGGATCCGCGCGCACTTCGCGCAGCAGGTCGTAACCCGTCATCGGCTCCATGTTCCAGTCGGAAATCACGAGACCGTACTTCTTGCCACGCATCTTGTTCAGCGCTGCCGAACCGTCGCTTGCATCATCGATATTCTCGAAGCCAAGCTGCTTCAGGAGGTTCCTGATGATACGGATCATGGTGCTGTAGTCGTCAACCACCAGAACCGACATCGACAAATCAACCGCCATCTCGACTCCCCCAACGCAAACCCAGGAAATATTACGATCGGACCTGCCGGGCCGGAGCCCCGCGGTTCCACGCTCCAAGGACTAGCACCAAGGCGTTAAACAGCGCGTTAACTGGGAACGCCCCCGGTGGACTGAAATCACCTTCGATGCGGCCGCCCCCCTCCCGCTTGACTTCATCCGGCCCGTCGCGCCACGGTCCCGGCCGGCCCCGCCGGTTCGAGAATTCCCCTGATGGCTCCGCATTTTACCGTTATCCGCGACACCACGCCGGACTCCGCCATTGCAAGGGGGGCCGTGGTCGCCATGGGCAATTTCGACGGCGTTCATCTCGGCCATCGCGCCGTGATCGCCGCAGCCCTGGAAATGGCCAGGATCCATGGCCGCCCTGCGCTGGCATTGACCTTCGAGCCGCATCCGCGGCGGTTTTTCAGCCCCAACACCCCGCAATTCCGCCTGACGGACGAGCGTGCCAAGCTGCGGCTTCTGGCCGGCACCGGACTTGACGGCGCCGTGGTCATGACCTTCGACAAGTCCCGCGCCGGGACCAGCGCGCAAGACTTCATTCACCATGACCTGATCGGGCGCCTGGGCATCGGCGGAATCGCCGTCGGCTACGACTTCCACTTCGGCAAGGGTCGCGTCGGCTCGCCGAGCCTCCTCGTCAGCGAGGCGCCCCGGCTCGGCATCGAGGTCGACGTGCAGCCGCATGTCGACATCGACGAGCGGCCGGTCTCGTCCAGCGCGATCCGGATCGCGCTCGCAGAAGGCCAGATCGACGAGGCCACGGCCATGCTCGGCGCGCCCTGGTTCATCACCGGCGAGGTCATCCACGGCGAGAAGCGCGGCCGCGACCTCGGTTATCCCACCGCCAATATCCGCCTCGATGCCAATTGCGGCCTCAAGCACGGCATCTATGCGGTGCGGGTCGGCCGCGGCGCGGAGCGGCTGGACGGGGTGGCAAGCTTCGGCCGCCGCCCGACCTTCGATAACGGCGCGCCGCTGCTGGAAATCTTCCTGTTCGACTTCAAGGGCGATCTTTACGGACAGACGCTCGACTGCGCCTTTATCGGCTTCATCCGCGAGGAGCTGAAATTCGACGGCCTGGATGCCCTGATCCGCCAGATGGACGACGATTCCGCCCGCGCCCGCGCCATGCTCGCCGCCGCCCCGGACGCGTTTCCGCGGCTTGGCATCATCGATTGAGGCCGGAAACCGGCCCCCCGAACCTTTTGCGCTTCCCTTAGCCCCCTGCTATGGAGAGCCCATGTTTGCGCGGCGCATCATAGGGATTAGCGGCCCGGCTTCCGCCTGAGCCTTCGGCTCGGCGCAAGACCGGGATGTTGTCGTTTCACCCGCGATTCCGCATCGCCATCCGTTCCCGCGCCCTTCCGAGCCAGTCAGCCTCATGTCCGACAAGCCACAAAAGTCCCAAAAATCCGAAGCCAAAGACTATTCGAGAACCCTGTTCCTGCCGCAGACCGAATTCCCGATGCGCGCCGGCCTGCCGCAGCGCGAGCCGGAGCTGCTGAAATACTGGAACGACATCGGCCTCTACGACAGACTGCGCCAGCAAGCCCAGGGCCGCGCCAAATTCGTGCTGCATGACGGCCCGCCCTACGCCAATGGCAACATCCATATCGGGCACGCGCTGAACAAGATCCTCAAGGACGTCGTGACCAAGAGCCAGCAGATGCTCGGCTTCGACTCCAACTATGTGCCTGGCTGGGACTGCCACGGCCTGCCGATCGAATGGAAGATCGAGGAAGAGAACTACCGTTCCAAGGGCAAGCAGAAGCCCGACTTCCGCGACTCCGCCGCGATGGTGGCGTTCCGTAAAGAGTGCCGCGCCTATGCGACACACTGGATCAACGTGCAGCGCGAGGAGTTCAAGCGGCTCGGCATCATCGGCGACTGGGATCATCCCTACCAGACGATGAGCTATCCGGCCGAAGCGCAGATCGCGCGCGAGCTGATGAAGTTCGCCGCCAACGGCACGCTGTATCGCGGCTCCAAGCCGGTGATGTGGAGCGTGGTCGAGAAGACCGCGCTCGCCGAGGCCGAGGTCGAGTACGAGGACTACACCTCCGACATGGTGTGGGTGAAGTTTCCCGTCACGTCCCCGGCACATGGTGCGCTCGCCAATGCTTCGGTCGTGATCTGGACCACCACGCCCTGGACACTGCCCGGCAACCGCGCGATCTCGTTCTCACCGAAGATCGCCTACGGCCTCTACAAGGTGACGGATGCGGCCGCGGACAATTGGGCGAAGACCGGCGATCTCCTGATCCTGGCCGATGCGCTTGCCGCAGAGGTGTTCAAGCAGGCGCGCGTCACCGCCTATGAGAAGCTGCGCGACATTCCCGGCGATACGCTGGACGCCGTGGAGTGCGCTCATCCCTTGCGCGGCCTCGATGGCGGTTACGCGTTTATCGTGCCGCTGCTCGCCGGCGAGCATGTCACCGACGATACCGGCACCGGCTTCGTGCACACCGCGCCGAGCCACGGCCGCGAGGACTTCGACGTCTGGATGGCCAATACCCGCGAGCTCGATGAACGCGGCATCTCGACCGCGATCCCCTACACTGTCGACGAGAACGGCGCCTATACCGCGCAGGCCCCCGGCTTCACCGGCAAGCGCGTGCTCAACGACAAGGGCGAGAAGGGCGATGCCAATGAGGCCGTGATCAAGGCGTTGATCGAGGCCGGCAAGCTGCTCGCGCGCGGCCGCCTCAAGCACCAATATCCGCATTCCTGGCGCTCGAAGAAGCCGGTCATTTTCCGCAACACGCCGCAATGGTTCATCGCGATGGACAAGGACATCAGCGAAGATGGCCATGCCAAGAAGGGCGATACACTGCGGGCCCGCGCGCTGCATGCGATCTCGGTCACGCAATGGGTGCCGCCGTCGGGTGAGAACCGCATCAACGGTATGATCGCCAACCGTCCGGACTGGGTGATCTCGCGCCAGCGCGCCTGGGGCGTTCCGATCGCCGTGTTCGTGCGCGAGAAGAGCGACGGCTCGGCCGAGATCCTGCAGGACGAGATCGTCAACCAGCGCATCGCCGAGGCCTTCATGGAGGAAGGCGCCGACGCCTGGTACATGGAAGGCGCCCGCGAGCGCTTCCTTGGATCGCGCGCGAGCGAAGACTGGAAGAAGATCGACGACATCTGCGACGTCTGGTTCGATTCCGGCTCGACGCACGCCTTCGTGCTCGAGGACCGCCAGAACTTCCCGCAGCTCGGCAACATCGTCCGCAAGGTCGATGGCGGCGACGACACCGTGATGTATCTGGAAGGCAGCGACCAGCATCGGGGCTGGTTTCATTCCTCGCTGCTGGAGAGCGCCGGCACGCGCGGCCGCGCGCCCTATGACATCGTGCTCACCCACGGCTTCACGCTCGACGAGAACGGCCGCAAGATGTCGAAGTCGATCGGCAACACCGTCGAGCCACAGAAGGTGATCAAGGATTCGGGCGCGGATATCCTGCGCCTGTGGGTCTGCGCCACTGACTATGCCGACGACCAGCGCATCGGCCCGGAGATCCTGAAGAACACCATCGAGACCTATCGCAAGCTGCGCAACACCGTGCGCTGGATGCTGGGAACGCTGGATCACTACAAGCCCGCCGACGCAGTCGCACCCGCCGACATGCCTGAGCTCGAACGGCTGATGCTGCACGAGCTCGCGGTCCGTGCTGCCGTCGTCCGCAAGGCCTATCAGGAGTTCGACTACAAGACGGTGGTCGCAACCTTGTCCGCATTCCTGAACAGTGAGCTCTCCGCGTTCTATTTCGACATCCGCAAGGACACGCTGTATTGCGATCCGCCCTCCTCGCCGACGCGCAAGGCGGCGCTGACCACGATCGATCTGTTGTGCAGCTCGATCCTGAAATGGCTGGCGCCGATCCTCAGCTTCACCGCGGAGGAAGCCTGGCGCATGTACAGGCCCGGCGCCGAGCCCTCGGTGCACCTGACGCAGTTTCCCGACGACCTCGAAAGCCTGCGCGACGACAAGCTCGCCGCGAAGTGGGAAGCGATCCGCAACGTCCGCCGCGTCGTCACCGGTGCGCTGGAGCTCGAACGCGCCGCCAAGAACATCGGCTCGTCGCTGGAGGCCTCGCCGGTGATCTATGTCGCCGACCGCGACATGCTTGCGACGCTGTTCGACACCGACCTCGCCGAGATCTGCATCACCTCGAACTACGAGGTGCGCGAGGACGAGGCGCCGCCTTCCGCATTCCGTCTCGATGCCGTTCCCGGCATCGCTGTCGTGGTGGAGAAGGCGGTCGGCACCAAATGCGCCCGTTCCTGGAAGATTTCGCCGACGGTGGGTGAAGACCCCGAATACCCCGACGTCACCCCGCGCGACGCCAAGGCGCTGCGCGAATGGAAGGCGCTGGGGGTGAGTGTCTAACTTCGTGTCGTCCCGGCGGAGGCCCGGACCCATAACCACGACCGCCGATTGCAGCGAAGGCTGATGACCACGAGTCCCTCAAACAACTTCCGCCTCGGAATATGGGTCCCGGCCTTCGCCGGGACGACGGCGGTGTTTGTAGTGGATATAGAGATCTCCCCTGCATGACCCCGCTCCGCGCCGGCATCCTCGCGGCCCTGCTCACGCTGGTGGCCGATCAGGCCTCAAAGCTCTGGCTCCTGAACGTGTTCGACCTCGCCCGTCGCGGCGCGGTCGAGGTGACGCCGTTCTTCGACCTGGTGCTGGCCTGGAACATCGGCATCAGCTTCGGCTGGCTCCAGAACGACGGCCAGGCTGCGCAACTGGCGCTGATGGCCGTGAAGGTCCTCGCCGTGGTTGCGCTGGCGATCTGGATGGCCCGCTCGCACACCCTGCTGGCAACCATCGCGCTCGGCCTGATCATCGGCGGCGCCATCGGCAATGGGATCGATCGCCTCGCCTATGGCGCGGTGGTCGATTTCGCCCTGTTCCACGTCGAGATCGGCGGAAATACCTATAACTGGTACGTGTTCAACCTCGCGGACGTGGCCATCGTT
Organism: Bradyrhizobium sp. MI1.11; assembly: GCF_055811255.1. Taxonomy (NCBI): domain Bacteria; kingdom Pseudomonadati; phylum Pseudomonadota; class Alphaproteobacteria; order Hyphomicrobiales; family Nitrobacteraceae; genus Bradyrhizobium; species Bradyrhizobium sp. MI1.11. The sequence continues at coordinate 19,246 of NZ_JBVVPM010000013.1, forward strand.
GCTGGCGTGGCGGCGCTATTGTATGATTCCTTCCTGGGGGTACCCGCCGCAAAAGCGCCCTGATCCCGGCCGATACGGACCGGCAGGCGGAACCTTGTTTTTGCGAGGGATTATGCCGCGCGAGAGCGGCAAACTGCCACAATTTGGAACAGGTACAGTGATGCGCAGCTCGAAGACCAGCAATTCGATGGTTGGAGACCCCCGGCAGGGGTTCTGGCGGGCGTTGAAATTGTCCGCTGTCGCACTCGGCATCGGTCTCGTCATGTCGGCTGGCGCTGCCCGCGCCGGTGACGACGGCGAGGACGATGACGATATGACCTTCGAAGAGAAGCTCATCGACAATCTGATGTCGGGCATCGGCGCCAAGAGCATGGAGAAGAAGGGTATTGAGTACCGTGAGCGGTCGCCGCTGGTGGTACCGCCCAAGCTCGACCTGCCGCCGCCCGCCGGCACCGAAGCCAAGAACGCGCCGAACTGGCCGAAGGACCCGGACGAAAAGCGCCGCAAGGAGGCCATCGCCCAGCGGAAAAAGGCCGTCAAGGCGACGGAGAATTGGCAGGCAGGCCGGACGTTGTCGCCCGCCGAGATGGAGGTCGGCAGAACAGCTGCACCCGAGCGCACGAGCAACGACCCCATCCAGCCGGGCACCAACGGTAACCCGTCGCTCAGCCCCGCTCAGCTCGGTTTCACCGGCGGTCTATGGGGCATGATGTCGAACAACAAGGGCGAGGCCAAGCAATTCACGACCGAGCCGCCGCGCCAGTCGCTGGTCGAGCCGCCGCCGGGCTACCAGACGCCGTCGCCGAGCTACGCCTATGGCGCCGGAGAGGACAAGACGAGGCGGACCTATTTCGACATCATGTCCGGGAAGGACAAGGAACAATAACGCTCCTGTCACTTTGCGATATCCCGACAGACGCGGTCCCGCGCCGACGGCTCGTGCGCGCCGGACGCGGTCTTTAATTGCTTATCAGTAACTTGCGCCCGAGTTGAGTTCTCTGCTTCGTGACGCGAAGCGTTTGCCGCACGGTGTACCATGCCGTGCCTCCGAGCCGGACATCCGGGCTCGGCCTTTCATAAGGATCATGATGTCCTCTTACCGATCGGCTGCCCGCCTCCTTGCCGCGCTGCTTTCGACGAGTGTCCTCACGGCCGGCGCATCTCTTGCGCAGACCACGGTGACATCGGCTCCGCCCGCCAGCTTCACGCTTGGAAACGGCATGCAGGTCGTGGTGATTCCCGACCACCGCACGCCCGTCGTCACGGAAATGATCTGGTACAAGGTCGGCTCGGCGGACGAGACGCCGGGCAAGTCCGGGCTCGCGCACTTCCTCGAGCACCTGATGTTCAAGGGCACATCGAAGCATCCGGTCGGCGAATTCTCCCAGACCGTGCTCCGCGTCGGGGGCAACGAGAACGCCTCGACCTCGGTCGACTACACGAACTACTACCAGCGCGTGCCGAAAGAGCAGCTGCCGACCATGATGGAGTTCGAGGCCGACCGCATGACCGGCCTGATCCTCAAGGACGAGAACGTGCTGCCCGAGCGCGACGTGGTGCTCGAAGAATACAACATGCGCGTCGCCAACAATCCGGACGCGCGGCTGAACGAGCAGATCATGGCCGCGCTCTATCTCAACCATCCCTACGGCCGGCCGGTGATCGGCTGGCACCAGGAGATCGAGAAGCTCGATCGCGAGGATGCGCTCGCCTTCTACCGCCGCTTCTATGCGCCGAACAACGCGATCCTGGTGATCGCCGGCGACGTCGAGGCCGCCGACATCCGCCCGCTGGTGGAGCGCAATTTCGGGTCCATCCCGGCCCAACCCGCGATCCCGGCCCGCCGTGTCCGCCCGCAGGAGCCGGCGCCCGCGGCGCCGCGCACCGTGACCCTGGCGGATCCGCGCGTCGAGCAACCCGGCTTGCGGCGCTATTACCTGGTGCCCTCGGCGACCACGGCTGCGGCCGGCGAAAGCGCGGCCCTCGACGTGCTGGCGCAGCTAATGGGCAGCGGCAACAATTCCTATCTCTACCGTGCGCTCGTGGTCGACAAGCCGCTCGCGGTCTCCGCCAGCGCCAGTTATTCGAGCATCTCGCTCGACCCGACCCAGTTCGCGATCTCGGCTTCGCCCAAATCCGGCGTCAGCTTCGCCGAGATCGAGCAGGTGGTCGACGGCGTCATTGCCGACATCGCGCAGAATCCGATCCGTGCCGAGGATCTCGAGCGGGTCAAGACCCAGCTCATCGCCGAGGCGATCTACGCCCAGGACAACCAGGCGGTGCTGGCACGCTGGTATGGCGGCGCACTGACCACGGGCCTGTCGATCGAGGACATCCGGAGCTGGCCAGATCGCATCCGCGCGGTCACCGCCGAGCAGGTCCGCACCGTCGCGCAGAAATGGCTCGAGAAGAAGCGCTCAGTGACAGGCTATCTGATCAAGGACACCGCGACCACCAAACGCGAGGAGAAGCGTTCGTGACCTATCCCTTCCTTCGACGCGTTGCGTTCTCCTTTGCCACCGGCGCGGCACTCGCGCTCGCTACCGTCTCGCCGTCGCAGGCGGCTGCAAAGATCCAGCATTTGACCTCGCCGGGCGGCATCGAGGCCTGGTTCGTGCAGGACGCGACCGTGCCGCTGATCGCCATGGAATATTCCTTTGCCGGCGGCTCGGCACAGGATCCCAAGGACAAGTCGGGCGTCGCCAATCTGGTTGGCGATCTCCTCGACGAAGGCTCCGGCGATCTCGATTCCAAGACCTTCCATGAGCGGCTCGACCGCCGCGCCATCGAGCTCTCCTTCTCCGCCACCCGCGACACGTTCCGCGGCAGCCTGCGCATGCTGCGCGACAACAAGGACGAGGCCTTCGACCTGCTGCGGAGCGCGCTGACCTCGCCGCATTTCGAAACCGCCGATGTCGAACGCATTCGCTCGCAGGTAATCTCGGGCCTGCGCCGCGAGACCACCAACCCGACCTCGCTGGCGAGCCGCAAATTCCTGGAAGTCGCCTTCGGCGAACATCCCTACGGCCGGCAGTCCAACGGCAACCTCGACAGCGTTCCGACCATCACGATCGCCGACATGAAGGACTATGTCGGCCGCGTGCTCGCCAAGGACACGCTGAAGATCGCGGTGGTTGGCGACGTTGATCCCGATACGCTCGGTAAGCTGCTCGACCACACGTTTGGCAGCCTGCCCGCCAAGGCCAATCTCGTGCCGGTCCCCGACGTCGAGGCCGCCAAGCCGCCGCAACGCGCCTTCGTGACGCTCGACGTTCCCCAGACCGTGATCACCTTCGGCGGCCCCGGGGTGAAGCGCAGCGATCCGAACTTCATGGCGGCCTATGTCGTCAACCACATCCTCGGCGGCGGCGGGTTGTCCTCGCGGCTTTATCGCGAGGTGCGCGAGAAGCGCGGGCTGGCCTATTCGGTGTTCGAATCGCTGCTCTGGATGGAGCATTCGGCGGTCTTCATCGGCAATACCGGCACTCGCGCCGACCGCGCAGGCGACACCATCGACGCCATCGACAAGGAAGTGCGTCGGATCGCCGAGGAAGGCCCGACGCAGAAGGAGCTCGATGAGGCCAAGTCCTACCTCAAGGGCTCGCAGATGCTGGCGCTCGATACCTCCTCGAAGCTCGCGCAGGCGCTGCTGCAATATCAGCAGGACAAGCTGCCGATCGACTACATCGAGAAGCGCAACGCCGTCGTCGATGCGGTCACCATGGATGACGCCAAGGCGGCCGCAAAGCGCCTCTGGGGCCAGGGCCTCCTGACCGTCGTCGTCGGCCGCGCTCCGCAGGCGGCGGCGCAACCGGCAGCCGCACCGGTGACGAAGTCGAACTGACGTCTTCCATACGCTTCCTGAAATGGCCGGGCTCGCCCGGCCATTTGCATTCCGGGCGCCATTGCCGAACCTAGGCGTCCGGGATATGTCCGGGCATCACGAATGGTGCCACCATGCTGCGGATATCCCGCGATCTCGTCATCGACGAGGACGACATCGAGATCGGCTTTGTCCGCGCCTCCGGCCCCGGCGGGCAGAACGTCAACAAGGTCGCGACCTCGGCGCAATTGCGCTTCGACACCCGCAAACTGACGCTGCCGGAGGATGCCGCGTTGCGCCTGGCCCGGCTCGCAGGGCAGCGCATGACCAAGGACGGCGTCATCGTGATCCAGGCCCAACGCTTCCGCACCCAGGAGCGCAACCGCCAGGACGCCATCGACCGCCTTACGGAGATGCTCGGCGAAGCCATGATCCGGCCGAAGCCACGGCGCGCGACAAAGCCGACCTTTGGGTCCAAGCAGCGCCGGCTCGAGGGCAAGAAGCGCCGCAGCGACATCAAGTCGAAGCGCGGCGGGCATTTCGAGGATTGACCGATTGACGAAAAAACCTCCGGCCGCAATGCGACCGGAGGTTTGCCGTTTCGCTGGCTGCGTCAGTAGCGCTTGCCGGTCGCAGCACCGCCCGACACGGAATCGTCAGCCGTGCCCTTGTGCGTCGCGCTGCCGGTGGTGCCGACCGTGCCCTTCGTACCCTTGGTCGACTTCATGCCGACCTTCTCACCCGCGGCTCCCTGCTGTGCGCCGAGATCCTCTTCATCGCCGCTCGAGGCACCGCCCTGCATGGTCTTGCCCTGCGCGCTGCCACGCAACTTGGTGTCCGACGATACGCCTTGTGCGAGAACCGGTCCCACCAGCAGTGCGGAAAGAGCGCATGCGATTACAGAGGTCTTCACTACCTTCATCCATTTCTCCTGGATTTTGTTCGCGATGAGCGGTTGGTGTTTTCGCCGTTCGCCTGGACTGGACCATCCCATCGCGCAGAGAGCCGAACGGCGCAGTCGCCATGCAATCCGGATCGTGTGGTCATCGTTGAGGGATTTCGCGGCGGTTTCGCGGAATTGTGCTCCTCATATGCGGCGGTGCGGAACAAGTTGCGGACCGCGAACGCGACGCTCGGGCTCGCGGGGTCGTCAACGACGGCCCCCGCGACCGGCGCGATCGTCCAATGTCTTCAGTGCGATAGGCCCCCCTTTTCCCCAGGGCGCCACGCGCCTGTTGCTCACCACATGCTTTTGACGCAACACGGCCTAGAATAGCGTCCCGAATCTGAAATCGAACTCATGCCCGTCCGCCAATTGCCAGAACAGATCGTCAACCGCATCGCCGCCGGCGAGGTGGTCGAACGTCCCGCGAGCGTGGTCAAGGAATTGGTCGAGAACGCCATCGATGCCGGCGCCAGCCGGATCGACGTCTTTACCGATGGCGGCGGGCGCCGCCGGATCGGCATCACCGACGACGGCGGCGGCATGACCGCCAGGGACCTGTCACTGGCGGTCGAGCGTCACGCCACCTCCAAGCTCGACGACGAGGACCTGCTGCAGATCCGCACGCTCGGATTCCGCGGCGAGGCGCTGCCCTCGATCGGCTCTGTGGCGCGGCTCTCCATCACCACGCGGCATGCCAGCGAGCCGCATGCCTGGGCGCTCAATGTCGAGGGCGGCGAGAAGTCCGAGATCATGCCGGCCGCGCTCGCGCACGGCACGCGGGTCGAGGTCAATGACCTCTTCTACGCCACGCCGGCGCGGCTGAAGTTCTTGAAGACCGACCGGACCGAGGCGGAAGCGATCCGTGAGGTGGTGCGGCGCCTCGCGATGGCGCGGCCCGAAATCGCCTTCACGCTCGCGGGCGAAGAGCGCGCCCCGGTGACCTGGGCTGCCGCACTGCCCGGCGTCGCCGGTCGCCTCACGCGTCTCGGCGACATCCTGGGGGCAGAGTTCCGCAGCCATGCCATCGAGGTCCATGCCGAGCGCGAGGGCGTGGCGGTCGCCGGCTATGCCGCAGCGCCCGCGCTGACCAAAGCCAACGCGCTTGGGCAATATCTCTTCGTCAACGGCCGCCCGGTGCGCGACAAGCTGATCTTAGGGGCGGTACGCGGGGCCTATGCCGATTATCTGCCGCGCGATCGTCATCCGGTGCTGGCGCTGTTCGTCACGCTCGATCCGCGCGAGGTCGACGCCAACGTGCATCCGGCCAAGACCGAGGTGCGCTTCCGCAACGCCGGCCTCGTCCGCGCGCTGATCGTGCACGGATTGAAGGAAGGGCTTGCACGGGAGGGCCGGCGTACGGCCGCCAACAGCGGCGAGAGCGCGCTGTCGTCGTTCCGCCCCGCATTCACGCCGCGCCCGGCAAGCTGGGACTGGCGGGCGTCGCCATCCGCCCCGGTCGCGCCGATGCCGTCATTCGATGGCTCCGCCGTGCCCGCCTTCGCCGAGCGCGCACAGTCCGCGTTCGACGTCGGTGCGCCCAGTGCGGACGTGCGGATCGAAACGCAGCCCGCCGGCGACCTGGTCGACCGTCCGCTCGGCGCGGCGCGCACGCAGATCCACGAAACCTATATCGTCTCGCAGACCCGCGATGGCCTCATCATCGTCGACCAGCACGCCGCGCATGAACGCATCGTCTACGAGCGGCTGAAAGCCTCGCTGGCTGCCAACGGCGTGCAGCGGCAGATCCTGCTGATCCCCGAGATCGTCGAGATGGACGAGGCCACGGTGGAGCGCCTGCTCGAGCGCAGCGAGGAGCTGGCGTCGTTCGGCCTCGCGATCGAATCCTTCGGCCCCGGTGCCGTTGCGGTGCGCGAGACGCCGTCGCTGCTCGGCAAGACCAATGCGGGCGGGCTGTTGCGCGATCTTTCCGAGCATATGGCCGAGTGGGACGAGGCGCTGCCGCTGGAGCGCCGTCTGATGCACGTCGCCGCCACCATGGCCTGCCACGGCTCGGTGCGCGCCGGCCGAAGGCTCAGGCCGGAGGAGATGAACGCCCTGCTCCGCGAGATGGAGGACACCCCGAACTCCGGCCAGTGCAATCACGGCCGCCCGACCTATGTCGAGCTGAAGTTGAGCGACGTGGAGAAGCTGTTCGGACGGAGGTAATTCGAAATTACGGTCGCTTCAAAAACACGAATTCCGTGTCGTCATAAGGGCGCCGCTCCAATTCCTCGAAGCCTTCCGGCGTGACGAACTGCGCAGCCTTCGCCTCTTCCACGACGAGCAGCGCGCCCGGCGTCAGCCAGCCGCCGTCGCGCAGGCTCGCAAGCGCCTTCTCCGCAAACCCCTTGCCATAGGGCGGATCGAGGAACACCAGCGAGAACGGCTCGACCGGATGCGCAGGGCCGAGATCGGTCGCATCTCGGCGATAGACTTTTGTCACGCCACCCAAGCCCAGCGTCTCGACATTGTTCCGCAGCAGGGCGCGCGCTTCCGCGCCGTTGTCGACGAACAGCACGAATTTCGCGCCGCGTGACGACGCCTCGATGCCCAGCGCGCCGGTGCCGGCGAAGAGATCGAGCACGCGCGCATCCGCAATCGGATCGTCATAGGCGTGCACGAGGATGTTGAACACGGACTCACGCAGGCGGTCCGCCGTGGGGCGGATGTCGCGCGAGGACGGTGAGGCCAGATTGCGCCCCTTCAATCGACCGCCGACGACGCGCAACGTCAGTCCTCCTTCGGCGCCAGATCGCGCTTGCCGTGATAGCCGCGCTTGGGACGGCGCGGCGGGCCGTAGCCGCTGGCCTCAGCCTCGTTGCGCTCGCGCGCTTCCTCGCTGCCGGTGCGTTGCACCAGGACGCGGCGGCCCTTGCGGTCGTTGATCACGCCGCGCTTGCTCGCGGGCTTCTTCTCGCGCGGCGCGTCGTCTCCCTCATGCGAGGCAGATTTCTGCGGCACGTCGAACTGCGCACCCGATTTCTCGATGATCTTTTCGCCGAGCTGGTCGCGCAGCACGCGGGACTTGATCTCCTCGACCTGGCCCTCGGGGACCTCGCCGAGCTGGAACGGGCCGTAGGAGACCCGGATCAGCCGGTTCACCTCGAGTCCAAGATGGGCGCAGACATTGCGCACTTCGCGGTTCTTGCCCTCGCGGATCGCGAAAACCAGCCAGACATTGGCGCCCTGGTCACGCTCCAGCGTGGCGTCGATCGGACCGTATTTGACGCCCTCGATCTCGATGCCGTTCTTCAGCTCGTCGAGCTGCGCCTGCGTGACGTCGCCATGGGCGCGGACACGGTAGCGGCGCAGCCAGCCGGTGTCCGGCAGCTCGAGCGTGCGCGCGAGCCCGCCATCATTGGTGAGCAGCAGCAGGCCCTCGGTGTTGAAGTCGAGCCGGCCGACGCTGATCAGCCGCGGCAGACCTTCGGGCAAATTGTCGAACACGGTCGGACGTCCCTCGGGATCGTCATGGGTCGTCATCAGGCCGCGCGGCTTGTGATAGAGGAACAGCCGCGTGCGCTCGCGCTCCGGCAACGGCTTGCCATCCACGGTGACGACATCGTTCGAGGTGATGTCGAGCGCCGGCGAGTTGATGACACGACCGTTGACGCTGACGCGGCCCTGCGTGACCATCTCCTCGGCATCGCGGCGCGAGGCAAGGCCCGCACGCGACAGCACCTTGGCGATACGCTCGCCAGCTTTCTTCGGCTTGACCTCTTCCTCGCGGCGCGGCCGCCGCTCGGAATCACGATCGCGCTCGCGATAGGCGCCGCGACCGCCGAAGGCGGGACGTTTCTCGAAGATCCTGCTCTCGTCCTCGTTTTCGCGGCGTGGACGATCGCCGGTGCGAGCTTCGCTGCGGGGATGCTCGTGCCAGTCGGAGCGGCCCTCGGAGCGCTCGCGCGGACGATCGAATTTCGGGCGATCGCCGCCGCGATCGAACCTGGGACGATCATCGCGGGGGCGATCGAATTTGGGCCGCTCGCGGAATGGACGGTCACCCGATGGACGATCGTCGCGCGAACGCGAAAAGCGCGGACGGTCGTCGCCGCCGCCTTGCCGATCGTCGCGCTTCTGCCAAGGCTTGTCCTGACCGCGGTCGCTGCCGCCAAAATCCTTGCGCGGACCCTTGCTGAAGTCCTTGCGCGGCGGCCGGTCGCCGCGTGGGGCCGCATCGCGCTTCTGCCAGGGTTTCGAATCGCTGCGCTCGCTGCGATTGCGGTCCGGTGCGCCGCGCGAAAACTTTCGCTCGCCATCGAACTTGCGTTCCGGACGGTCGCCACGCGGCGCGTAAGGTCGCTTGTCGCCAAACTTCGTGTCACCGGTTCGGCCGGCCGGACGGGAATCGTCGCGATCCCTGCGCGGCGGACGGTCATCACGGCCATAGGACGGGCGATCACCGCGCGGCTTGAACGACCGCTTCTCGCCATCGCGCGAGGGGCGATCAGAAAATGGGCGGTCGCCCCGGGGCTTGAACGGGCGCTTCTCGCCGTCGCGCGACGGACGATCCGAAAACGGACGGTCTTCACGCGGCTTGAAGGGCCGATCGCCACGCGGCTTGAAGCTGCGCTCGCCACGATCCTCGCCGCGCGGCCGGTCTTCCCGATTGAACTTCGGACGGTCGCTGAAGTCGCGGCGCGGGGCATCGCCCTCCTCGCGGCGGCGGACCGGTCGGCTGTCACGGTCGCCGCGGGGCGGGCGGCTGTCGCCCTTGCCCTCGAAGCCGCGCTTGGCGAACTTCTTCTCGGGGCCCCGCGCCTTGCCGGAACGGCCGCCCTTGGCCGGGCCGCGATCACGACGGCCGCGGGAATCGTTGTCTTTGTCGCTGTCGCGAGGCATGAATAATCTCACTCAGGGGGTGGCCAGAAAGCATTGTGCGCGCTCGTCTCGAGCCGCATGCTCAGGCAAAATCGTAAGCACTTCTGCTGAAGGCGCAGCTACTAGCAGGTTTCTGGCGATGATACGAGGCTTGAAAGCCCCCTCTTTCATGGATTTGGCGCTCAAAACGGCCGAAAACGCCGGAAAGGCGGGCGAAGTTCCGATCGGATGCGTCGTGGTCCGCAATTACGAGGTCATCGCCACCGCGGCGAACCGGACGCTGACCGACTACGACCCCACGGCGCATGCCGAGATCGTTGCGCTGCGCGAGGCGGCCAAAAAAATCGGCAGCGAGCGCCTGGTCGACTGCGACCTCTACGTGACGCTGGAGCCCTGCACCATGTGTGCGGGCGCGATCTCGTTTGCAAGGGTGAGGCGCCTGTATTACGGCGCCGCCGACCCCAAGGGCGGAGCGGTTGAATCAGGCGTGCGGTTCTTCACCTCGCCGACCTGCCATCACGTCCCGGATGTCTATTCCGGGGTCGGCGAAAGCGAGGCGGCGCGGCTGCTCAAGGACTTCTTTCGGGAGCGGCGCTAAGGCGCGGCAAAGAACTCGCGCAGCGCCTTGGCGGTCACATCCGGGTTCTCCTCGGTGAGAAAGTGCCCCGAATCCACCGGCATGCCATCCACGTTGGTCGCCCACTGCTTCCAGATGTCGAGCGGGGTGGCGGCGGCTTGCGCCACGCCGGCGTTGCCCCACAGCGCCAGCATCGGAATCGTGATCTTCTTGCCGGCCTCGAAATCGGCCTTGTCGAGATCGTAGTCGAAATAGGCACCGGCGCGATAATCCTCGCACATCGCATGCACGCGGGCGGGGTCGCGGAACGGGGCGATGTAGTGTTCGAGCGCACGCTCGTCGATGGCCTCTAACGTCTTCGACCTGGTCTGGCTCGCCATCTTGAAGCGGAGGAAGAACTCGCCGTTGCTCGCGACCAGCGTCTCCGGCAACGGATAGGGCTGCGCCAGAAAAGTCCAGTGATAGATCTTCAGTGCGTAGGCGCGGTTCATCCGCTCCCAGTAATTATAGGTCGGCAGGATATCGAGCACCGCGAGCTTCGACAGCCGGCCGGGATGATCGAGCGCCAACCGATACGAGACGCGGCCGCCGCGATCGTGGCCGGCGAGTGCGAAGTGCACGTGGCCGAGGCGCTCCATCGCCTCGACCATGGCCTTGGCCATCGCGCGCTTGCTGTAGGGGATGTGCAGCGCGTCGCTCTCGGGCATGTCGGACCAGCCATAGCCGGGCAGATCGGCGATGATCAGCGTGAACCGGTCGCTCAGGTGCGGCGCGACGCGGTGCCACATCACGTTGGTCTCGGAGAAGCCGTGCAGCAGCAACAGCGGCGGTCCCTTGCCGCCGACGCGGGCGAAGATGCGGCCGAAGGAGGTGTTGATCCATTCGGAGGCGAAGCCGGGATAGAGGTCGGCGAGATCGGACATCTTCTGCATCCTTATCTGTCAGCGTGGGCTGTTCGGTCTTGAGAATGCCCCAAAACAAAAAAGTCGAAAAACAACTTCATGCACAGTAGCTAAGTCCAACAGCCGCCTACACAATTTCGGAGTGCCGACGGCGCGGGCGGAAATTGCGCACGCGTGCGAAAAAAGCCTGTCAGCCCTTGGACTTCTCGGCGTCCACCGCCTGCCAGCCGATGTCGCGGCGGCAAAAACCTTCCGGCCATTTGATGCGGTCGACGGCCTGATAGGCGCGCGCCTGCGCCTCCGTCACGGTCTTGCCGAGCGCGCAGACATTGAGCACGCGGCCGCCATTGGCGAGGATGGCGCCGTCCTTCTCGACCGTGCCGGCGTGGAAGATCTCGGCGGTCTCGACCTTGGCGGCGTCGTCGAGCCCCTCGATCCGCGTGCCTTTCTGATAGTCGCCGGGATAGCCCTTCGCCGCCATCACCACCGTGAGCGCGGCCTCCGGATGCCAGCGGAGGTCAAAGTTCTTCAGCTGGCCGTCGCAGGCGGCGAGGAAGGCCGGCACGATGTCCGACATCATCCTGAGCATCAGCACCTGGCACTCGGGATCGCCGAAGCGCACGTTGAACTCGAACAGCTTTGGGCCCTGCGTCGTCAGCATGATGCCGGCGTAGAGGATGCCGCGAAACGGCGTGCCGCGCTGCTTCATGCCGGCGACCGTCGGCAGGATGATCTTGGCCATGATCGCGTCATGGACCGCCGGCGTGACCAGGGGCGTCGGCGAATAGGCGCCCATCCCGCCGGTGTTCGGACCGACGTCGTGGTCGAACACGCGCTTGTGGTCCTGCGCGGACGCCAGCGGAATGGCGGTCTCGCCGTCGCACAGCGCGAAGAAGCTGATCTCGCGGCCCGGCAGAAACTCCTCGATCACGACCTCGGCGCCGGCCTCGCCAAAGCCGCCCTCGAACATCATGGCGATGGCATCCTCCGCCTCGCGCACCGACTTGGCGACGACGACGCCCTTGCCGGCGGCAAGACCGTCGGCCTTGACCACGATCGGCGCGCCCTGGCTCTGGACGTAAGCCCGCGCATCGGCGGCGTTGGTGAATCGCTTGTAGGCGCCGGTCGGAATGCCGAATTCGGTGCACAGCGCCTTGGTAAAGCCCTTCGAGCTTTCGAGCTGGGCGGGGATCCTGTCCGGCCCGAACGCCTTGATGCCGGCGGCGGTGAGGTCATCGACGATCCCGGCCGCCAGCGGCGTCTCCGGGCCGACCACCACGAGCTCGACCGCATTCGTCTTGCAGAAGTCGATCACGGCGGCATGGTCGGCAACGTCGAGCGCCACGCATTCCGCCTCGCGCGCGATCCCGGCATTGCCCGGCGCGCACCAGAATTTGGTCACCAGGGGAGAGGCCGCGATCTTCCACGCCAGGGCATGTTCGCGGCCGCCGGAACCAAGCAGGAGAATGTGCATCGAAGGCTCAGAATGAGGGGTTTTGTTGGAGGCGGAAGTCGCATGAATCGGGGCGGGTGTGAAGGGGGTTCTCCGTCCATACCTTTCGAAGCGCCCGAACTGAGCGCGTGCTGTGTGCAACCGAAGGGTAATACTCGTTTGCGTCGAATGGATCGTTGCCCAAACAGCACGTTGGGGCGCCGGCTGTCGGCTTGCAAATTTTTAGCTTTGGCCTTTGGTATTTTAGGTCTTCGCGGGCTTCTCCGCCTCGCCGCGGGTGCTTAGAGCAGGGAGCAGCGCTTCAACCCTGTTCAGCGCCGCCTCGAAATGCTCAAGCAGCTTGATGCCGACGAGGATCCATTGCAGGTCGGCTTCGGGATCTGGCCCGCTGTCAGAAAACACGATGACCTCGCCCGGCTCTTCCTCAACGCGAAAATAGATGACCGTGCCCATGCCGTTGGGGTGGGTGTGGTCGGAAAGGAAATCATATTCCTCCTTGACCGTCGGCCGAAGCTTTTCGAGCTTCGCGATATGCGTTAGGATATTGGTTGCGGTGACCTGGGCGCCGTGTTCACTGATTAGCTTAGGAATCCTCGTGGTGTGGGTTCGTTTCTTCACGAACTCAAATATCGCCTGCAGGCTGCCGCCCTCCATAATGGCGGTGAATTCCCGCTCAAAGGCCAAGTATGCCGCGACGGTCTCGTAAATCGACCGTACAGCCATCAATGAGACCAAGCCCTTCTGGATGAAGAAGAGCCCATAGGCGCTCTCGGCGAGCACCAAATTTCGGCGAAGGTGGGCTTGGTTGAAAACCTTGATCAGCCCGCTAAGCCTGAACCCGTTCGGCTCCATCACCGCAATGCGCTCCACCTTCCTCGCGTTGAGGCTGGCGAGGAGGGCGTTCAGGTCAGCAATTGATTGCCGGGAAAGCACGCGGCCGGGGATTAAATCGGGCTCAATCATGTTCAATCCAAATAGTTGAATTACAATATGGTGCTTACTTTAGCGGGTAGGAAGAAACATCATGAAGGTTTTTTGGGCATGGCAGTCAGATCATCCCGGCAAGATTTCGCGCTTTGTAATACGGGAAGCCCTAAAGCAGGCCATCGAGCACCTGAAGGAAACCCCGGACATCGACGAGCCGGATGAAGAAGCCCGGCGCCGCGATCTCCATCTCGACCACGATACCGAGGGCAATACCGGTTCGCCGTCCGTCGGCGACACCATTCTGCAGAAGATTGCCGCATCTACCGTGGTCGTCTGCGACGTCACCCCTGTAGGCTCGGCACCGCCGATACAGACCAATGAAGGGGAGAAGCCGGGTCGGCCGCTGATGAACCCCAACGTCGCCATTGAGCTGGGGTACGCCATAGGCAAGATTGGCGATTCCGCGGTCATCGGAGTCATGAACCTCGCCTTCGGGAACACCGATTCCCTGCCGTTCGACATCAAGCACAAGAAGTGGCCTGTGATGTACCGCCTGGTCGAAGCTGCACAGAAGCCCGAGATTGAGGAGCAGATTAAGGTTCTGCGTGCCGAGTTCATCAAGCGGCTGAGCGGCTTCCTCAAGGTGGATAAGGTCGAGGCCGTCTTCCCAGAGGTTCAACCCCTCATCGGGAAGGGGCTGTTCTTTGCAAACGGGGAAATCCTCGCCGTCCAGCGCAACAATCCTATCTCCAACGGACAGCCGATAAACTTCACGTTCCCACACCGGTCCTTTCTGTATCTGAGGATGATTCCGAAGACGCCGCTGGTTCGACCCCTCTCCGTCCAGACCATCATGGGCACCATGGGGCGGTATGGGACGTTTGGAGTGCCGGTCGGCGCCCTGATGCAGGAGAACGCCTACGGCGCCGCGATGAGTTCGCTCAACCTGCACCTCATGAGCATCGACAGCGTGACGCAGTATTTCCGCAATGGAGAGATTTGGGGCATCAACGGGGATGTTATTCGTCAAGGGGAGAGGACGGATGAGAATTGGGTGCCGGCGCGGACAATCGAGGACACTATGATTACCAGCCTCACGCTCTATTGTGAGTACTTGGAGCAGCACAGCCACGTCAAACCCGCCATCACCGTCGAGGCGGGTATCGTCGGCGTGAAGAACCGCAGGCTCACGATTGATGGTGGCATCGTGGGCAACATGGGGAAAATGTACGAGGACGACGTCATCTACCGCGCCACATTGCCTGACCTCGCTCCTGCGACACAGGATGCCTTCCTTAAAGAGTTCTTCACCCGCGTTCACGACAACACTGGTGTCCCTCGGCCTCCGGGATTGCACGGCCGCTGGTAGGTTTTGTCAACTGAAGTACAAAAAGGGGACGATAACATCGTTCTGAGAGAGCACGATGGGTCAGGCTGCAACAGAGATTGCTGTATGGCTACTCGGTATAGCGACATGCGTTGCATTGGCCGGTATTGCGATGACAGTGCACTAATTCCAAAGCCAGCGCAGTTGATACCCTTTAGTTCACTGTCACCGTAATTGAGTCGTTGAAGCACACCGTTCGCATCTGTGACCCCCAAGTTGGTATGGGCTTGGGGCATGTGTAGACTGCTGCGGTTTCGAATCATTCAAATGTGCAGGTTTCGAGAATGCCAATTGACCTTCATCCGAATTGCAAGGTGCGGCTTGTCGAACTTGTCAGCGCTGCGCTTTCACATCTGAAGGTGCATAACGGCAAATTTCTTTTGCGCTCTGCCGGTAAGGGGCACGAGCTGCTCTACATGGCGGACGAGGCACTTCCGCAAAAAGGACCGGTCCACGATAACTTGTTATCGTATATCGATGAGCAGCCTCTCTCGGAGTTCATCCGTGACAAGTTGACCGACGAACTGCGAGATGCGGAATACTCTCAGATTGAAAGTCAATCTCTGTGTGAAGTCGACGGCTTCAGCGATGCGACCGCAGTTGCGGTGCGGCTCATTGAAGAGTTTGTTTCCCTTCCACAAGAATACCGTCTGACGTTCCCATTGCCCGACGATCTTTGGTCAGCCCTGGCTCCTAGCAAGACTTACCGCCATCTCGGTCCTCGAGTTCGCACCGTTAGGACAAATCCAGAGCTAGTGAACGAGCTGCCTCTAATGCCCAACCAGGAGCGTACTCCGTTGGTGGGTGGCCTGCTTGGCTTACTGTCGTCGGATTATGGCGGGGAATGGAAGGAGAATGCGGTACATTTGCAAGTCGACGTGCAGGGGTTCATTGGCGGTTACGGCGGCTCCTCGCCGGATGCAGAAGCCCAGAGAACGCTTCGTGCATTCTATGGTCTGGGGCTCGCGCTGCGACTGTTCGACCGAAGCACAAAGTATTCGGTGGCGACGCCGCGTTGGTCGTACTTCGTCCACCGCAGGACATCCGAAGCCAAGTACGAGGCCCGGCACAGGCTGGAGCTAGATGAGAACCTTTCCCGCGCGATGGAGCGACTGGGAATGCACACGCTTGGTGGCTGGGTCAACTCCCCAGAAAGGCAGGCCTCGTGGTCCGAGGGTATCCTTGGTCAAATGGCGAGCGTATTTGGCATGGGCGTCAAATCAGAATCAATTCTGCTCGCCTCGCAGTGGTATTTCGATAGCGTGACCGGCCCGGACTATCTGTTGCAATATGTGCAAGCGATGGTGGTTCTGGAAATTCTTCTCGGCGATAAGGCTGCGCCGAAGGACATCAGCCTGAATGAACTGCTGAGGAACAGGTGCGCTTACCTCATTGGGTCGAGCCAAGAGGAGCGGACCGAATTGCATAAACGTTTTACGGAGATCTATGATGTGCGCTCACAGATCGTACATAGAGGCAAGCATCGACTCAGCGGCAAAGAACAGTGGATGCTCAGCCAATTACGTTCCATTTGCAGGCGAGTTATCCAGAAGGAGGTCAGCCTGCTCGTCGCCGACAAGGTGGCGGGGGCAGTGTGATTCCAATACAGGTACAATTGCTGATTTCCGCTAAGAATTCGTCAGCCGTTTTCAATATTGTAGCCGTCGGTCGCGCAATCCGCCCCTGGGCACCGTCTTCTTGAAGGTCGCTGATCGCTCACCCAACTGTACCAGTCCTGCCGAGCCTAAACCTGCCTCCCCGCAATAATCTCCTGCAGCGTCGCCACATGCCGCGCAAACGCGCCGCGACCGGCTGCGGTCGCCGTCACCGTCGTCTGCGGCTTCTTGCCGACGAACGCCTTCTCCACCGACACGTAGCCCGCCTTGGCCAGCGTCTCGATATGCGCGCCGAGATTGCCGTCGGTCGCGCCGGTGAGCTTTTTCAGCCGGGAAAACTCCAGTCCGCCGGTGGCCGGCAGCGCGTTCAGGGCCGCCATGATCTTGAGCCGCAACGGCTGGTGGATGATGTCGTCGAGCTCGGCCATCAGATCCGCCGCATCCAGAGGCCGCCGAGGATCAGGCCTCCGCCATTGACGAAGGCCATCCAGAGCGGAAACGCCTCGCCGATATAGAAATAACCGATCAGCGTCAGCGCGGAGATGCCGAGACCGATCGCGATGAAGGCATAGCCGAACCAGAGACCCGCCAACGTGTAGAACAGCATGAAGTAAAGCGGCCAGAACGTGCCGAGCTGGCGCGGACCGAAATGACCGATCACGTTGGTGCAGAGATAACCGAAGGCGAAGAACAGCACGAACACCAGAAGCAGTCTGACGTTGAAGGCGATGCCATGGGAGTGATGCGGCGGATTGAAAATGCGCAGCCCGTAGGATGGGTTGAGCCCTTGCGAAACCCATCGCACTTGTTTCGTGGTAACGTCCCGTCATGACCTCGTACCGCCGCAACTTCGTTTGGGGTGGGTGTTTCTTCTTCACCGTCAACCTCGCGGAGCGGAAGCTAGCGTTGCTGACGGATCATATCGGGTTGTTGCGTACGGCGTTTCGTGAAACGCACCGACGCCATCCATTCACGACCGATGCCATCGTGGTGCTGCCCGATCACCTTCACACGGTGTGGACGTTGCCAGAAGGTGATGCCGATTTTTGCAATGCGCTGGCAGTTGATCAAATCCACCTTTTCGCGCGGTCTGGCGCGCAACGAGAGGATATGCCCAAGCCGCGCGGCTAGAGGTGAACGGGGCATCTGGCAACGCAGATATTGGGAGCATACCATTCGCGACGAAGCCGATGTCGCGCGGCATGTAGACTATGTTCATATCAATCCGGTCAAGCACGGGCTCGTCGACAGAGTCCGTGACTGGGCGCCCTCCTCGTTTCATCGCCACATAAAGCTCGGCAATTACCCGGCCGATTGGGCCGGCGATCAGTCGCATGACGGCCGCGATTTCGGAGAACGGGGATAGAGAAGCGATTGGGTTTCGCAAGGGCTCAACCCATCCTACGAGCTGAAGACGTCAGCTAGGAAGCCAAGAGCGGGCGCTTCCGGAACCATCATCGCTCGATCATCCCGCAGGTCCCGCTCGCCGAGTCGCCCAACGGGCGTGAATAGTATGATGTATGCAAGATCCTGCTTGCGCGGCGAGACGCCGGCAGCGTCTCCGCAAATGTCCGTGCTTGATCTCGACCAATGGCTCTGTTTGGATGGTTGCGTTTCGCGCAACTCGTATTCGGATAATCATAGTGAATGAAAGAGATGGATACCGGCGTTCAATGGATGCTCTTTCACAAGAGAAAGCATCGTGACCCTCTACCGTACCGGCATCGGGAATCGGCTTTTGGCGGCGCTGCCGCCGGCGGATCTCGGCTTGCTCACGCCCCACTTCCGGAAGGTCTCCTTTGGGCCAGATGCCGTTTTGGTGCGCTCGGGCGATGAGATGGACCCGGTCTATTTTCCCCATAGCGGCGCAATCGCCTTCATGCTCGATATGCCGGACGGGCAAACGGTCGCAACCACCTTGATGGGACGGGAAGGCGCTTTGGCCTCTTTCTCCGTACTCGGCCCATCGCTTTCATCCGTGACCGCGATTGCACGCATGGCGGGCACAGCATCATTGATTTCCGCCGCCAAATTTCGGGATGCCTATGCGCAAAGCGCGGCCATCAGGAATGTCGTTCAGCTCCACGCCCGCGCGGTGTTATTGCAACTCCAGCACGTAGCCGCTTGCAACGCGCTGCACCGGGTGGATGGCCGCATGTCGCGGTGGCTTCTGCAGCTTCACGACCGCGTTCCCGATGACCTCCTCCCGGTGACGCAGGAGGCGCTTGCGCAATTGCTTGGGGTGCGGCGGACGACAGTGACTCTGACGATGAGCAAGCTACGCGAGGCCGGAGCCGTCCCCTCCGACCGGCGCGGATTTGTTGAGATCGATCGGGCGCGGCTCGAGAGGGTCGCATGCGACTGCTATGCGCTTATGCAGCGCAAGATCGATCGGATGTATTGCCAGGAATTGTCGGCGCCCCAGCCTACCCGTGCGCCGTTCCGGGAAAGCGCCATCGTCTCGTCCGGCGGAGCGAGGGGTGAATCCAGAGCCGTTTCGCGGGCGGAGAAGTAGAGACCATGCGATGACCGCCTTCGGTCAGAAGCTGCCATTAGGTAGCAGTCGGCGCAGGTCCACAACGGGTCACAAGCCGTCGATCACGCCCGTGGTGGGAGACTTCCGCTTTGCGTTAGTAAGCCGACGTTTATGAATACACGTCCTAGCTCTGCTTCCCCGCGATGATCTCCTGCAATGTCGCAACATGCCGCGCGAAAGCGACGCGGCCGGTGGCGGTGGCGGTGACGGTCGTCTGCGGCTTCTTGCCGACGAAGGCTTTTTCCACCGAAACGTAGCCCGCCTTGGCCGGCGTCTCGATATGCGCGCCGAGATTGCCGTCGGTGGCGCCGGTGAGCTTCTTCAGCCGCGCGAATTCGGGGCGAGGCGAGTCATCTCATGGCTTGACATCGTAGGAATGAATGTCGCTCGCCATATCATTTGACTGTGAAGTTCTCCTTCACACCCTATGAGTTTTATCCTGGATAGCCCCTGTCGAGCATGCGTCGTATCTCTCCTCCGCAATTTCAAAGCTCTCAAAGGAGACACTGAGATGAACGACATCCCCGCAAAGCGCGATGAACTCCACCAGAAAGAAGTTTATTCGCCGCCTTCTCGACGGCTTTCTGAGCAGAACGCGGGCGGAATACATCGCCGAGCGTTTCTAGCTGCAAGTGCAGGCGCCACGGTTCTGCTTGGGGGCCCGAGTTCTGCGCAGGTCCAATCCCCGGTTGCCTCTGCTCCAACGGGTTCGGGCACAATGCCAAGCAATGTCAGAGTGGAACGCGTGGACGGCTCAATTCTGCTGATCGGCATTCGGCAGGAGACCGACCGTGTCGACCTATCAAGCGTCATTGGCTTGGGTCGCCTGATGTATATGCTCGACCACGATGACGCGCTGCGCGTCGCAGTCCTCTACTCCCAAGGCTCCGACTTCGTTGGCGGTGTGCTCGATCCTGACAGCTGGGCGCCAGTCTTGCGCACGGGCAAGTTCCCGGAAATGTCTGAGTTCATCAATCCCGTCGGCACGATACCTCCTCGCAGGCAGAAGCCACTCGTCGTCGCCGTCCAGGGCAAATGCCAGGGTGCAGGCCATGAGCTTTTCCTGGCGGCAGATGTCCGCGTTGCAGCGAGCGATACCGTGTTCGCCCAACCAGAGGTCACCCGCGGACACTTCCCTGCTGGGGGTGCACCGATCACGTTCGTCCGGGAAGCGGGTTGGGCAAATGCGATGCGCTACATGCTGACAGGCGACGAATGGAGCGCCGATGAGGCCTACCGAATGGGATTGGTTCAATACGTGACGCCGCCCGGAAAGCAACTTGATCGGGCGATCGCAGTCGCTCGCAGGATATCGGCCGCGGCTCCGCTTGGAATTCGAGCGACAATCGCCTCGGCCCATCGCGCGCTGAGCGAAGGTCAGGAAGCCGCGTACGCGGCGCTGTTTCCTGAACTGGCTCGATTGGCTCAGAGCGACGATCACCAGGAATATTTCCGGGCGCTTGGGGAAAAGCGTGCTCCCGCCTTCCGCGGGCGCTGACCGCCACACCGGGGCGGCCCAGTGAGTGCAGGCGTCAACGGCGCCGAGACTTGGCATGATGGTCAATGAAAGCGCGCAGTTTCGGCAAGATTTGGCGCTTGCTCGGATAGTAGAGAAAAAGGCCGGGCGTTGTCGTGCCAAAGCGCGTCAACACCGCCTGCAATCGGCCCTCCGAGATATGAGCCTTAACAGGTGGGCCAGGCACCTGCGCAAGTCCCAAACCCTCCACTGCCGCTTCGATCAGCGTCGGATAATCGTGCGCGACAAGCGGACCCGAGACGACTGCCTCGATCGTTCTGTTGCCGTCGAGAAACGACCACGGCACGACTGATCCGTTCGGCCGGCGCAGACGCAGGCAGGCATGGCCACGCAGGTCGTCGATAAGCTTCGGTCGTGTCCGTGCGCGCAGATAATCGGAACTCCCGACAACGACGAACGGGAAGGGCTGGGAAAGCCTGACCACAATCATGTCGGCGTCGATGAACTGACCCATCCGGATGCCGGCGTCAAATCCTCCGGCGGCGAGATCTACTCGCTCCTCGCTGGCAGCAATCTCCACTTCGATCTCGGGATAAGCCTTGCAGAACGAGAGGATGACCGGCTGCAGGATCAGCGGAACGACCGCTCTGGGAACGGCGAGCCGCAAAAGCCCGACGGGACGTTGCCCGAGTTCGCGCACGGCAGCTCCGGCCGCGATGAGCTCTTCAAAGGCTGGTCTGGCGCGGGACAGGAATTGCTCGCCAGCTTGAGTGAGGCCGACACTGCGCGTTGTGCGAACGAACAGGGCAACGCCCATGCGCGCCTCGAGCGCGCGCACCGCCTGGCTCATCGCCGATGGGGTGATGCCCAGCTCTGCGGCCGCCTTTCGAAAGCTGCGGTGCCGGGCAACGCTGAGGAATGCCTCCACACCATCGATCGTGCCCTGCTTCATTGTGAAGTTCTGCTTCATGGCTTGTCCACTTTATAGCGGATAGTGGACCGACGAAAGCTTTCTTAAGTTCAGTTGCAGAGCGAGACGCCACGCCGGCGGGTGACTTGGTTGCCTATCGCGCCAGAGTCGGAGCCTGAAAACGATGACGCAAGTCCGGAACGCCGCCCTCACCTTCATCCTCATAGGAGCCCTTGCCATGACTGAAGCATCCATTGCCCAAACACAAAACCTATCGCCCGTAACAACTGGGGTGATGGTTATCCTGACGGCCAAGAGCAACGTCACACGCGAACAGGTCATGGCTGTAATGCCGGCCGAAGTCCGACAGACCGTGCAGCTCTACGTCGGCGGGAAAATCCGGGAATGGTTCTCGCGTGCCGATGGCCGCGGTGCTGTCTTCTTGCTCGACACCAGGGATGTGGCGGAAGCGCACGCGATCATGGATGATCTGCCGCTGGCCCGGCAAGGCCTCGTCGATCACGAGTACATCGCGGTCGGTCCGTTGCTGCCCCTTCGGTTGCTTCTGGCCAGCCCGGAACGCCCGCAATAGCGAGGAGGCAGAGAAATGCCCGCCATCAACCTGCCATTTGTTCTGAGCGTCGTCGGCGCCTTCCTGACAAGTTCAGCGATCGGTTACATCTATGTCTGGCCATGGCTGCGTAGCCTGCCGCGATTTGAGGCTTTGCGATTGATTGCGGCCTTTCATGCCTTCAGATTCTTTGGGATGAATTTCCTGGTGACTGGATTTGTGTCGCCGGAATTGAATCCGGATTTCGCCCGTCAGGTCGGATGGGGCGATTTCATCGCCGCGGCCTTGGCCCTTGGCTCGATGGCGGCACTCTCCCGGCGCTGGTCGATCGCCATTCCAGCTGTTTGGGTCTTCAATGTCTGGGGCACGATCGACCTCCTGAACGCATACTACATGGGAGTGACACAGCTCAGAGATCCCGGTCTGATGGGCGCAGGGATTTACGTGCCCGCACTTTACGTCCCCTTGCTACTTGTCAGTCACGTTCTGATCTTTCTGCTTCTGTTTAAGGTCGGACCAGCGGAAGAATACTCGTCGACTCCGGCGCCGGCTCGCAACTAAGTCTCTTCGCATCCCGTACAACCCGGTGACGTATGCGCAGCATAGCGATGTGGGCCTGGTGGCAAGCGAACAACGAGCGCGCCAGCTTCGGAAGATCAGACCTATTGGAAGATCAGACCTGCTTCCCCGCAATGATCTCCTGCAACGTCGCGACATGCCGCGCGAACGCGCCGCGGCCTGCCGCGGTGGCGATGACCGTGGTCTGCGGCTTCTTGCCGACGAAGGCTTTTTCCACCGATACGTAGCCCGCCTTGGCCAGCGTCTCGATATGCGCGCCGAGATTGCCGTCCGTCGCGCCGGTGAGCTTCTTCAGCCGGGAAAACTCCAATCCTGTCGCGGCCGGCAGCGCGTTCAGTGCCGCCATGATCTTCAGCCGCAACGGCTGGTGGATGATGTCGTCGAGCTCGGCCATCAGATCCGCCGCATCCAGAGGCCGCCGAGGATCAGGCCTCCGCCATTGACGAAGGCCATCCAGAGCGGGAACGCCTCGCCGATGTAGAAGTAGCCGATCAGCGTCAGCGCGGAGATGCCGACACCGATC
Organism: Bradyrhizobium sp. MI1.11; assembly: GCF_055811255.1. NCBI lineage: Bacteria > Pseudomonadati > Pseudomonadota > Alphaproteobacteria > Hyphomicrobiales > Nitrobacteraceae > Bradyrhizobium > Bradyrhizobium sp. MI1.11. The sequence continues at coordinate 42,294 of NZ_JBVVPM010000013.1, forward strand.
GCCATGAAGGCATAGCCGAACCAGAGACCGGCCAGCGTATAGAACAGCATGAAGTAGAGCGGCCAGAACGTGCCGAGCTGGCGCGGGCCGAAGTGACCGATCACGTTGGTGCAGAGATAACCGAAGGCGAAGAACAGCACGAACACCAGAAGCAGTCTGACGTTGAAAGCGGCGCCATGGGAGTGATGCGGCGGATTGAAAATGCGCAGCGCCACCAGACCGCCGGCGCCCAAAGTGTCCGCAGCGACCCAGGCGTAGACCGCATAGACCGGCCAAAGCCAGGTCACGAGATTGGCCGCGAACACCAAGAGGCCCCACCAGACGGCAGCAAAGCTCGCCAGCTCATAGAGCTGCGATTGCTTCACGCGCTGGACGATGTCGTCGATATCGGCCAGCGCCGCGGACGCTTCCTTGCTGTCGATCATGACTGCCTTGCCCCGCGCGTCGCCACATCGTCGGCGATGACCGAAATCGCCTTCGGGTTGGTGACGATGCCCATATGGTTGATGCCGTCGATGATCTTGACATCGACCGACGGTTTGATGGCCTGCACGACTTCCGCATATTTGTCCGAGATCATCATCTCGTCCTCGGCGCCGCCGAAGATCGTGACCGGACGTGTCGTCGCCGGAAGATCGATGCGATAGCCGCGCGTCGCGAAATTGCGCGTCAGGCGATCGGAATAGGTGGAGACGAGGTACTTTGCCGAAGTCGCGGGCACGGCGAGCGCGAGCACCGGAAGCTGCGAACAGCAGTCGATGCCGAGCTTGCGCAGCGTGGCGAGCGCGAAGAAGCGCGGCAGGTCGACATTGGCCCAGCCGCCGGCATGCGGCTTATTGGTCGGGGCGTCATAGCCGAGATATGGCGCGAGCAGCACGGTGCGCACGAACATGTCCTGCATGATCGGTGTCGCCGCGATGCGCAGCGAGAAGCCGGCGCCGGCGGAATGGCCGATCAAGGTGAGCGGCAGCTCCGGCGCGGTCTTGCGCACCTCGGCGACAAAATCGACGAGGTCGTCCTCGAGCTGGCCGACATAGCCGATGTCGCCGCGCGTGCCGGAGCCGCCATGGCCGCGGATGTCGAGCGCCCAGGTCTCCACTCCGCGCGAGGCGATGGCATGGGTCAGGGCATGATTGACGGTGCCGCTGGAGCCGGACGAGCCATGGATGAAGATCGCGCCGCGGCCGGTCGCGGGGCCGTTGGCAGCGTAGTGGCGGAAACCGATCCAGGTGCCGTCGCGGGCCTGGAAGCGCTCTAGGGGCGGGAGGGTGGACCAATCGATGCCCTTGGCGGAGTCGGAGACCGATCGCATCTCGGGCGGCCGCGTCAGCGGGGTTGCGATCATCGCGGCCAGGATCAGCGCCACGGCGCCGACCGCACAGAGGGCCCATTTCATTCCGTTCAACACGCCGCGCAGCAATCGAACTGCCATGATCCACTCCCCTCAAACCCACCAACTATAGAGAACTCTATATGACAGAGTACTCTCTTGGTCAATCCCCGGATTGGCGCGGCGCCGCAAAAATCCTTAACGTCGGGTCTGATCCCCAAATGCCGAATCGTTTGCCGATGCCTTCAGCGGAACCCCTGCTCAACACACCCGAATTCACCGTTTCCGAGCTCTCGCAGTCCCTGAAACGGACGGTTGAGGACACCTACGGCCATGTCCGGGTCCGCGGCGAGATCTCCGGCTTCCGCGGCGCGCATTCCTCCGGCCATTGCTATTTCGCGCTCAAGGACGAGAGCGCCAAGATCGAGGCGGTGATCTGGAAGGGCGTGCACGGCCGCATGCGCTTCAAGCCCCAGGAGGGGCTCGAGGTCATCGCCACCGGCAAGCTCACGACCTATCCGGGCTCCTCGAAATACCAGATCGTGATCGAGGCGCTGGAGCCGGCCGGCATCGGCGCGCTGATGGCGCTGATGGAGGAGCGTAAGCGGAAGCTCGCCGCCGAAGGCCTGTTCGACGAGGCGCGCAAACAGCTTCTGCCGTGGCTGCCGGAGGTGATCGGCGTGGTGACGTCGCCGACCGGCGCCGTGATCCGCGACATCCTGCATCGGCTGGAGGACCGCTTTCCCCGCCACGTGCTGGTGTGGCCGGTGAAAGTTCAGGGCGAAGGCTCGGCCGAGCAGGTCGCGGCCGCGATCCGCGGCTTCAATGCGCTGCCGGAGGGCGGCAAGATTCCGCGCCCGGACGTGCTGATCGTCGCGCGCGGCGGCGGCTCACTGGAGGATCTGTGGTCGTTCAACGAAGAGATCGTGGTCCGTGCCGCGGCCGAGAGCATGATCCCGCTGATCTCGGCGGTGGGGCATGAGACCGACATCACGTTGATCGATTTCGTCGCCGACAAGCGCGCGCCGACGCCGACGGCGGCGGCCGAGATGGCCGTGCCGGTGCGCAGCGATCTCTTTGTCGAGGTCGGCGATCTCGGGCGACGCACCCGGTCCTGCTGGCAACGCGGCCAGGAGAGCCGTCGCAGCGAGCTGCGTGCCGCCGCGCGCGCGCTGCCGGCGGCAGGCGATTTGCTGGCGATCCCGCGGCAGCGGCTGGATTCGGCGGGTGCGTCCCTGCCCCGCTGCCTCAAGGCCAACACGCATGCGCATTTCCGCAGGTTCACCGCCGCAGGCGCCAAGCTGACGCTGCGGGTGCTGCATGGCCAGATCGCGCAGGCCGATCATCGCCTCACGGTGTGCGGCGAGCGACTCGGACTGTCCACGCGCTCGCTGCTGCGGCGGCGGCGCGACCGCTTCGCCGGGCTGGAGGTGCGGTTGCGTGCCTCAAAGCTCTCGAATGCGCAGGCGCAGCGCAACGCGATTGCGCGCCAGCGCGAGCGCACGCATCGCCTTGCCGAGCGCGCGGGCCGGGCGCAGATGACGCTGTTGCAGCGGCTCGATGCCCGCGTCGAGAACAGCGGCAAGCTGCTCTCCGCGCTGTCTTATCGCGGCGTGCTCGCGCGCGGCTTTGCGCTGGTGCGCGACGAGGCCGGCCATCCCCTGCATTCGGCGGACACGATCGGGCCTGGTGCAAGAGTCGAGATCGAGTTTGCGGATGGACGCGTGGGTGCGACCGCGGATGCGGATCGTGCAGCACCGACGGCAAAACGCGCGCCGGCGCAAGCCAAGGCGGCGGCGCAGGAGGCGAAGCCAGCGCCAAAGCGCGTGGGCAAGCCGGTGGATCAGGGGAATTTGTTTTAGCTGGAGCGACGGCATCGCGTCACCCTCGGCGTCATTCCCCGCGAAAGCGGGGAATCCAGTACGCCGCGGCTTCTCGATCAATCACAGGCGTCTCGGCGTACTGGATCGCCCGGTCAAGCCGGGCGATGACAGTGAGTGTGTGGGACGCGTGCCACGAAATCGCTGTCGTAGCCCGCATGAGCGTAGCGACATCCGGGACCAGCGGCCCCGGATATCGCTACGCTCATCCGGGCTACAAGACTGCGCGTCTCAGCGGCAGGACAAGCCCGCGTCGATCGTGGTCCAGAAACCGCAATGTTCCGGCGCGAGTTGTGGCGCGCCGGCATGGGCTTCGAACAGATGGGCTTCGAACAGGAAGACCGCGACGGTGAAAACGATCAGGGCGGAGGAGAACAGGACGAAGCGGTTGCGCATGGGACTGCGTTTAATCGACATCGTGGTCGAATGATGGCGTCGGCACGGGCTGAAACCCACACGGCGCGGGATCCGTAGAGTCACGGTCGGCCATTTTCCGTGCAGGGCGGTGGTCGATGCGGGGCTGTCCGCTGTTGTTCCCAAGGGCGGCCCCGCTCGGCACATGTAGCCCGCACGAGCGCAGCGATATGCGGGACGGACCTACCCGGATATCGCTACGCTCATCCGGGCTACGGCACTGCCGTCACCGCGCCAGCCACTCCGCAACTTCCTTCTGCGATTCCGCGCGCGCTGCCGCATCGGTGCCGAGATGGCCGTGCTCGGGCGTGGCGGCGTCGGTGCTGCCGGCAGCTGCGTGCAGCGGCGTGTTGGCGCGGTCGAAGTCGTGATAGGCGCCGGGATAGACCACGATGCGCGCGAGCGCGCTGCGGCCATGCGCGCCATCGACCATCTGGCGGCAGGCCGGCGGCGACGAGACGTCGTCATTGCCACCGATCAGCACCAGCGTCGGCACCCGTGTGCTCCAGCCGAGGCCTGCGGAAATCCTGCAGTCCGGATAGAACGCGATGGCGGCGCGGAAATCCGGGCCGACCTCGCGCGCAAGGTTTTGCGGACGAACGGCCCAGAGCAGCGCGCTGGCGCCATTCGCCCACCCCATCAGGCTGACGCGGTCGCGCGCAACCCAGCTCTGTTTCATCAACCAGGCGCGCGACGCCGCGATATCGGTGACGCGTTCGCGCCGCGCCTTGACGTGGATGTCCTTGACGCGGCATTGCGGCCCGAGCTCGCGCGAGCCGTAGCTGTCAGGGAGCAGCACGGCGTTGCCGGATTTGAGCAGCCGCTCGGCCCAGTCGCGATAGCGCGGCAGGACGGAATCGGAATGGCCACCGAGGCCGCCGCAGCCATGAAGCGCGATCACGGTCGGAAACGGCCCGGTGCCCTCGGGCTTGTAGAGCTGCGCATGCAGCACGCCGGACGCCAGCGGAATCTCGACCGGCTGCGGCGCCGGCGACGCGTGCGCGGCCGAGATCAGGAACGTCAGGAACAGGGCGGTGAACGGAAGGCGCATCGAACTTTGCCGTTGGATCCTTCGCTCAAGCACTATCACGCGGAAACGGCGCCAAAACATCACAAACCGGTGGGTTTACCGGGCGGACAAGCCACCCTATTTATGCTACATCCCGTCCAACACATCGTGCCCTCCAAGGTGACCCCGGAGCGGCCTTCCACGGAGACTTTCGACCGTGCTGAACAAGTTCGGCCCCTCGGGCCATGGCGAAGCGCAGGTGCAATATCTCGACGGCGATTTCCGCGTGATCTCGCCGGGGACTTTCGTGCGCTGCGCGATCACCGATACGCGCATCCCGCTCGACGAGTTGAAATACTGGAGCGTGGACCTGCAGGAAGCCTACGCCACACCCGCCGCCGTGCTCGAGCGACATTACCCGGGCGCGCCCAAGCCGCAAGCCTGAGGCCGCGGGCGCGCGTCTATTGCTGCTCCGCGCCATCCGTGCCCACGCAGGTTTTGATGAAACTCTTCCTGGGCTCGCCGACGATCTTCTGATCGATCGCCTGCTTGAGGCAATCCAGCCGCGCCTGCGCCATGCAGAGCTGCATCTGGTCGCGCTTGTCCTGTCCCTTCAGGTTCTGAGTTGTCGCGAGGCAGGTGACGCGCTTGGTCGCGGGCACCGGCACGGTGGTGGTTTGAGGAGCCGGCGGAGTCGTTTGTGCAAACACCGGCGCAATGATCAGACACACAAGGCTGGCGGCAACGGCGGCGAACGGCAACTTCATCGAACTCTCCTGGTCGTCTGAACGGTTAGGAGTTTTGCGATGAACGACGCGTGAATGGCAGGCTGCTGTGTCGGATGGGCAAAGCGCAGCTGCCCTGCCGGCACAGCACGAGCGGTGCAGCTTTTTCACGAGGCATGTTCGCACGCACCAGAAATGCTGCTCGCACAGCCGAGACGATTTCCGTTATGCCGATCCGCGTTGCATCGAAGAGTGCTTGCACTCCGTGGTTAGCCATTTCGCGTTGTGGTTGGATTCTTTGTTGCGATTGGCGCTCTTAGGTTGTTTGACGAAGTCTTGGTGAAACAAAGCGCCGCTATGCTTCATCTTAGGTAATTGGCCCTGCTCTTTTTATCGCACAGACAATCAAGTCAACCAAACGGCCACTGAGCTCTGGAATTGGCGCAGTCTGTGAACGGGCTCATATCGAAGAGCCATCTGTCGGGCTACGATCACCTCGAAAATTCGCGGTGGATTATTTGGAAATCGAAAATCAACGATGGGGGTGATCATGCCCACCATATTAGACCTGCTCTATCGTGAATATTGCCGCGCCCGCCTCGCTGAAATGCGGAAACAGCTTCTGATCGCAGCTGAACGCTTTGAAGCTCTCGAAGCGCATCATCATCCGGATCAGGGTGACGATGAGAGGACGGACACACAGCGCAAGACCGGTCGCCGCGCGCCGAATTGAAGCGGCCCGAGACCGGCGATCTCTCCCGCGTAGCAGTGACCAAGCAGTTGGCAACAGTTTGGGAGGCAGCAATGAATACACCCGAGTACTATACCGCCATGGTAGCCTGCGCCTCGTGCCTGACCATTATCGGATTGATGGCCGTTGGGGCGTGGTGAGCATGATTGACTGCTGAACCGCAATCGCAGGCCGTTGCCGAGGTCGCTGGCAAGCACGTCCGGTCGGACGACGGCGCGGACGCAGCACGCAGCGTACAGCATGGTTCGTCAACGGAGGCTGGAAGGCCTTCGCCTCGGCTTGCAAACATTATTCCTGCTGTGAGGTGAGCGTTGCCGCCGCTTCGGACTGCGGCGGCTTCGCTTCAGATCCGGATGTCAGCTTCCGGGCGGGGTATACGAAGAGCGCAGCTTCGCCGCGTTCTGGCGGACCTGCTTGATCTCGTCCTGCGTGAACAGCCGCGTCAGTTTCACGTTCTGCAGGGTGCCCGCCGTGACGGTCAGGCCGGAAATGGCCGGAGCCGCACCCGGATCAGGCACATCGAAAATCACCAAAACGCCTGGGCCGTCGGCCGCAACGCTGAACATCGAAATCAGCTTTCCGCCGGCCGCTTCGATAAGTTTTCTTGCCGCCTCCTGACGATCGGTCTTGGGGTTCTCCAAAATGGCATTGAGAGCGCGTGGTGTGTATTGTCCGGTGAGGCAAAAATGCATGGCATGTTCTCCTCTGGGTTTTTGGCAATGACTTTCCCTGCCGTTCCGAACTCGTCGTTACGGCCGCTGCATCTGAAATGATGAAGGTACTGCCCGCCGTGGGCATAAACGCCGTCGATGATTTCCGGGAGTTCGGCACGTCCCGGTGACGGCTCTCATGAAACGCTACATCAACTCCCGAACGTGCGGAAGAGAATTCGTCAGCCGCGACATGTCACCTCGGTTGCCACATATCGCACCCGCGCATGAAATGCTTTTCGTCACACCGTGCGTCCACAACGAGCGCGGTTCGCCCGCCGTCCGACATTATCGCCTGCCGAATCTTCGCTCGCGCGCCTTGTAGAGATGATCGCTGATCAGTTGCCGGAGCGTAGCCGGGTCGTCGAACTCGAGCTGGACGGCGAACGGCACGATGCCGTCCGGCACGCCTTCGCGGCCGTGCAGACGCGCGAGATCCTTTTCCGTCGTCACCAGTGTTTGCTGCTCGCGCTGCGCCTCCGCGGCGAGAGTTGCGATCTCGTCGTTCGAAAACATGTGATGATCGGCGAAGGCGCGCGTGCGTGCGACTTCGATACCGCCAGCGCGCAAGCTGCGGAAGAACCGTTCGGGATCGCCGATGCCGGCGAACGCGAACACCGGCTTGCCCAACAGTCTAGCGACCGACCCGGCGTCGGGTTTCAGCCGCGCGCGCAGCTCCGGCTTGTTGCGCCTGGCAAGCTCGGCGGCGACAGCGTCGGCGGCGCGGCCGCCGCCGATCAGGACCAGCGCGTCGGTGCGCGCAAGCTGCGCCTTCAGCGGCGCACGCAGGGGACCGGCCGGAAACACCTTGCCATTGCCGAGGCCGCGCTCGCTGTCGATCACGATCAGCGAGGTGTCCTTGAGAAGACGCGGGTTCTGGAAGCCGTCGTCCATCAGGATCACGGTGGCGCCTTGCGACTTCGCCAGCACGACGCCGTCGAGGCGGTCGCGCGCAACTGCAACAGGGACGTCGCGCGCCATCATCAGCGGCTCGTCGCCGACGTCGGACGCGGTGTGACGCATGCTGTCGACCATCACCGGGCCCTTGAGGCTGCCGCCATAGCCGCGGCTGAGCACCACCGGCGTCTCGCCGAGCTCGCGCAGGAGCTTCGTCAGCGCCAGCACGGTCGGCGTCTTGCCGGCGCCGCCGACATGATAGTTGCCGACGCAGATCACGGGGATGCCGGCGTCGACGCCCTCGCGCAGCATCCGCCGTTCCGTGATCGCGCCGTAGAGCGCACCCAGCGGCCCCAATGCGTACGATTCGAGGGAACGTGGCCGGTACCAGAAGGCCGGCTCACGCATTGGCGGCCCCCATCTCGATCCGCAACTGCAAGAGATAAGGCTCGAGCGCGGTCATGGTGCGGTTGAGCGCGCCGCCGAGATCCTCGACCACGCCGGCGCCCGACTGCTGGACGTTCTTTCGCACGGCAGGATCGGCGAGCAGCTGGCCGAGCTGCTTGATCAGTAGTTCCTGCGTGTCGGCCTGGCGCGCGCCGCCGCTGTGATCGAGCGCCTCGTAGACGTCGGCGAAATTGAAGACGTGCGGACCATGGACGATGGCCGCGCCGAGCTTGATCGCTTCGATCGGATTCTGGCCGCCATGATGGATCAGCGATCCGCCCATGAACACGATGTCCGAGAGGCGATAGAACAGGCCGAGTTCGCCCATGGTGTCGGCGACATAAACGTCGGTGGTCGCCGTCGGCAGCTCGTCGCGCGAGCGCAGGGCTGGCTTCAGGCCGGACGCCGTGATCAGGCCTGTGATCGAGGAGCCGCGATCCGGATGGCGCGGCACGATCACGGTCAGGAGCTGCGGGAAGAAACCGGTGAGGCTGCGATGCGCCGCCACCAGCATCTCCTCCTCGCCCGGATGGGTCGAGGCCGCGACGATGATCGGACGCCCGCGCGTCATCGCCATCAGCCGTTCTAGCTTGGCGGGGTCGGCCGGCGGCGCCGGCACGTCGAGCTTGAGATTGCCCGTGGTGACGACGTCGCGGCCGCCGAGCGTCGAGAAGCGCTCGGCATCGGTCTTCGACTGCGCCAGACAAATGTCGAACCGCGACAGCAGCGCCGAGATGGTGCCTTGCATCCGGCGCCAGCGCGGGAACGAGCGCGGCGACATCCGCCCGTTGATCAGCACCATCGGCACGCGGCGCGCGGCGCCGGCCAGGATCAGGTTCGGCCACAGATCGGATTCGATGAACAGCGCCAGCGACGGCTTCCAATGGTCGAGGAAGCGCGCGACATAACGCGGGGAATCATACGGCACGTATTGATGGATCACGTCGGGCGGAAAACGCTTTGCCACAATAGCAGCCGACGTGACAGTGCCCGAGGTGAGCAGAATGCGCAGGTTCAGATCGCGCAAGCGCTCGATCAGCGCCGCCGCGGCGAGGACCTCGCCGACGCTGGCGCCGTGAATCCAGACCAGCGGACCGTGCGGCCGCACGTCCCGGGACAGGCCCCGCCGTTCGCTGACCCGCGCGGGATCTTCCTTGCCCTGCTTCAGGCGCCGCTTGATCAGCACAGGCGCGAGCGGCACCAGGCCACGCGCCAGGCGCCGGTACATCCGCAGCGTCAACGGCAGCGAGCCGGGCAGCGATTTAGGCATCTGCAGGTCCCGGCCGGCCGAGCTGTGCATAGGCTTGGCGGGTCGCCTCGTTCAAGGTCTCCTCCAGCTCGAGCCGCAGCGCTTCCATGGTGGCGGCGTTCGCATCCGGCGGAACGTGGATTTCCTTGATGCCCACCAACGCGCCCCGCCCGAACGGCAGGTTGATGGTGGTGCGGTCCCAGTTCTTGAGCCGGACGAAGCGGCTGGTCGCCATCGCAAAAGGCATGATCGGCCGCCCCGATTCCCGTGCCAGCATGATGATGCCGAGCCCGGCCACGCGCGAGCGCTTGGGGACGTCGGCGGTCAGCGCGACATTACAACCGTCCTGGAGCGTCCGCACCATTTCCTTGAAGGCACCGACCCCGCCCTTGCGGTGAAACGCGCCGCCATGGTCGCCGGACCCGCGGATGGTGCCGATGCCGAGCCGCTCGGCGGCAATCGCGTTGAACTCGCCGTCGCGGTGACGGGAGATCAGGACCCTCGCCTTGTACCAGTCCTTGTTCTTGATGAAGGGGGTGAGGAAATGCTGGCCGTGCCAAAACGCGAAGATCGCCGGAATTTGCGGCTCGACGCGCTCATAGACGTCGGGCGGATCGAACGTGAATTTGTTCGTCCGCCAGACCAGACGCAGGTATTCCGCCGCCAGGATTCCGACGGCACGCTGAACGAAGCTGCTCCTCAGCGTATTGCGAAGCAGCTTTTTCAACGCGCCGGTTCTTGATTCGGGTCGAGCAGCCGGTGGAGATGGACGATGAAATAGCGCATCTGCGCGTTGTCGACCGTGCTCTGCGCCTTGGCACGCCAGGCGGCGTGCGCGGTCGCATAGTTCGGATAGAGGCCGACGATCTCGACGTCGTCGAGGTTCTTGAAGGTGTTGTGCTCGAGATCGACGAGCTCGCCGCCGACGACGAGGTGGAGCAGTTGTTGCGGGGCACTATCTGGCATCGGTTCTGTTCCTAACGGGCTGCCCGGCAAAGCAGTGTTCGACAAGCACGAGAAAGCGCTTCACGGCAAGGGGCGGTTTCGAAAATGCGAGACAATGTTCGCATGACGATCGCGACCCGCTGCCACCAGCACCCCATGCGTGACTTGCCGGCGGTTATAGAGGATGGGATCTCCGGAGAGATCGCTCATCCTACCATCGGCTTCCTGCACGATCAAATCCGCCGCCGCAAGGTCCCAATCATGACTGTTGCCGCCCGCAAAAGCCGCATCCAGCGCGCCATGGGAGACCCGGCACAGCCGCAGCGCGAGCGAACCGATTCGCGGATGCAGCTTGATCTCGCCCAGTGACGGCTTCAGGCGCTCGACCAGGGGCTTCGGACCCGCGACACGCGAGAAGTCGAGCTCGGACCCAGCCGTCGCCCGCACCGGCACATCGTTGAGGGTCGTGCCCTGGCCGCGGGCGGCGAAGAAGAACTCATCGCTGGTCGGCGCGAACACCGCGGCCAGCACCGGCGAGGCGTCCTCAACCAGCGCGACGCTGACGCACCATTCGTCGTGGCCGTTGAGGTAGTTGCGGGTGCCGTCGATGGGATCGACGATCCAGGTCATCCGCCGCGACAGCCGCACCTCATCGTCGGCGCTCTCCTCCGACAGCCAGCCATAGTCGGGCGTCGCCGCGCGCAGGCGCGCTTCCAGGAGATCGTTGACGGCGATGTCGGCTTCCGAGACCGGCGAGGACGCGCCCTTGGTCCACTTCTTCAGCTCGGTGCGGAACATCGACTGCGCGAGTGCGCCCGCCTCCCGCACCGTGTCTTGCAGCAGCGCCGCGTCGCGCGTCAGGATGGCTTCGCCTGTTGCGTTCGCGTCAACGTCCGCCAAGCGTCAAACCCTCGATGCGCACCGTCGGCGCATTGACGCCGTAGCGGAACTCGAGATTGTTCGCCGGCTGCATCGACTTGAAGATCTCGAACAGATGGCCGGCGATCGTCACCTCGCTCACGGGATAAGTGAGTTCGCCGTTCTCGATCCAGAAGCCGGAGGCGCCGCGGCTGTAGTCGCCAGTCACGCCGTTGACGCCCGAGCCGATCAAATCGGTGACGTAGAACCCCTGCTTGATGTCGGAGATCAGTTCGGCCGGCGTCGGCGTGCCGGGTTCAAGATGCAGATTATACGGCCCGGGCGACGGCGAGGAGGAGACGCCGCGATGGGCATGGCCGGTGGTGGTGAGACCGAGCTCACGCGCGGTGGCGCAATCGAGCAGCCAAGTCGTCAGCACGCCTTCGTCGATCAGCGCGATCTTCTTCACGGCGACACCTTCAGCGTCGAACGTCTGCGAGCGCAGGCCGCGTTTGCGCAGGGGATCGTCGATGATGCGGATGTTCTTGGCGAACAGCTGCTGGCCGAGCTTGTCCTTCAGGAAGCTGGTCTTGCGCGCAATCGAAGCGCCGTTGATGGCGCCGACGACGTGACCGACCAGCGAGCCCGCGACGCGCGGATCGAACACCACAGGCACTTTGCAGGTCTCGACCTTGCGCGGATTGGCGCGCGCCACAGTGCGCTCGCCCGCGGAACGGCCGACGATCTCGGGCGACAGCAGATCGGCACCATGCGGCGCCGAGGTGAAATCGTAGTCCCGCTCCATGCCGGTGCCGTCGCCGACAATGGCGGTGGCGGAGATGCCCTGGCTGGAACGCAGGTAAGAGCCGTGGAAGCCGGTGCTGGTGACGAGCACCATGCCGCCCATTCCGGCAGAGGCCGAGGCGCCGCCGGATTTGGTCACGCCCTTCACTCCGAGCGCCGCAGCCTCGGCTTCGAGCGCGCGGCGCTCGAGTTCCGAGGTGGCGGGCACGTCAGGGTCGAGCAGATCGAGATCGGGGAAGTCGCGCGCGAGCAGTGCGGGATCGGCAAGGCCGACATATTTGTCGTCGGGCGCAACACGCGCCATCGCAACCGCTCGCTCGGCAAGCTTGGTCACGGCATCGCCGCTGGCGTCGTTGGTGGAGACCACCGCCTGGCGCCGGCCGACCAGCACGCGCAAGCCGACATCGTCGCCCTCGGAACGCTCGGATTCCTCGACCCGGCCGTCGCGGACCTCGACGCCTTGCGAGACGCCACGCACGGCGACCGCATCGGCCGCATCCGCGCCGGCGCGCCTGGCAGCCTCCACCAGCCGCTGCGCGAGATCGGAGAGCGCAGACTGGTCGAACAGGTTGCGGCTGGCTGTGGATGAATCCTTGGGTGAAAGCGTCGAGCTTGGTGAAGGGTTCACAAACGAAATCCTGTTGGGGCGGGCTGCGGGACCGGAACCCACAGATGTGCCCTGATCGCGCGGACTTCAAGCATTTTCAGCCCACCAAAAGCTCAGATTCGCACCTTGCGCGCAACGTCTCGTCAATCATGCGCGCCAAGGTCTTGTCAATCATGCGCGGCGGTGAGGTTGGATTAACCAGCCTTTTTAAGCGGTTTCGGAAAGGCCCGCGCTAAGGTCCTCGCATCGACCGGGAACATAATCCTGGCGGGGAGAACTAAAGCCGTGAGGCGTCAAACAGCAACAAGCGGGATCACTCCCGCCGGGGGGGGGGGGGGGGGGGGGGGGGGGGGGGGGGGGGGGGGGGGGGGGGGGGGGGGGGGGGGGGGAGGGGGGGCGGGCCGGGGGGGGGGGGGGGGGGCGGGGGGGGGGGGGCGCGGGGGGGG
>NZ_JBVVPM010000013.1:55375-125335 GCF_055811255.1 Bradyrhizobium sp. MI1.11
CCCCCCCTCCCCCGTAAAAAATATGGGGGGGGTTTAAAAAACCGGGGTCCCCCAAAAAAACCCCCCCCCCCCCCCCACCCCCGGGGGGGCCCCCCCCCCCCCGGGGCCCCCACCCCTTTTCCCTTCCGGTCCGCTTCGATGCGCATGATCCGCGCGCCGACGGATATGTCCGGCAGATCGAGCTTCATCGCGAACGTGTCGTGCTGCACCGTGCCGTCCGCGGCATGCGGATGGCGATCAACGTCCGCGTCAGCGACTTCATCGGCGTCGCGCTGCGCGGCAACGACGAGGCCCAGACCCTCGTCCTCGTGCATCGCGATCCCTCGCTCTCCATTCCGCTGCTGGTCAGCGCCGATGGCGACGAACTCGTTGAGGCCTGGGCGATCTGGAGCGAGCTGTTCGCGCTTCCGCAGCTCGACGAAGGCGCACGCCAACCCGCGCCGCGGCGTCGCCGCGCCAACGCGATCCGCCACCGCCGTCCGAAATTTCTGATGCGCCGCCGCACCGGTGTCGCACGCGAGTTGTCGGTGCATCGCGACGAGCGCGAGATCATCGCGCGGAGTTAGGCCGCTCGCAGCACCGCGTCGGCCAGCAAACCCGCAAAGAGCAACAGCCCCGCATCGCGATTCGAGTAGAACAGGCGCTTGCAGAGATCGCCGTCGCTGATATTCAGCCGCGCGATCTGCGAGGCCAGATGCACGGCGAAGGCCCCAAGTCCGAGCCAGGCCGGCCAGCGCGCATCGCCCGACGCCAGCGCCACGCCGATCAGCAGCACCGCCAGGCCGTAGAACAGGATCAGCGCCTGGTGCGTATGCGCGCCGAACAGGCGCGCGGTGGACTTGATGCCGATCAGCGCATCATCCTCTGCGTCCTGATGCGCGTAGATCGTGTCGTAGCCGATCACCCAGGAAATCGCGCCGGCATAGAGCACGAGTGCGGTGACGTCGATGCGCCCGAAGGTGACGGCAAATCCCATCAGGGCGCCCCAGGAGAACGCAAGCCCGAGCACGATCTGCGGCCACCAGGTGATGCGCTTCATGAACGGGTAGATCGCGACGATCAGCAGTGAGGCAATGCCGGTCAGGATCGCGAAGCGGTTGAACTGCAGCAACACCACGAGCCCGATCAGCGCCTGCGCGACCATGAAGGCCAGCGCCTGCTTCGCGCTCACCTGGCCCGACGGCAGCGGTCGCGAGCGGGTGCGCTCGACCTTGTCGTCAAGATCACGGTCGGTGATGTCGTTCCAGGTACAGCCTGCCCCCCGCATCACGAAGGCGCCGATGAAGAACAGGACGATGGTGAGCGGCAGCCCGCGGACGTCATGCGCCATGCCGGCGGCGAGCGCCGCCGACCACCAGCACGGCATCAACAGGAGCCAGGAGCCGATCGGACGATCAAAGCGGGACAAGCGCAGATAAGGCCGCGCCCATTGCGGCGCACGCGTATCGACCCAGTTGCCGGTGGAATCGGCAACTCGGGCGGATGTGTCGCTCATCGCGTCAGGACGTTGCCGTTGAGTGTATCGAAGGTGCTGCCGCCCTTCTTGCCGGCATTGGCCTCGGGCGCCGAGCCCGAACCCAGCACTTCGCTCAGCGACGGACCGGCCGGTCCGCGCGGCTGGTTCTGCATCTGCTGCGCGACGTTGCAGACCTTCGCCGTCATGGCCTCGGTGTTCTTGTGGCCGTCCTTCATCTGCGCGCCGACCTGCGCCGGAATCCCGCATTTCGAGGCGTTGGCCTCGATGTACTTGATCATCTTGGTCTCAGCCTGGCTGAAGTTGCGGATCAGCTTGCAGGCCTCGTCAGGCGGAGCGTGACGGTCGCTCGCGGCCTTGATCAGCTTGCCGCGCTTTTCGGCATCCTCGCGCAGAGGCATGAAGGCCTTCATGCAGTCCTCGCCGGGACCGGCTTGCGTCGGCGGCGCCGCGCTGAAGGCGCCGGCGCCACCGACAGGCGCGGCGCCGTTCACGGGGAAGGACGATTGCGGCGCGCCGCCGACGGAGGCGACGGGCGCCGAGCCGTTCACGGGCGGAAACGCGGAACTTGTTGGAGCCTGGCCCGGCAGCGGCGCAGGGAAACCCTGCGCATAGGCACAAACGGCGCCCATCGTGACCATGGCGGCAGTGATCGGAACCATCAAATGACGGATCATCAAGGCAGTCTCTCCGGCAGGAGCTTGCGGGGTTCGGCGTCTTCCCAATTGAAGCGCAACCAGCGTGCTCGCGATTTTACGATTCCCGCCGGCCCTTAACAACCCGTTGAATAGGGCAGGAGCGCGGCGCGCCGACGCACCATTTTGGCAAAATTTACCCCGAAACTACTGCTTTCGGTTAAGAACGGCGGCAAATCGGACCTTTGAACCATGCCCTCCCACGATTTCCGCGGCCCCCGCCTGTTCGTCGATGCCCCCCTTGCCCAGGACGGCAGGGTCGAGCTCGACCGCGACCAGAGCAATTATCTCGGCAATGTGCTGCGGCTTGCCGCCGGGGCCGAAGTCTTGGCATTCAACGGCCGCGACGGCGAGTGGCAGGCCGCCATTGAAGGCCGCAAACGGCCGGACGGCCTCGTCATCCTCCAGCAGACCCGGCCGCAGGACCGGCTGCCCGACCTCTCTTACGTCTTCGCCCCGCTCAAGCACGCCCGGCTCGATTATATGGTGCAGAAGGCCATCGAGATGGGCGCTGCCTGCCTTCAGCCGGTGTTGACCCGGTTCACCCAGGCTTCCCGCGTCAATACCGAGCGGATGCGCGCCAATGTCGTCGAGGCTGCCGAGCAATGCGGCATTCTCAGCATCGCCACCGTTGCCGAGCCGGTGCCGCTGGAGCGCTTCCTGACCCAGCGCGCCGCCGGCAGGCTGCTCGTCTTCTGTGACGAGGCGGCGGAGCTCGAAAACCCCATTCAGAGCCTGCAAGGCGCAGGCGCGGCAGAGGGAATCGACGTGCTGATCGGCCCCGAAGGCGGCTTTGCCGGGGAAGAGCGGGCGCTGCTGCTGCGGCAGCCGAATATCCTGCGGCTGGCGCTGGGACCCCGGATCATGCGGGCCGACACGGCCGCGGTGGCCGCTCTGGCGCTGGTGCAGGCGGTGCTGGGCGATTGGCGTGGCAAAATGGCCTGATGCCGATATTGGCCGACCGTTAAGCGATTGATCCTTTGGAGGTCGAAACCGCTTTCGGGCCATGCTAAGGCCTGCGGCAATTCGCTCCCCTTGCTTGCCCTGCCCGGTTCCACCGGGACGATGGACCCCGACATGACCGCGACTGCCACCTCAAATGCTGCCGGCTCCGCCGCCTGGGCGGACACGCTGCTGCTGTCGTTCGCGCAGGCGGGCTATGTCAGGGCCGAGCCCGCGATCCTGCAGCCGGCCGAACCGTTCCTGGATCTCTCCGGCGAGGACATCCGCAAGAGCCTGTACCTGACCACGGACCTCTCCGGCGAGGAGCTGTGCCTGCGCCCGGACCTGACCATTCCGGTGGCCCGCGACTACCTCAGCTCTGGCCGTGCCGGCCAGCCGGCCGGGTTCAGTTATCTCGGCCCGGTGTTTCGCTACCGCAACGGCCAGAGCAACGAATTCCTGCAGGCCGGCATCGAATCGTTCGGCCGCCAGGACCGCGCCGCGGCCGATGCCGAGATGCTGGCGCTGGCGCTGGAGGCGACCGCCGCCTTCGGCGTCCGCGACGTCGAGATCCGCACCGGCGACGTAGCGCTGTTCAACGCGCTGCTCGACGCGCTCAACCTCTATCCGGTCTGGCGCCGCCGCCTGGTCAAGGATTTCAACCGCAAGATCAGCCTGGAGCAGGATCTGGAGCGGCTGGCAGCCGCGACGACCGCGACCCGCAGCGAATATGAGGGCGTGCTCGCGGCGCTCGCCGGCTCCGACCGCAAGGCGGCACTCGCTTTCGTCACCGATCTGATGTCGATCGCCGGCACCACCAATGTCGGCGGCCGCAGCACGGCCGAGATTGCCGACCGCTTCCTCGAGCAGTCGACACTGAAGGGCGGTGCGCTGCCGCGCGAGGCCATCGCCGTGCTCAAGCGTTTCCTGTCGATATCGGGTAACCCCGATGACGCCGTCGCCGAGCTGCGCGCGCTCACCAATGACGCGAAGCTCGACCTCAGTGCTGCGGTCGACCAGTTCGAAAGCCGGGTCGGCTTCATGGCCGCGCGCGGCATCGATGTGAAGGGAACGCGCTTTTCGACCGCGTTCGGACGCGGGCTCGACTACTACACCGGCTTCGAATTCGAGCTGCATCACCGCGGCAACGGGGCCGAGCCGCTGGTTGCCGGCGGCCGCTATGACGGGCTGATGACCCAGCTTGGATCGGCCGAGCCGATCCCTGCGGTCGGTTTCTCGGTCTGGGTGGATGCGCTGACCCGGATCGGCCGCAAGGTGGGAGCTTAAGTCATGAGCGCGCCATTCGTTCTGGCCGTTCCCTCCAAGGGCCGCCTGCAGGAAAACACCGAGGCCTTCTTCGCCCGCGCCGGGCTCAAGCTGTCGAAGGCGGGCGGCGCCCGCGACTATCGCGGCACGCTCGCGGGCCTCGACAATGTCGAGGTCGCCTATCTCTCGGCGAGCGAGATCGCCTCGCAGTTGTCCCGCGGCTCGGCGCATCTCGGCGTCACCGGGGAGGATCTGGTGCGCGAGACCATCGCGGACGCCGACAAGCGCGTCTCCCTGATCGAAGGCCTCGGCTTCGGCTATGCCGACGTCGTCGTCGCGGTGCCGCAGGCGTGGATCGACGTCCGCACCATGGCCGACCTCGACGACGTCACCACCGGTTTCCGCGAGCAGCATCACATGCGGATGCGGGTCGCGACCAAGTTCATCAACCTCACCCGCGCCTTCTTCCAGAGCCAAGGCATCACCGATTACCGCATCGTCGAAAGCACGGGCGCGACCGAAGGCGCGCCGGCCGCCGGCAGCGCCGAGTTGATCGTCGACATCACCACGACCGGCGCGACGCTCGCCGCCAACGGATTGCGGGTGCTCGACGACGGCGTGATCCTGCGCAGCCAGGCCAATCTGGTCGCCTCAAGGGACGCCGATTGGTCGCCGCAGGCGCGGGAGACCGCGCGAGTCATCCTCGATCACATCGCGGCGCGGGCGCGGGCCAACAAATACCGCGAAGTCCGCACCCGCTTCCGCCAGTGCGACGCGGCCATGCTCACCGAGGCCCACGAGCGCTTCGGCGTCGAAGCGCCGTTCGGCGGACCGACCTCGTCGGGCATGCTCACGCTGCACTGCCCGCCGGGCCAGCTCTATGCACTCGCGAGCTTCCTGCGCGGGCATGGCGCCGAGACCGTCTCGGTGGTTTCGCTGGATTACGTGTTCGACCGGGAGAACCCGCTGTTCGCCAGGCTCGAGGCGTTCCTGCGGCAGTGAGCCCAAAGTTTGTTGAGCAATTCCGTTCAGCGTAGCGACAGCAAACAGCAGCTACCATATGCTGTCGGGATGACCTTGCAAGAAAACCTGATCGCCTCTGGAACCTTGATCCATGACGCTGGGCTCTGACGTTTCCGGCATGACGACCACCGCGGCCAGCGCCGCCGCGAAGGGACTGTCGATTGTCGTCCCGCTCTACAACGAAGCGGCGGGCCTCGCCGCCCTGCACCAGCGCATCTGCGATCTCGCAAAGACCTTGCGGCAGCGCTATCGCCTGGCTTGCGAGATCGTTTATGTCGACGACGGCAGCGCGGACGCGACACTGTCGATCGCCCGCGCACTGCCGGCCGACGCGGTCGACGTCCAGGTGGTGTCGTTGTCGCGCAATTTCGGCAAGGAGGCCGCGCTGATGGCCGGCCTCGACCATGCCCGGCTCGGCGCGGTGCTGTTCATGGACGGCGACGGCCAGCATCCGCCGTCGCTGGTCGAGCGACTGGTGCGGCACTGGATCGAGGACGGCTACGACGTCGTCTATACCGCCAAGGCGCATCGCGATAACGAGCCGTTCCTGCGGCGGCTCGCCGGACGCGGCTTCTATGCGCTGATCAATTGGGGCGCGCGCCAGAAGATTCCGGAAGACGCCGGCGATTTCCGCCTGCTGTCGCCGCGCGCGGTCGCAGCACTGAGGCAGCTGCCCGAGCGCAACCGCTTCTTCAAGGGCCTCGCGAGCTGGATCGGCTTCCGCCAGATCCGCGTTGATTACGAACCGGCGCCGCGCACCCATGGCGTGACAACCTTCAGCGCCGCGCGCCTGCTTGGTCTTTCGATCGAAGGCGTCACCTCGTTCTCGGTGGCGCCGCTGCGCTTCGCCAGCCTGCTCGGCGTGATCCTCGCCGGCGGAGCGTTCCTGTTCGGTCTGTCGATCCTCTGGGAGGTCCTGACCACCGGCAAGCAGGTGCCCGGCTATCCCTCACTCGTGATCGGCCTGATGACGATCGGCGGCGTGCAGCTCATCATGATCGGCATCGTCGGCGAATATATCGGCAAGATCCTGTCCGAGCTGAAGGCGCGCCCGATCTACTTCGTCGCCGAGCACAGTGAAAAGCATTTCGAAACCGACAAGGCCCAGGATGCTTCAAGCCAGGACGCTTCAAGCCTGGACGCCTCGAAGAGGACGGCGGCCGAATGAGCGCGGCCGCGCCGCCACGGCGGATCTGGCTCTGCGCCGACGATTACGGCATCAGCCCGGGCGTCAATCGCGCCATCCGCGACCTGATCGAACGCGGCCGTCTCAACGCGACGTCGGTAATGATGGTGGGACCTGCGGTCGAGCGCAGCGAGATCGAGGCGCTCCAGGCGGCGGCGCAAGCGAGCCCGCGCTGCGCGATCGGATTGCACGTGACATTGTCGGCACCGTTCCGGCCGCTCACCATGCATTTCCGCCCGCTCGACGGCGACATGTTTCTCCCGTTTCCGAAGCTGCTCCGCGCCGGTCTTGCGCGAAGGCTCGACCGCGAGTTCTTTCGCAACGAGGTCAAGGCGCAGCTGGCAGCCTTCGCGAAAGCGTTCGGGCGCGCGCCTGACTTCGTCGACGGTCATCAGCATGTGCAGCTCTACCCGCAGGTGCGCGACGGCTTTGTCGACGCAGTCGCCGAAGCCGCGCCAAAAGCCTGGGTGCGCCAGGGCGGCCGCGACCTGCCCCTGATGCAGCGGCTGGCCTCGCCGAAAGCCATGGTGCTGGATATCCTCAGCGCGCAATTCCGCCGCCGTGCCGGCAGCGCGGGCCTCAGCTTCAATCCCGGTTTCGCCGGCGCCTATGATTTCACGCAAGCGGCCGATTTCGGCGCGCTGATGCGGCATTTCCTGGAAGGCCTGCCGGATGGCGGCCTCATCATGTGTCATCCCGGCTTCGTCGACGACATCCTCACCGGGCTCGACCCGATGACGGATGTCCGCGAACGCGAGCACGCCTATCTCGCCGGCAATGCCTTCGCGCGCCTGCTGACGGACAGCGGCGTCACGCTGGGGTGAACCGGTGGAAGTTTGCGAGAAAGCCGCCCGCGAGGCAGCTTGTCGCATACCGAAATTTAATCCTGCCGGCACTGTTGGGGCCACAATGGAACCCTACATCTGCCTCGCGCTTGTTTTGCGCAAGGGAGACTGACCATGACGCCGCAGGAACGCCAGCTCGTCGACGAGCTTTTCGATCGGCTTTCGAAACTGGAAAATGCACCGCGCGATCCCGACGCGATCGCCGCAATCTCCGACGGCCTGCGCAAGGCCCCCGGCGCTGTCTATGCGCTGGTTCAGACCACGCTGTTGCAGGACGAGGCGCTGAAGCGCGCCCACAACCGCATCCAGGAGTTGGAGGCGGGGCAGGCGCCCGAGCAGGCGCAGTCCGGCGGTTTCCTGGACACCATGCGCGACACGCTGTTCGGCGGGGGTCCATCGCGCGGCTCGGTTCCGAACGTACCGCCGCGTGACTCGCGGCCGGTCTGGAACAGCGGCCAGGCGATGCAGCAGCCTCAGCCCGGTTACGGCCAGCCGCCTTATGGGCAGGCATACGGTCAGGGTCCAAATCAGGGTCCAGGCCAGGGCTATGGCGCGCCGCCGGTCGGCGGTGGCGGCTCGTTCCTCGGCACGGCGGCGGCAGCCGCGGCCGGCGTCGTCGGCGGCTCGCTGCTGCTGTCCAGCATCCGCGGCATGATGGGCGGACCGCACCAGCAGGCTTTTGGCGACACCAATGCCCTGGGCGACCGCAGCGCTGGTGGAGGCCCCTGGAGCGGCGGCGACCAGTCCGGCGGATCGCTCGCGCGCGATGCCGGCCTCGACGACATCGGCTCGAACCGCGACCGCGGCGATGCGTCCCGCCAGGGCTTCGCCGACCACGCATCGAACGACGACCAGAATTACAACGATCAGAACGACAATGACGACAATGTCGACCTCGCCGACGACGGCGATTTCGGCGGCGGAGACGATGGCGGCAGCGATTACGCCTGACGCTTCTTACCCGTGCTCCAAACGAGAACGGCCGCCGATGAGGCGGCCGTTTTTGGTTCCGGGCACTATGCGCCTACATCACGACGACCTTGGTGCCGACGTTGACGCGGCCATAGAGATCGATGACGTCCTCGTTGCGCATGCGGATGCAGCCCGAGGAGACGTTGGTGCCGATGGTCCAGGGCTCGTTCGAACCGTGGATACGGTAGAGCGTCGAGCCGAGATACATCGCGCGCGCACCGAGCGGATTTTCCGGGCCGCCTTCCATATGCCTCGGCAGGTCGGGACGGCGCGCGATCATTTCCGCCGGCGGGGTCCACGCCGGCCATTCGCGCTTGGCCGTGATCGACTTCACACCGGACCAGGTGAAGCCGGGACGTCCGACGCCAATGCCGTAGCGCATCGCACGACCGCTGCCCTCGACCAGATAGAGGAACTTGTTCGGCGTATCGACCACGATCGTGCCGGCGCTTTCGTTGCCGCTATAGTCAACGAGTTGTTTCTCGAATCTCGGATCGAACTGACGCTGCCGCGGATCGACCGCCTCCTGCTGGAGACCTGCGCCCTGTGTCTGCGGCTCGCCCATCGGCGGCAGGCGACGCTGGTCATAATAACCAGGCTGCTGTTGGTACACCGGCTGCTGCGGAGCGTAGGCCGGACCGCGGCCGGGCCCGTCGCCGAAGATGAACTCGATGAAGCCGCCGCCCATGTTCGAATTGGAGGCGACACGCACCGGCGCAGGCGGCACCTGCGGCTGGTACAGCACCGCGGGCGGATCGTTCGGCACGCTATTGTCGAAGGCGCTGGCGCTGTTGACGCCGGCAATGAAGGTGCAAGCGCTGCCAAGCAGCGCGACAGACATTTTCTTGAACATCGACGTACTCTGTACTGTTTCGTCTAGATCACATGCGTCGTGGCGAGGTGATGGCTGATCCGCACCCGCGACGTGGTCAATAAAGAGCAAAAGGCGTTTTGTTTGGTAAACGGAAACGCCATTTCGATTCACCACGTCGTCGGCAGCGGTGCAATTTGGCGATCAGCGTTTATTTTCGATGAACGCCGCGCACGCATGGTTAATCGCCCGTTTGCAAGCCGTCGCGCACAACCGCACGACAGTTCCGGCTGTGAACTTCGTGTTAAATCGCTTCTGCCTACAAAGACGCGTGAGTGAGGTGGGGGGAGTTCTTGATGGCTATTCACCGCAAACGTTTTCGTGTCGAAGAGGCTATTGTCGGCGAGATGCCAAGCCCCGAAATGATTGAGGAGGCTGCGCCGATGCATAGCGAGATCATGGCCGAGTTGCGTGCGATCCGTGCACAGATGGCGAAGGGCACCGTGCCCTTGTCCGGCAGCGCCGCCATGGCGGCGATCGACGCCTCCACCGCCCATGAGCTCTCCGAAGCCCGTACCATGCTCGATACTTACCGGGCGCAGATCGAGCAGTGCGAGAAGCTGAAGGTCGAGCTCGACCTCATCCACGACGCCATCGACCGCACCAAGCGCGAGATCGCGACACTGCATGGCAAGAGCTTCGACGGCGGCGAAATGGCCAAGGTCAATGGCGAGCTCGGCGCGGTCGTCGGCGGCACCGAACAGGCGACCCAGCAGATCCTCGAAGCCGCCGAGTCGATCGACCAGGCGGCCAGCGCGATGGCCAAGGTGCAATCGGCCGATCAGCAGAAGCGGCTCGCCGACGATATCCAGGAACGCGTCATCTCGATCTTCGAAGCCTGCAACTTCCAGGACCTGACCGGCCAGCGCATCAGCAAGGTCATGAGCACGATGAAGTTCATCGAGCAGCACATCAATTCCATGATGGAAATCTGGGGCGGTGTCGACGCGATCAAGTCCCACGTCGTGCCGCAGGTCGACACCCGCAGCGACGACGACAAGCTTCTCAACGGCCCGAAGCTCGCCGGCGACGTCGGCCACGCCTCGCAGGACGACATCGACGCGCTGTTCGACTGAGCGGACGCGACGCTACGGAAAACAAAACGCCGGCGAGAGCCGGCGTTTTTTTGTTTTGGACGTCATTGCGAGCGAAGCGAAGCAATCCAGATTGTGTCCGCGGAGGCAGCCTGGATTGCTTCGTCGCTTCGCTTCTCGCAATGACGAGTGGCTAGGCCGGCGCCGCGATCACGCCCTCGGCGCGCAGCGGACGTAGACCATGTTGCCGTAGCGGGTGGCGGCGTCCTTGTCGATGAAGCGGGTGATGAGGACGCGACCGTCGAAGGAGACGATCTCGCGGTCCTGCTCGCCGGGCGTCGGACCCGCCGGCCCGATATAATTCTTGCCGCTGGGCGACCCCTTCAGCCGCAGCTCCTGCGGTGTTGCCTGGTCCGCCAGATGCATGATCACGCCGCCGGAGGAGCCGGCGGTGATCACGTAAGGATTTTTGCATTGGGCCCGGGCGGCAGCCTCGGTGCGGGCGCGGTCGGCCGGGTTCTGGAACGAGGCGAGGCCCCAGCGCCCAACGATCTCGTCGGCGCGGATCGACGCGGGCATTTCCGGACCGGTGCCGGGCTCGGCCTCGGGGGGCGGTGAGGACGAAGAAAAGGACGGCAGGCTCATGCCGCCGCCGCAGGCGCCAAGCAGCAGCGCCAGGCAAGAAGCCGCCGCCAGATTGGCGACCGTGCGCGCGTGAGCTGAACTGATCATGGCATTCCCCCGGACAAAACCATGGCCGCACCCCTTCCGCAGCCAAGCGCAAAACCGCTGCCGGAGCAATGACGTCCTTTAATACGCCGGCGCCCCGAACAAGTTTCCAATGTCACCATCCTATATCCGTCTCACCAATCGCTTAACCACCTTTGCTTGACAGGATCGCGGCCAAGCCATATTCCCGGACGCACCATTAGCACTCTGAAAGATGGATTGCTAACGCGCGCCGATCGATCCTCGGGAAGGGTGGACGGAAGCGCCGCCCGCCCACTTTCACTCCTTCCGAAGCGAGCCTCCAAAGGGAAACGTCATGACTAAATCCAAATTTCGTCCGCTGCATGACCGTGTCGTGGTCAAACGTATCGACGCCGAGTCAAAGACCAAGGGCGGCATCATCATTCCGGACACGGCCAAGGAAAAGCCGTCCCAGGGCGAAGTCGTCGCCGTCGGCCCCGGTGGCCGCGACGAGGCCGGCAAGCTGATCCCGATCGACCTCAAGGTCGGCGACCGTGTGCTGTTTGGCAAGTGGTCGGGCACCGAGGTCAAGATCGACAACGATGAGCTCCTGATCATGAAGGAGTCGGACATCATGGGTGTGATGGCCTAAGGCCAGACGCCTGAACGGCCGCTGAATGCATGCCCGGGTCACTCGATCCGGGCATGCATCATTCCGCCGGGTTCGATCGCAGATCCCGGAATGAGGCGACCCAATAAACAAGACACATCACGAAAATAGAAGAGGAATTGCAGACCATGGCTGCCAAAGACGTCAAGTTTTCCGGAGACGCGCGCGATCGCATGCTGCGCGGCGTCGACATTCTCGCCAACGCCGTCAAGGTGACGCTCGGCCCGAAGGGCCGCAACGTGCTCATCGAGAAGTCGTTCGGCGCGCCCCGTATCACCAAGGACGGCGTCACCGTCGCCAAGGAGATCGAGCTCGAGGACAAGTTCGAGAACATGGGCGCCCAGATGGTGCGTGAGGTCGCCTCCAAGACCAACGACCTCGCCGGCGACGGCACCACGACCGCGACCGTGCTGGCCCAGTCCATCGTGCGCGAAGGCGCCAAGTCGGTTGCCGCCGGCATGAACCCGATGGACCTCAAGCGCGGCATCGACATCGCGGTCGCGGCCGTCGTCAAGGACATCGAGAAGCGCGCCAAGCCGGTCGCCGCCTCCTCCGAGGTCGCCCAGGTCGGCACCATCTCGGCCAACGGCGATGCCGCCATCGGCAAAATGATCGCGCAGGCGATGCAGAAGGTCGGCAACGAGGGCGTCATCACCGTCGAGGAGAACAAGTCGCTCGACACCGAGGTGGACATCGTCGAGGGCATGAAGTTCGACCGCGGCTATCTCAGCCCCTACTTCGTGACCAACCCCGAGAAGATGACCGCCGAGCTCGAGGACGCCTACATCCTCCTGCACGAGAAGAAGCTGTCCGGCCTGCAGGCCATGCTGCCGGTGCTTGAAGCCGTGGTGCAGTCGGGCAAGCCGCTCGTCATCATCGCCGAGGACGTCGAGGGCGAGGCGCTGGCCACCCTGGTCGTCAACCGCCTCCGTGGCGGCCTGAAGGTCGCCGCCGTCAAGGCGCCGGGCTTCGGCGACCGCCGCAAGGCCATGCTCGAGGACCTCGCGATCCTCACCGGCGGCCAGCTGATCTCCGAAGACCTCGGCATGAAGCTCGAGAACGTCACGGTGAAGATGCTTGGGCGCGCGGGCAAGGTGGTGATCGACAAGGAGAACACCACAATCGTCAAGGGCGCCGGCAAGAAGCCGGAGATCGAGGCCCGCGTCGGCCAGATCAAGGCCCAGATCGAGGAGACCACCTCGGATTACGACCGTGAGAAGCTCCAGGAGCGTCTCGCCAAGCTCGCAGGCGGCGTCGCGGTGATCCGCGTCGGCGGCGCCACCGAGATCGAGGTCAAGGAGAAGAAGGACCGCGTCGAGGATGCGCTCAACGCCACCCGCGCCGCGGTGCAGGAAGGCATCGTCCCCGGCGGCGGCGTCGCGTTGCTCCGCGCCAAGAAGGCGGTCGGCCGTCTGACCAATGCCAATGCCGACGTCCAGGCCGGCATCAACATCGTGCTGAAGGCGCTGGAAGCCCCGATCCGCCAGATCTCCGAGAACGCGGGCGTGGAAGGCTCGATCGTCGTCGGCAAGATCCTGGAGAACAAGTCCGAGACCTTCGGCTTCGACGCCCAGACCGAGGAGTATGTCGACATGGTCGAGAAGGGCATCATCGACCCCGCCAAGGTGGTGCGCACCGCGCTCCAGGACGCCGCCTCGATCGCCGGCCTGCTGGTGACCACCGAGGCCATGGTTGCGGAGTCGCCGAAGAAGGACGCCGCGCCCGGCATGCCGGGCGGTGGCGGTATGGGCGGCTTCTAAAGCCGTCCGTTCCATTGCAGTGTTGCGAAGGCCGCCTCCGGGCGGCCTTCTTTTTTGGCAATCGTGCCCCGTGCTTTCCAATTCAACCGGCGGCCAAAACCCACTACGGTGACGCCCGATTCGAATTGTTTGGGCATGATCTGATCGGAAAACCGCTCCACATTTTTCCGGATCATGCCCCATTGCCTCAGGGATTTCCTCGATGCGCGCGCTTGTGTTTTGCTCCACGGCCGTTCTGGCGGCTCTGCTTGCAGTTTCGCCTGAGGTCGCATCCGCCCAGATGAAGCTGTCGCCGAAGGCCACGGCGCCCGGCGGCGTCGAGACGCGCTATTTCACCTCGATCGACGGGCTGATGGACGGCAATGCCGACGTGATCCTGAAGGAGACACGCCAGGGCAAGACCGTCACCGCAGCCGTGCTCGACGTCTGTTATCCCGTCGCGAAGAATTCCGACCGCAAGGACCGCTTCGTCGTCAATCTCCAGGTCGCCGGCCAGAACCTGACGGGTACGACGCAGAGCCTCGGCGCGAAGGCGCCGGTCACCGTCAAACTGCTGCGCAAACAGGCCGGAGACACCTTCGAATTCCGCGGCCAGATCAGCATCGGCCAGGCCGTGACCGAGGTCACCTCACCCGACAATTCCGATCTCAGCGAGAAGGAATTCCTCGACAACCAGACCTCCGACGACGGCATCACGCCGCAGCCGAAGGATTTCACCGACGTCTCGCCGGAAGCGATCGCGGTCAAGGTCAAGCTGGATGCCGCGACCGAGTTCCTCAAGAGCCTGAAGGGCCAGGACGTCGAGGTGACGCTGGCGAGCCTCACCGTCGGGTGCGACGCGCTGCGCGCGGGCGAGCAGACCATCAACATGTCGGTCGATCCGGAGCGCGCCAGCGCGCTGCTGGCAAAATTCAAGGCGACGCCCGGCGTCACCGCCGCGGGCTGGACCGCGGGCATGACCGAGATGGACCGCACCATCCGCATTGCCGCCGCCGATTGGCGCGAGGGCGACAAGATCAACCGCGACAAGCTCGCGGCCGCGGTGGCCGGCGTGCTGAGCAGGACGCTGGCGGCAAAGCCGGTCTCACAAGGCTTCAACCCGGCGACCGGCAAGCTCAAGCTGGTGTTCAAGCGGCCGAACCAGGATTTTCCGGCGCTCGAGCTCACCGACACGATCGAGGTCGCGGGCCTCGTCTCGCCCGACAAGCCCGGCACGACCGACAAGCTCATGCTCTGGGTCGGGAATCCCGTGACCACGACCACCGACGAGAGCAGCGGTGCCAAGCTCAATCTCTCGGACGAAGCGACCGCCGACGAGGAAGGCGATCAGCCCGACGACAACGGTTCGGTCGAGGCGCTCGCGAAGGAGCTGAAAGGCCAGCGCTGGGACGCCGACAAGTCGGTGTGGAAGTAGCTCGCTGAACTATCGTGCCCCGGACGCAGTGCGGCACGTCAGTGATGCGCTGCTGAGCCGGGGCCCAGAAGCCGCGCACGAGATCGACGATAGATAACTGGGTCCCGGCTCTGCGCAGCAGCGTTGCACGCTGCAGCGCGTCCGGGACGCGAGAGATCTAATTCCCGTTGACGCGGAAGCGCAGCGGCTTGGGGCCGACGAGCGTGAGCACGTCGCCCTGGCGCTTCCAAGTCTCGACGCTGCCCAGCGCTGCAACGAGATCGTCGTCGGCCTGGGCCCGCGCCGGCGGGCAGGAGCGGTCCTGGATCTGGCCGGGCACGAAGATCACGGTGTTGCCGGCGACCGAGAACTGGCCCTGGCCACCCTTGCACCAGAGCTCCAGCACGACCTCGCCATTGTCGCCGATCTCGATGTTTGGAATCCGCTTCGAGCCCGGCTGCGGCAGCGCCTCCAGCGTCATCTCGGTGCCGAACGGAAAACCGTCCTCCGCACGCGCGAGCGTGGACATCGCCAGCATTGCAACCGCCGCGCACACCGTCTGCCTGAACGAAACCATGAGACCTCTCGACCGACCTGATTTGCGGCACCTTCTATAAGACGGCGGCGCCGTTGAGAAGGTTCGCCCATGCACGACGCAAAAATCCCCGCGAGGACCAACCTCGCGGGGATTTGGCTTGAAGCCGGCGTGGCCTGCTACTTCAGCACCATCGCCGTGAAGGGCCAGACATAGGCCTGCAACGTCACGAACACGCCGACCAACGAGGCCAGCACGATCGAGTGCCAGAACACGAAGCGCAGGATCGTGCCCTCATGGCCGTACCAGTTGGTCGCGGTCGAGGCGACCACGATCGACTGCGCGTCGATCATCTTGCCCATCACACCGCCGGACGAGTTCGCCGCAGCCATCAGGATCGGCGACAGGCCGAGTTGCTCCGAGGTGATCTTCTGCAGGTTGCCGAACAGCACGTTGGAGGCAGTGTCCGATCCCGTCAGGGCCACGCCCAACCAGCCGAGCAGCGTGCCGAAGAAGGGGTAGAGCACGCCGGTTGCGGCGAAGGCGAGGCCGAGCGTCGCGTCGACGCCGGAGAGCCGCGTCAGCGTACCGATCGCGAGCATCGCCGAGATCGTGATCAGCGAGATCGCGCACAGCCGGATGGTACGCCCGTATTCCGTCAAGAGCCGGCCAGGACCGACGCCCATCAGGAAGCCTGAGATGATCGCCGCAATCAGCATGCCCGTGCCGGTGAAAGAGAGATAGGTGAAGCCGAACACCGCGCTCTCTTTCGTCGGCCCTGGCGCGACCGGCGGCATCTTGTTGATCATCTGATGCAGCTCGGGAACGGGATAGTTCCAGGTGAAGATCGAATTCGCCCAGGTCTTGAATCCACCATTGCCCCAGATCAGCATCACGATACAGACGATGATCCACGGCAGCAGCGCGCTGAACAGCTCGCTCTGCGTCAGCGGCGTCTTGTCCATCGGTTTTGCCGCAGCCATGGTGGCGGCCGATTCATCGCGGCCGCGCAGCGCGGGGGACAGCCAGAGCTGCCTCGGCTGCCAGACCTTCAGGAACAGGATCAGCGCGCCCATCGAGATCAGCGATGCGCCGATGTCGACGATCCAGGGATTGATGAAGTTCGAGATTAAGAATTGCGGGACCGCGAACGACACGCCGGTGACCAGGATCGCCGGCCAGACATCCTTCATGCCCTTCCAGCCCGCGAACGCCCACACCACCCAGAACGGCACGATCAGCGAGAAGAACGGCAATTGCCGGCCGACCATCGCGCCGAGGATGTAAGGATCAAGCCCGGTGACCGAGGCCAGGCCCTGGATCGGCGTGCCCAGCGCGCCATAGGCGACCGGCGCGGTGTTGGCGATCAGCGACAGGCCGCTTGCTGCAAGCGGCGAGAAGCCGAGGCCGATCAGGACGGCGCCCGTGATCGCGACCGGCGTGCCGAAGCCCGAGGCACCCTCGAAGAACGCGCCGAACGAGAACGCGATCAGCAGCAATTGCAGCCGCCGGTCCTCGGTGACGCCGCCGACCGCGCGCTTGAGCAATTCGAAGCGTCCGGTGCTCACCGTCACCTGGTAGAGGAAGATGACGTTGAGAACGATCCAGCCGATCGGGAAGAAGCCGGTGACGATGCCCAGCACCGAGGCGCGGATCGACATGTTCGCCGGCATGGTGAAGACGAAGATCGTGATCAAATTGGCCACGATCACGGCGATGACCGCCGCAATATGAGCCTGGACGCGACCGCTCGCGATCAGGACCAGCAATGTGACGACAGGGACTGCCGCCGCGATCGTCGACAGCACGGGGCTGTGCAACGGGTCATAAACTTGATTCCACATGATCTTCCTCCCCCACGCATGTGTGCTGCAGGCGGCCCGCGTGGACAGCCGATCCTGCTTGACGCTGAAGCGATAACCCCCGAGCCGGACGCGAATTCCTCGCGAATGCAGCGGTTCCCGCCCGCTCACAAGCTCGCGAAATCCCGGAGGCCCCCACCCCGCGCCGATGAGCTCCATGCTAGGGTTGCAAGCTGCGACAAGCCAACGCAAATTGCAGCACTTGCGACTTTAGTCTAAGCGTGCCGATTTCCGCCATCGTCCCAGGTCTTTGGCGCGGGCAGTTGTGCACATCCCCTCAGGAGACAGAGCTCTGTGAAGAACATCAGCGCCACGCTCGCGATCGTCTGGCGAATCGCCGCCCCGTATTTCCGGTCGGAGGACAAATGGGCCGGCCGCGGCCTGCTCGCCGCGGTCATCGCAATGGAGCTGGCGCTGGTCGCGATCGACGTCCTGGTCAACCAATGGCAGAACCGGTTCTACAGCTCGCTGCAGGCAAGCGACTGGGATAGCTTCGTCAGGGAGATCTGGATCTTCATCGGCCTCGCCTCCGCCTTCATCGCGCTGGCGGTCTACAAGCTGTATCTGAACCAGTGGCTGCAGATCCGCTGGCGGCAATGGCTGACCCGGCACTATCTGGGCGAATGGCTGCAAGGCGCCACCCACTACCGCATGCAGCTCAAGGGCGATGCGGCCGACAACCCGGACCAGCGCATCACCGAGGACGTCAAGAACTTCGTCGAGCAGACCCTGACCATCGGGCTCGGCCTGCTCTCGTCGATCGTGACGCTGTTCTCCTTCGTGATCATCCTCTGGGGGCTTTCCAACGCCGCGCCGTTGCACCTGTTCGGCGCCGACCTCATGATCCCCGGATATCTCTGCTGGGGCGCGTTGGTCTACGCGATCTTCGGCACGGCGCTGACGCACTGGATCGGTGCCCCGCTGGTCAATCTCAATTTCGAGCAGCAGCGCTTCGAGGCCGACTTCCGCTTCAACCTCGTCCGCGTCCGCGAGAATTCCGAGCAGATCGCGCTGCTCAAGGGCGAAGGCGCCGAGCGCGGCCGCCTGCTGGATCGCTTCGGCTTCGTGATCGGCAATTGGTACGCCATTATGAGCCGTACCAAGCGCCTCACCGCGTTCACCGCGAGCTATCAGCAGGCCGCCGTGATCTTTCCCTACGTGCTGGTGGCGCCGGCCTTCTTCGCCAAGAAGATCCAGCTTGGCGACATGATGCAAACCGCTTCCGCCTTCTCGAGCGTACAGGGCGCATTGTCGTTCTTCGTCACGGCGTACCGATCGCTGGCGGAATGGCGCTCGATCGTCGCCCGCCTCGACGGCTTCGAGATGTCGGTCGATGCGGCCGCGCACCTGCCGCCGCACGAGCCTGCGATTGCCCTCAAGGCCGCCGGCGGCAATCGCAATATCGCCCTCGAACAGCTCTGCGTGAACCTGCCGAGCGGCACGCCGCTGGTCGCCGCCGATGCCTTCTCCGTCCAGACGCCGGAGCGCGTGCTGGTGACCGGACCGTCCGGCTCCGGCAAGTCGACGCTGTTCCGGGCCATCGCCGGCATCTGGCCGTTCGGCACCGGCACCATCTTCGTCCCGGAAAAGGCGAAGCTGATGATGCTGCCCCAGCGCCCCTATTTCCCGGTCGGCGTGCTGCGCGACGCGGTGGTCTATCCGGCCGCGCCGGGCGCGTTCGAAACCTCACGCGTCAGGGATGCGCTGATCGCGGTCGGGTTGCCCGACCTCGCCGAGCGGCTTGAGGAGGAGGGTCATTGGAACCGGATGCTGTCGCTCGGCGAGCAGCAGCGCCTCGGGCTCGCCCGCGCGCTGCTGCATGCACCGGACTATCTGTTCCTGGACGAGGCCACGGCCTCGCTGGACGAGCCGTCCGAGGCCCGCCTGTACCGGCTGCTGGCGGAGAAGCTGCCACAGGCCACCCTCGTCTCGATCGGCCACCGCTCGACGCTGGAAGCCTTCCATACCCGCAAGGTGACGATGGTGAAGCACGGCGCGATCCACGTCCTCGGTGACGGTGGTGTGCCGGTCGAGAAGGAGCCGAGCGCGGCACGCTGAGACGGCTCGACCAAGCCCTGAGGCTATCGCCCTTCGTTGCGGCCATGCTTCGAGACGCCCGCCCTTGGCGGGCCCTCAGGATGAGGTCTGTCCTCGCGGTGAAAACCGTGCCCCCTCATGGTGAGGAGCCCGCCGGAAGGCGGACGTCTCGAACCATGCAGGCCCTCAGCCTGCGCCCCAAAAGTCCCAAAGCAAAAGGGCGGCAGGTTGCCCTGCCGCCCTCATCAAGTCGCTTCGGGAAGAAGCTTACTTCAGGTTGCTCATCGCCGTCAGGTCGAACGACAGCTTGGCAATGCCGGCCGCGCCGCACCAGTTGGATCCAGCGCCGCCCGGATTGATCGCGGTGACGTTGGTGGTGCCGGTGGCGTTGAAGGCGCTGGTGAAGGCGTTGCAATCACCCTTGTTCAGGTCGGTGTCGGAGTAACGCAGGTCCAGCGTGAACACCTTGTAGGTGAAGCCGATGCCGATGTTCCAGGTGTTGTAGTCCTTGTAGGGGATACCGTTGGCGAAAACGGTGCCGACGCCGGTGCCGTAGAAGGCGTCCGAAGTTCCGAACCACTGCCGGCCGAACTCACCCGACACGTACATGCCCATGCCGGAGGGACCGAAGGCCGTGCTGGGCGCCGTGTATTTGGCGGTCAACGAAGCGTAGTTGCCCCAAGCACCCGAGTTCAGGAAGTTCGGCGAGTAGTACTCGGTCGCGCCGACCGTGAAGCTGTCGTTGATGGTGTAGTTCACCTTGCCGTAGACTTCGACGAAGCTGACGTCCTTCTTCATGACGTTGCCGTCGGCGAGGAAGATCGTGGTCGTGCTGACGCCGCAGACGTTGCCGCCGGGAATGCCGCCGGTGAGCACGTTGTCGGCGCAGCTGCCGCCCGGATACAGGTAGCCCCAGACACCGATGTCGAACGCGAAGGCGCCGAAGGTCGGGCGGATACCGCCGTAGATGTCGACTTCAGCAGCGGCGCGATTGGCGAAGGAGATGCTCTCGGCGGACACGCCGACGTAGAGCTGGAGGTCCTTGTTGACGTTGTAGCGCGGCTCGAAATAGGCCGCGACCGACGCTTTGTGGTTCGACTGCGTGACGCCGCGGAAGATGTAGTCGCTCATGATGGCGCCGCCGAAGGCGATATCCCAGGGATCGAACGCAACCACCGGGGCCTTCTTAGCCTTCACCGCCATGTCTGCCGCGAAAGCCGAGCCCGTCACCATTGCCAGCGCCGTTGCCAACAAAGCCACTTTTTTCATTTCGATCCCCATCACCAGTTCTATGACCCCAGCCGGATCCCGGAAGCCCCCGGAACGCACGACCTGATTGCAAATTTCGTAACTGCGGCAATCTGGATGGAGTGGCGCAAACCGAGAAGCAAAAAACGCGGGCATCTGCCGACTTTTTGGGCGTTCTGACGATTCCACGGCAGGTTGTCAGCCTGTGTGTCTTCTCGAACACATTATTTGCAATCCAAAGTGCACTGGGAGGCCCGGGTTAGTACGGGTCCTGCGGCACCGTGCTGCCCGCGCCACGAATCAGGTTGCTTCCGGACAAGACCATCCTCCGCGCGCCGTCGCGCGATGCAAAAAGGCCGCAGCATCACCGCTGCGGCCTTCCTGTTGTCGATCATGGTCGTCGGATTGGACCCAGCCCTTTGGCCTAACCTTGGGCCTGAACCTTGGGCCTGAACCTTGGGCCTGAACCTTGGGCCTGAACCTTGGGCCTAACCTTGTCCTTCGGCCGGCGTCGAGTCCGCAGAAGACGAAGGCATCGCCCAGCTTGTCTCGGCGGCGGGCTCAGGAGCCGGAGCTGCCGGCGTTGACGGCTTCGGCGCGGGAGCTGCCTTCGCCTTCTTCGGCGCCGCTTTCTTCGCAGCCTTCTTGGCGGCCTTCTTGGGCGCAGCCTGCTTAGCGGCCTTCTTGGCCGCCTTCTTCGGCGCGGCCTTCTTCGCAGATTTCTTTGTAGCCTTCTTGGCAGACTTCTTCGCAGACTTCTTGGCTGCCTTCTTTGCGGTCTTCTTCGCCGCTACTGCCTTCTTGGCCTTTTTGGCCTTCTTGCTTTTTTTCTTCTTCGCTTTCGCCATCGTGGTCCTCCTGTTGCCGCCGAACAATGGTCGATCGGGTGTCTTCAGCCGTCACCTCCGGACGAAAGCTCAGCCCTCGAAAGCTCGGTCTTCGAAAGCTCAGTCTTGCGCGTTCAATGCCGGCCGCGACCCGCCCGTAGCCCAATCGAGAAGCTCAATCGTGTGTACGACCGGAACTGACGTGCCACTGGCAATCTGCACCATGCAGCCGATATTGCCTGTGGCAATCATGTCCGGCTTGACGCTCGCGATGTTGGCGACCTTGCGATCACGCAACCGGCCCGCAAGCTCGGGCTGGAGAATGTTGTAAGTCCCCGCCGAACCGCAACACAAATGGCTCTCGGGCACATCTTTCACCACGAATCCGTTATTGGAAAGCAATTCTTTCGGAAGGCCCGTGATTTTCTGCCCGTGCTGCAACGAACACGCCGAGTGATAGGCGACGACGATGTTGTCCTGTCGCGCCGTGGCCGCGAGTCCAAGGCCGGCGACATATTCAGTGATGTCCTTGGCGAGCGCAGAGACCTTCGCCGCATCGGCGGCAAGCGCAGCGTCCTCGCGCAGAAGGTAGCCGTAGTCCTTGATCACGGTGCCGCAGCCGGACGCGGTCACCAGGATGGCGTCGAGCCCCTCGCCGGCCGCTTCCGCGCGCCACGCCGCGACATTGGCGCGAGCCCGCGCCAATGCGTCCTGGTCGTTGCCGAGGTGATGGGTCAGCGCGCCGCAGCACTGCTCGTCCCTGACCAGGACGACCTCGATGCCGTGGCGCGTGAGGAAACTGATGGCAGCCTGGTTGATGCGCGGCGCCAGCACCTGTTGGGCACAGCCCTGGAGCAGCGCGATCCGGCCGCGCTTCTTGCCGAGAGCCGCGAACACACTGCCGGCGGCGGGCCCCGGCGGCGGCAGCCGGCTCGGCGCCAGCGCCAACATCGCCTTCAGGCGCAGGATCAGGCCGGGCGTCGCCGACGGCCGGGGCGTCGGCAGGAACGCGGCCAGCGGGCGGGCCAGCCGCGCCAGCACCATGCTGGCGCGGAAACGCTGCGGGTCCGGCAGGACGAAGGCCAGCACCCGGCGCAGCAGCCGCTCGGCCAGCGGCCGCTCGTAACGCTGCTCGATCCTGACCCGGGCCTGATCGACCAGATGCATGTAATTCACCCCCGAGGGGCAGGTCGTCATGCAAGCCAAGCACGACAGGCAGCGGTCGACATGTTTGACCACTTCGGCGGTCGGCGTCTGGTCCTTCTCCAGCATCTCCTTGATCAGATAGATGCGGCCGCGCGGGCTATCGAGCTCGTCGCCAAGCAGCACATAGGTCGGGCAGGTTGCGGTGCAGAAGCCGCAATGGACGCAGGCGCGCAGGATCTTGTCGGCTTCCGCGATGTCGGGATCGGCGAGCTGCGCGAGTGAGAATTCGGTCTTCATGCCGCAACGCCCCGCGACAGCCGGCCCCGGTTGAGGATGGTCTTCGGATCGAAGCTGGCGCGGACCCGCTCGCTCAAGGCGGCAAGGCCAGGGGCTTGGGGGTGGAATACATCGATCGTGCGCCTGATGTCCTCGGCCGCCCGGATCAGCGTAGCGTGCCCGCCGGCCGCATTTGCACGTTCGCGCACGGCCGCGGCATGCGCGTCCGGCTTCGGTGGCAACGCCGCCCAGATCAGTCCACCACCCCAATCGTAGATCAATTCGCCGCCGGTCTCGCGCGCCAGCAGCGTCCCGAGCGCCGCGCCCGACGCCGGCGGACAGACGATCCGCCAGACTGGCCACGCCCCCAGCGCGCCGTCAGCCGCGAACGGCAGGACGTCGCGGATCGTGGTCCACAGCGCCGCTGACACCGTGTCCTCGACGAGAGTTGCGGTTCCGAACGGCGCCAGCAATTCGCGCAGCGAGCCGGCACGGTGAGCGGCCGAGGCGGTAATGCCCTCGAGCCGCAGCACGGTCAGCGCCTCGCTTTGGCCTGCGATATCGCCGAGACCTTCGATCTTGGTCCGGAACGCCGATGTCGGCAGATGCGCGGCCCCGGAGACGTCGAAGGGCGAGCCGAGCGCCGCCGTCATCGCCTTGTTCGCGGCGGCATCGTCGAGCCCGCGCAGCAACAGCGTCCGCTCCGCCTCCGGCTTCGGCATCACCTTCAGCGTGACCTCGGTCATGATCGACAGCGTGCCCCAGGAACCCGCGAGAAGCTTACAGAGGTCGTAGCCCGTGACGTTCTTCACCACCTTGCCGCCGGTCTTGAAGCTGTCGCCGAAACCGGAGACAGCATGCGCCCCAAGCAGATGGTCGCGCGCCCCGCCCGCCTTGATCCGGCGCGGACCGGCCAGGCCAGCCGCGATCATGCCGCCGATGGTGCCGAGCGCGGGCGTGCCGAGCAGCGGCGCGGTGTTCATCGGCTCGAAGGCGAATTGCTGGTTCTTGGCATCGATCAGCGACAGCACGTCGGCCAGCGGCGCCCCGGCCTGGAGCGTGACAATGAGTTCGTTGGGCTCATAGGCGGTGATGGCATTCAGCGCGGAGACGTCGAGCACGGCGTTGGTCGCCATCGCATGACCGATGGCACGCTTGGACCCATGGCCGATGATCTCGAGCGGCTGCTCATTGGCAATCGCCGCGCGCACCACCTCTTCGACGTCTTTGGCGTCTCGTACCTTGAGCGTATCCACGCCTGTAGCGGGTACCGAAGTTTGCAGCGAAAATCAAATTTGGCGCGTTGCAGCGAGGCGGCTCTAGAACCGCGGAATGTCGGGAAACGCCAGCTTGCCGGCATGGACGTGCATGCGACCGAGCTCGGCGCAGCGGTGCAGGGTCGGAAACACCTTTCCGGGATTGAGCAGGCCCTGCGCGTCGAAGGCGCATTTCAGGCGCTGCTGCTGGTTGAGGTCGATCTCGCTGAACATCTCCGGCATCAGATCGCGCTTCTCGATGCCGACGCCGTGCTCGCCGGTGAGCACGCCGCCGAACTCGACGCAGGCGCGCAAGATGTCGGCGCCGAAGGCTTCGGCGCGCTCGATCTCGCCGGGCTTGTTGGCGTCATAGAGGATCAGCGGATGCAGATTGCCGTCGCCGGCATGGAACACGTTGGCGCAACCGAGCTGGTATTTTTCGGATAGCTCGCGGATGCGCGCCAGCGCCTTCGGCAGCGCACCGCGTGGGATGGTGCCGTCCATGCAGAGATAGTCCGGCGAGATGCGGCCGACGGCGGGGAACGCGGCTTTCCGGCCGGCCCAAAACAGATTGCGCTCGGCCTCCGAGGTCGAGATCTGGCAGGTGGTCGAGCCGCAAGCGTTCGCAATCGTCTCGACCCGCGTGATCAGCTCATCGACCTCGATCTTGGGACCGTCGAGCTCGATGATGAGGAGGGCCTCGACATCGAGCGGATAGCCGGCATGGACGAAGGCTTCCGCGGCGTGGATCGCAGGCTTGTCCATCATCTCCATGCCGCCTGGAATGATGCCGGCGCCGATGATGCGCGCCACGCATTCGCCGGCCGCCTCGACTTGCGCGAATCCGACCATCAGCGCACGCGCCGTCTCCGGCTTTTGCAGGATGCGCACCGTGATCTCGGTGATGACACCGAGCAGGCCTTCCGAGCCGGTGATGACGCCCATGAGGTCGTAGCCGGAGTTCTCCGCCGATTTGCCGCCGATGCGCATGATCTCGCCGCTCATCAGCACGATCTCGCAGCCGAGCACGTTGTTGGTGGTCATGCCGTATTTCAGGCAGTGCACGCCGCCGGAATTCTCCGCAACATTGCCGCCGATCGAGCAGGCGATCTGCGAGGACGGATCCGGCGCGTAGTAGAACCCGGCATGGGCGACGGCCTGGCTGATCGCGAGGTTGGTGACGCCGGGTTCGGTGACGACGGCGCGGTTGTCGAAATCGATCTCGCGGATGCGCTTGAACTTGCCGAGGCCCAGGAGCACGCCGTCTTCCAGCGGCAGCGCGCCGCCGGAGAGCGAGGTGCCCGAGCCGCGCGGCACCACCTTGATGCCTTGTCCGGCACAATATTTCAGGACGAGCGAAACCTGCTCGGTCGTGTCGGGCAGCACCACGACCATCGGCGGCTGCCGATAGGCCGTCAATCCGTCGGATTCATAGGCCCGCATCTCGGCAGGCGTATCGATCACGCCTTCGCCTGGGACGATTGCGCGCAATGCAGCCACGATCTCGGCGCGGCGCGCGAGCACGGCCTGGTCGCTCGCAGGCATCATGATGGCCATAACATTTCCTTCATGGCGTATCCTTCCGGCTGAGGCCGCACGATCGAATTGTCGCGGCAAATCAACCACGTCCGCGGTGGTTTGGGTAGGCCATCCGAAAGTCGGATCGACGATCTTGCACGAGTTCGCTCTGGGACAAGTAGGAAATCGTGAAACCTGCCATGGTTTGGCGGCTTGTCCAATCCGGACAGGCCTGCCAAAACCGGCAGGTCCGACCATTGCCGATCAGGCATGCAACTGACCAGACCCCAGGGAAGAGACGAAGAGCACCCGATGACAAAACTGATTTTTGGCGCACTGACCATCCTCACCGCGATTGCCACCGCACCTGCCGCGATGGCGCAGGATGCCGCGGCCGGCAAGTCTTCGTTCAACAAATGCCTGGCCTGTCACGCGATCGGCGAAGGCGCCAAGAACAAGGTCGGCCCCGAGCTCAACGGCCTCGACGGCCGCAAGTCCGGCACCGCGCCGGACTACAATTATTCCGACGCCAACAAGAATTCCGGCATCACCTGGAACGAGGCGCTGTTCAAGGAATACATCAAGGACCCGAAGGCCAAGATCCCCGGCACCAAGATGGCGTTCGCCGGCATCAAGAACGAGAACGAGATCAACAATCTCTGGGCC
The DNA here is from genome assembly GCF_055811255.1 of Bradyrhizobium sp. MI1.11. Lineage (NCBI taxonomy): Bacteria > Pseudomonadati > Pseudomonadota > Alphaproteobacteria > Hyphomicrobiales > Nitrobacteraceae > Bradyrhizobium > Bradyrhizobium sp. MI1.11. The sequence goes on from NZ_JBVVPM010000013.1 coordinate 81,568, forward strand.
TATGTGTCGCAGTTCGACAAGGACGGCAAGATCAAGCAGTAAGCGCGTAAGCGGCGGCCGCTAATCGGCGGCCGCCTGCGCCGGGACGATGTTTCCGATCATCGTCTCGATCTCCGTCTTGACGAGATCGGGCACCGCGTTCTGCACCATGTGGCCGAGATCAGGCAGCACGATCAGCTTGGCATTCTGCACGGTGGCAGCGAACGGGCGCGCGTGAATGTCGGTCTTCACCGTCTTGTCGGGTTCGCCGGCGATGATCGTGACTGGCGCCGATATCTCGCCGTAGCGGACGACCTGCACGGCGACCGCTTCCTTCAGCGTCACCAGATCATAGGCATTGGCGATGAACTCGCGCGGGCGCAGCAGCAGCGGCGTCGCGGAGTCCCGCACGAAACCATCCGGCATCATTTGCGGCAGGAAGACGTTGCGCGCGCCGGGCTCGCTCAGGAAATAGCCCAGCGGCAGGGTTATGGTGTAGGCGAGCAGCGGGCCGATCACGGGCGTTGCTATGATCTCGTTGTAGCGGCCGACGCCGCCGCGCCAGGGATGGGTGACGGGCGCGAGCATCACAAGGCCCGCGACGCGGCCAGGATGATCGAGCGCCAGCCGCGCGCCAAGCGCGCCGCTCCAGGAATGCACCACGAAGACCGCGCGATCGATCCCGAGTTTGCCGAGCGCCTCATCGATCATCCGCGCCTGCACCTCCGGGGTCGAATCCTGCCGCCGCGCCCGCGTGCTCCAGCCATGACCGGGACGGTCGATCAGGATGACGCGATGATCCCTGGCGAGGAGATCGCCGAGCGGCCGCCGCATCGCCTCGAGGTTGGAGCTCGCGCCGTGCAGCATCACGATCGGCAGGCCCGAATCGCGCGGGCCGATATCGACGAGGTGAAGCACGGCGCCATCGACCTCGATCATCCGGCCTTGCGGTGGAAAGGCGCGTTGCACAGCGAGGACGCCGGCCTGCGTGACCAGCGCCAGCACAACCAGCGCGGTCACGACTGACATCACGATCATGGATGGAATCCGGGCGATCCAGGGCACAGGGCAGTTACGTGGCTTGCGGGCGGCAGTTTCGCCCGGGGAGCCCCGCGCTCCACTTGAAATACCGGGGCTGTGGATATGTGCATAATTCAAGCGGTAAAAACGCAACGAAATCAATGCTACTCCCCGCAGCACGCAAGCCTCGAAACAGGTTCATGCAGTCGTCATCGCGGCGTCCATATAATCGCCACGGTCGGTTCCGCCATTTAGACGCAGGTGGGCGCCGATCCTGCTCGCAACCCTCTGGGATGCGGGAAAGACCGGCAGGATTTATCCTGATTTGAACCGGAGAATTTCGATGAGCCTGAGATCCAAAGATACTGCGATCGACGAGATCGTGGCAAGCTGCCACGGCGACCTGCGCGGTGCTGTGCGCGCGCTGCTGCTGATCAACGAGCACCTCGAGACGGAGCTTGCAAAGGCCTACGCCGCAGCAGTCGATCGCGGCCTCGCCGAGCGCGAGGGCAGCGTTTTGCACTAGGTCGCTGTCGACCTAGTTCGTGCTGTCCTCGTCCTTTTCCTCGTCAGGCGTGGGTGCGGGACAGGCGCGGATGGTCGAACGGGCAAGCTTGGCGTCGGCCTTCGATTTGTAAGGACCGTCACCGAACCAGACGTCGCCGATGATCACGGGATTGCTGGTCACGATGTTGCATTTTCCGGTGGCGCGATTGCCAACCACCCAGAACAGTCCGTCGGCGAGGCTCGCCGTGCCCGACGCCAACAGCAATGTACCTGCAAAGATCAAACGCTTCATGGCTGTGCTCCCGCCATGAAGGTAGGCCTGCGGCGGTGCCACCCACACCCCTCGTGACGCAGCGCGTGTCATCGTGGTTAATCCGCCTGCGTTGCATTCGCTCGAGCAATGATCGACTTGTCCGCTAAATATCGCGGCCTTCGACCTTCTCGGTCAGCGCCTTGACCTGATCGGGGATCTTCTCGAGGTGCGGATTGACGGCGAGTGCCTTGCGGTAGGCCTCGAGCGCGCGCTTTTCGTCGCCGACCTCCTGCATGATCATGCCGAGGCCTGCGAGCGCGCCGAAATGGCGGGGCTCGCGGATCAACACCTCGCGAATGTCGGCGAGCGAACGGCCATAATCGTTCTGCATGTAGTAGAGCGTCGCGCGACGATTCCAGGCCTCGATATAGTCGGGCCTGAGCTTGACGACCGAATCCAGCAGCTTGATCGCGACCTCGATCTTCTTTGCGTCGACCGCGGTCTTGGCCCGCGCCATCAGCAGCGCCGCGGTGTCGCTCGGGGTCTGGATCCAGATCGCCCAGATCCGCGCCTCGACGTGCTTGGCGCTGGCCTCGTCGGGCGCAGCTTTCAGCGCGCCGAACAGGAAATCGAGATTCTTGGTGCGGTCGACCTTGGGCAGCTTGGCCGGCGCTTCCGGAAGTTTCTTCTGCTTGCCGGGCGGGCTCGGTGGATCAATCTGCTGCGCCAGCGCCGGAGCGAGTCCGGCGGCTCCCAGCACAAGAGCCAGACACAGGGTGCGCGCGACGAAGAATCTCACTGCCATGGCCGAAGTCTAAACGCGCAAAGCCGCCCTTGCAAAGCAGGGGCGGCGTCAAACTCGTGTGAGACCGTGGTCTTGCGGGGCGCTCGCGAGCGTCCGGCAGGGCGAAATCAGCCCTGACGTGCCTTGAAGCGGCGCTGCACTTTGTTGATCACATAGACCCGGCCCTTGCGGCGGACCAGGCGGTTGGCGCGATGGCGACCGCGCAGCGATTTCAGCGAGTTACGGACCTTCATGGCAGAATCCTGAACGTTCGAAAGGCCGTGTTCGGCACTACCGTTTCGGCACGCGCGAATGAGGCAAAATGAGATTTTCCCGCTGGCGGACCGACCGCCCGGGACGGGGCGGTTCTTAAGGCATGGGAGGACCGGATGTCAATGTTAACTGGCCCGATCCCACCCAGCAAATTCAGGAAAACAACCCCATGCAAAGTAGAAGCGGCCGGATCGGCCCAATCAGCATCTCGGGCGACGCCTGTCCCACGACGCCTTGTCCCACAATGCCTTGCCAAATTCGTTATATCATATAATCAATTCGACAACCCGTCGGGAGGAAACCCATGCCGAAGCTGAAGCTGCCCAATATCGACGACGTCGTCGCCATCGATATCCACACCCACGCCGAGGAGCCCTGCGGCACCCATCCCGACGACGGCTATGACGATTTCCAGGCGCAGATGGCCGACTATTTCAAGTCGCCGCACAAGCATCCGCCGACCGTGCCGGAGACTGCCGCCTACTATCGATCCAAGAACATCGCCGCGGTGATCTTTCCGGTCGACGCCGAGCGCGAGACCGGCTTCCGCCGCTACAAGAACGAGGAGATGCTGGAGATCGCCTCCGACCATCTCGACGTTCTCATCCCCTTCGTCTCGATCGACCCGCACAAGGGCAAGCTCGGGGTGCGCGAGGCGCGCAAGCTGATCGAGGAATACGGCGTTCGCGGCTTCAAATTCCACCCGACCATGCAGGGCTTCTACGCCAACGACCGCATGGCCTATCCGCTCTATGAAGAGATCAACAATGGCGGCGCGATCGCGCTGTTCCACACCGGCCAGACCGGCGTCGGCTCGGGCATGCCCGGCGGCATGGGCATGCGGCTGAAATATTCCAACCCGATGTACATGGACGACGTCGCGGCCGATTTCCCCGACCTCAAGATCATCCTCGCGCATCCCTCTTTCCCCTGGCAGGAGGAAGCACTGTCGGTCGCGACCCATAAGCCCAACGTCTACATCGACCTCTCGGGCTGGTCGCCGAAATATTTCCCGCCGATCCTGGTGCGCTACATCAACTCGATCCTGCAGGACAAGATGCTGTTCGGCTCGGACTGGCCGGTGATCACGCCGGACCGCTGGCTGTCGGATTTCGCCAAGATCGACATCCGCGATGAGATCCGGCCGAAGGTGCTGAAGGCGAACGCAAGGAAGCTGCTGGGGATCTAGGGGCGCACTCGTCAGCGCATTGAGGGCTTCGACGCTGCTATCGAAGCCCTCATGCTCAGGTCCTCAAGGCTTAAGACTCAAGGCCGATGCTCGCGCCGCGCAGGTCCAGCACCCAGCTGCGGCCCAAGTTGCGGATGGCGGCCTTGGCGCGGTGAATCCGATGGCGGCGTCGCGCGCGATCAGTTCACGCTTGCGAGGAAGCCGGCCAGGATTGTCCGGCTTTCGCTGAGCGTCTCGATACGTTCGTCGATCAGGCCGACCTGCTGAGTGAGTATTTTTCGCAGCTCGTTGCACGGCGTGAAAGCCGGATCGTTGTTCCTTACGCAGGGGAGCAACCGCTTGATGGTTTCGAGCGTCATCCCCGCGCCGCCGAGCATCTTGATGCGCCGTACGGTTTCCTCTTCGGCCGTGCCATAGTCGCGATAGCCGGAGTTCGTCCGCAGCGGCGCAAGCAGTCCTTCGCCTTCGTAGTAGCGCAGCATTCGGACGCTGACCCCCGTCCGTCGGGAGAGTTCGCCGATTTTCATCTGAAGCCTCTTGACCCTCACAGCGCTGTCAGACCTTACAGACTTCGCTCGTCCAAGTGAATGCCACTTGTGAAGGGAGCAACGATGAAAGCCTACCATTTGAATGGCCATGCTGGTGCTGGCCGCCTTGCGTGCGTCGACGTCGGCAAACCCGAACCCGCCAATGGCGAGGTCCGCATTCGGGTCGAAGCGGCAAGTCTGAATTACCGCGACCTCCTGGTCCTCGACCGTGCAGGCCAAGGCGAGCTCAACGGACGCGTTCCACTCTCCGACGGTGCGGGTGTCGTTGACGCCATCGGCGCCGGCGTCGCGCAATGGCGGCTCGGGAACCGCGTCGCTGCATCGTTCTTCCGCGATTGGATCTCCGGGCCGTTCAAGTCCAGCTACATTCCGTTATCCCTCGGTGGCAACACGATGGACGGAATGCTGGCTGAGTATGTCGTGCTGCCGGCGACCGCGCTGGTCTCAGTGCCGGCGCATCTGTCCGCGGTGGAGGCAGCGACCCTGCCCTGCGCCGGCGTCACGGCTTTTCATGGCCTCATCGCACGCGGCGGGATGCGCAAAGGCGACACGCTGCTGGTCCAGGGAACAGGCGGCGTCGCGCTGTTCGGGCTTCAATTCGCAGCGGCGCTGGGCGCGCGCGCGATCGTGATATCATCCTCGGACGAAAAACTCGCCCGCGCCAAGGCGCTGGGCGGTTCGATCCTCATCAACTACCGCGACACGCCGGACTGGGATGTCGCCCTGATGAAGGCGACGAATGGCGCCGGCGCCAGTCATATCCTCGAACTCGGCGGTCCCGGCACCTATGACCGATCGCTGCGATCGGTCGCTTCGGGTGGCAAGATCGTTCAGATTGGGGTTTTGACGGGGTTCGGTCCCAAGCCCGACCTCGCACGCCTGCAGTGGGAGAATGCCGACATCATCGGTGTCACCGTCGGATCGGCCGAACACTTTGTCGCGATGAATCGCTTCCTGACCGAGCATGCGATCCACCCGATCGTCGATCGGGTCTACGACTTCGACGAGGTTCCCGAAGCATATGCGCACCTGCGGACCGGCTCACATTTCGGCAAGGTCGTGATCAGGCTTTAGAAACCAGAGGCCCAAGTCGCGATTGCCTCTTGGACCGATTTCGCTGCGCCTTGTATAGTCCGTGGACCGCAACGATCCCGAGGGACAGGTGAATTGAGTCTCAAAGCCGTTGTCTTCGACGCCTACGGAACGCTTTACGATATCCAATCGGTCGCGGAGATCACCGAGGATGCGTTTCCCGGCTACGGTGAGATCATCACGCAGATCTGGCGGATCAAGCAGCTCGAATACACCTGGCTGCGCTCGCTGATGCGGCGCTACCAGGACTTTGCAGCCATCACGCGCGACTCGCTCGCCTATACGTTGCGCGTGCTCGGGCTCGCTTACGAGAACGAGGCATTCGAGCGCGTGATCGAGAAGTACCTGCATCTCGATCTCTATCCGGATGCGACGGCAGCGCTCACGGCTCTGAAACCGCGAAAACTCGCCATCCTCTCCAACGGCAGTCCGGACATGCTGAATGCGCTCGTGCGCAACTCCGGTCTCGACGCCCTGCTCGATGCCACGATCAGCGTCGACGCGAAGAAGATCTTCAAGCCGAGCGCGGAGGCCTATGAGCTGATCGGCGAGGCGCTCGGCACCGCGCCGGACGAGGTGCTGTTCGTCTCCTCCAATCCCTGGGATGTCGCAGGCGCGAAAGCATTCGGACTGAACGTTGCCTGGATCGAACGGGTGAGGCCCGAAGCGATGGCACTGGCTTGCGTCGAGAACGAACTCGTGGCACCGCTGACGATGTTCAAGGCGATCCGCACCCAGATGGACGAGCTCGGCTTTGCGCCGGATCATCGTGTCCGGGCGCTCTCTGAGCTGCCAAGGATTGCTTAGGCGTCGCCGCCCGCCCTTAAGTCTGGAATGAGCCGACCTGAATGAGCCTTCAATCCGTTCGCGATTTCTTCGCCGAAAAAGCCCCCGACATATCAGTCATCGAATCCCCGATCAGCTCCGCGACCGTGCCGCTGGCCGCCGAGGCTTATGGCGTCGAGCCCGGACGCATCGCCAAGACGCTGTCGTTACGGATCGGCGAACGCGTCATCCTGATCGTCGCGGCCGGCACCTCGCGCATGGACAACAAGAAGGTGAAGGCGGCGTTCGGCGGCAAGCCGAAGATGCTGGGGCTGGAAGAGGTCGCGGAGGTCACCGGCCACGAGGTCGGCGGCGTCTGCCCGTTCGGACTGAAGGCGCCGCTGCCGGTCTATTGCGACATCTCGCTGAAAGCGTTCGACGTGGTGGTGCCGGCTGCCGGCTCGACCCATAGCGCGGTACGGATCACGCCGGAGCGGATGGCCGAGCTGACCGCGGCGGAATGGGTCGATGTCTGCGAGACCAGATCCGAAGCGCGCTAATCATCCTCGTCGTAAGGCCGGGGCTGGGTCGCCGGAGGCGGCGGCGCAGCATTGTATCGTGGCGCCGGCGCGGCGCGATTGCCCGGAACCTGCTGCTGCGGCGGCATCTGGTTGTTGGACTGGAACACCGCGCGACAACCGCTGGAGAGCTGGGGCGTATTCTGCCGCAAGCAGGCCGTAATGCGGCTCACATCAGGGATCTGGTCGCTGCACAGCCGCCATACATCCGGCGTGCAGGCCATCTGCTGCTCCATGGTTCCGCGATACTCTTCAGCGGATGCAACGCCCTGCGCGGCGATGCCGCCGATCGCAAGCGCCACACCCAGCGCAATCCGCTCTGTTCGCATGTCCGATTCCTTCGCGAGTCTTTCGAATTCTGCTGAATCAATGAGACGCGGGGAGGTTCTGGACCAACAAAAAATTGTGAAAACGGGCCAGGAACCTATTCGACCTTGCCGATCTTCTTCACCGCCGCAATCAGCCGCGCGCTGTCGACCGCCACGAACTCGGCAAACGCCGGCGCGTCCTGATAGGCAACGAGACTGCCCGACGTTTCGAAGGCCTTGAGCACGTCGGGGCTCGTCATCACCTGCGCCATTGCCTCGCGCAGGCGAGTCGCGATCGGGGCAGGAAGAGCATTCTGGGCAAAGAGTCCGGCCCAGATGTACATCTCGACGTCCTTGTAGCCGAGCTCCTGGAAGGTCGGCACGTCGGGGAAGCTTGCGATGCGCTTGGCGCCGCAATTGCCGAGCACGCGCAGCTTGCCGTCCTCCACTTGCGGCTTCAGCGTTCCCGGTGCGGCGGCGATCGCCTGCACGGTGCCGCTGAGCAGCGCGGTGAGTGCCGGTCCGGCGCCGCGAAACGGCACATGGAGCAGCTTGATGTCGGCGCTGCTCGCAAACATCTCCATCGCCACGTGCAACGTGCCGTAAGGCCCCGACGAGCCATAGGTGATCTGGCCGGGACGCTTCCTGGCATCCTCGACGAAATCCTGCGCGGTCTTCCACGGCGCCGAGGCCGGTACCGCGAGCAGCGTGGGATCGGCCAGCACCCGCGCGATCGGCATGAACTGCGAGAGCTCGTAGGCGACCGGACGGTCGAACAGCCGGTCGGCCTCGGGCAGCACCGCGAGCGAGGACAGCGTCATCAGCAGCGTGTAGCCGTCAGGCTCGGCGCGCGCCGCCGCGGCGTTGCCAACGGATCCACCGCCACCGCCGGCGCGGTTGTCGACGATGACCGCCTTGCCGAGGATTCGCTCCAGCGCCTGTGCGACGGGGCGCGCCGCGAGATCCGCCTGGCCGCCGGCTGGAAACGGCACGATCATGGTGACGTTGCGAGTGGGATAGGCTTGCGCGAAAGCCGCGCTCGACAACACAGGCAACAACGGCAATGCGGCAGCGGCGCGCAGGACATCGCGGCGATCCATGGCAGACTTCCCCCCTGTTTTCTTGTTTCGCTGCCAGCCTAGCGTGACCCTCCGCAAGAACAAGCCGCGCGGCGGGATTAACGAAGCATTATCCATGTTCCGCCCGGTCAGGAACGCCCCCTGGACTCTACCGTTGCCTCCCAGGGAGTGGAGCGATGAATAGACTTCAGACCATTGACGTGGCGCTGGACGAGATGCTGGTGAATCTCGCCGCTATCGTGTTGCGGCTTTCAAAGCCTGACGTGACACGAACGCCGGAAGCGCAACGCGCATTGGCGCAATCCGTGCATCAATACGCGGTGTGTGCGGCACGCTCGAGCGATCCGCGCGTGCACGAATTGAAGACACAGCTGGAGGGGACGTTGCGGCCGGCCTTGCGCGTGGTCGCGATCGACGGCGTGAAGGTATCGTAGTCGAAGATTGGTGGGCACGCTTCGCTTTGCCCACCCTACGATAGCTGTGCGGCGAGGTGCCGTAGGGTGGGCAAAGGCGCGCTCTTCGCGCGCCGTGCCCACCATCATTCGCCGAATTGCCTGGCAACGTCCCGCATATCCCCTCCCCAATCCACGGGAAGGGTGCCCTGCTCGACATAGCGATGGAAGCTGCTGTGAGGCCAATCGCGCACACGCGCGACGAGGCCATGCTTCACGGGATTGAAGTGTATGTAATCAACGTGCCGCTCCAAGTCAGCATCGTCGCGAATTGAGTGCTCCCAGAAGCGGCGCTGCCAGATGCCCTTCTCGCGCTTCCTCGACTTACTGATTGAACGCTCGCCGGCCTCCAGCCGCCGCGCAAACCCACCCTTGATCAGATTCCATCGCGACGAAAAGTCGGCGTCATCCTAAGGCAACGCCCAGATCGCATGGAGGTGGTCAGGCAAGATACAAATCGCGACGGTCTCGAACGGCCGGCGTTGCACGACCGTTCGGTAAATCTGGCGTAGGCGATCAACCTGGTCGACGAGTAGCGTACTTGACCGATCAGCTAGCACGACGGTGAAGAAGAACATGTTGCCTTGCGCTCGGCGGTACTGAGGCACTTGCGATTCCTCGCGTGAATTGGTGGGCACGCTTCGCTTTACCCACCCTACGGCACCTACGCTGTTCGCTCGCTCTTCTTCACCCGCCGTTTGCACGTACCCGGCAGCTTTGCCGCGAGAAAATCGCCGAGCGCCTCGACGCGTGCGGGGCGCGGGCCGCCGGGTGGCGTCACCAGATGCACGGCGCCTTCGACCTGCTTCCAGTCCTTCAGGATCACTTCGACCTCGCCGGAGGAGATGGCGTCGCCGACGATGAATTCTGGAAGGTCGGCGATGCCGAGGCCGGCGATCAGCGCCGGCATCACCGCGTCGCCGTTGTTGGCACGGAGCTGTCCGCCCGGACGCACGCTGGCCTGCTCGCCGGCCGCATTGGTGTAGTGCCAGACGTTCGGCGTCGAGAGATAGGCGTAGCTGAAGCATTTGTGCGCGGCCAGATGCATCGGATGCGTCGGTCGTCCCTCGCGCTTCAGATAGGACGGCGCGGCCACAGTGAAACGCGGCATGGTGAAGAGGCGCCGCGCGATCAACGAGGAATCCGGCAGCCGCGCGATCCGCACAGCCATGTCAAAGCCCTCGCCGATCAAATCGATGGTCGCATCGCTCAGATGCAGGTCTACCGAGACTTCGGGATAGGTTTCGAAGAACTCCGGCAGCAGCGGCGCCACCGCCTTGATCCCGAATGTCATGGGCACGGCGAGCCGCACCAGGCCGCGCGGCGCGACCGACTGCGCCAGCGCCTCGTTCTCCGCGGCTTCGCCATCGGACAGCAGGCGCGTCGCACGCTCGGCGAGCTTATGGCCAGCATCGGTCAGCGCGAGCCGGCGTGAGGTGCGGTTGAACAGCCGGGCGCCGAGCCGCTCTTCGAGGCGCGTGACCGCCTTGGACACCGTCGCCTTGGACATCGCGAGCTCGCTCGCGGCCCCCGCAAACGACCGTAATTCCACGACTTTTGCGAAAATCGCGAGTGCCTCGAAATCGGGAAGTTTGGCCATCGCGGGTCCGATCGGGATGTTTTTGGAAACAATACGTTTCAACAGTTTCTATTTATATACCACAGGCGGAGGCTTATCCAAGGGTGATCAGACATTCAGGGCTGGAGAAATCCAATGACCAAGAAGCTCTCAGGCAAGGTTGCCCTCGTCACCGGCGGCTCGCGCGGTATCGGCGCGGCCTCTGCCCGCGCACTCGCCGATGAAGGCGCTGATGTCGCCATCAGCTACGTTGCCTCTCCCGAAAAGGCGGAAGCGGTCGTCACCGAGTTGAAGGCCCGGGGCGTCAAGGCCCGCGCCTTCAAGGCCGACCAGGCCTCGGCCAAGGACGTGACGCAGCTCGTCAAGGCCGTCGCGAAGGAGTTCGGCCATCTCGACATCCTCGTCAACAATGCCGGCGTCGCGAGCGGCGGCGCGATCGACGATGCCAATGCCGACACCGAAGCGCTCGCCCGCCAGGACGCGGTCAACGTGCATGGCGTGATCGCGGCGATCCGCGCCGCTTCGCAATTGATGGGCGAGGGCGGCCGCATCGTCACCGTCGGTTCGATGCTTGCCGACCGCGCCTCGTTCCCGGGCCTTGCCGACTACGTCGCCACCAAGGCGGCCATGGTCGGTTACACCAAGGGCGCAGCCCGCGACCTCGGCCCGCGCGGCATCACCGTGAACGTGGTGCAGCCCGGCTCGATCGACACCGACATGAATCCGAAGGACGGCGGCGAGTTCGCCGAGACCCAGCGCAAGCAGCACGCGCTGCAGCGCTTCGGCCGTCCCGAGGAAGTCGCCGCCGGAATCGTCTTCCTCGCAAGCCCGGAAGCCTCCTTCGTCACCGGCGCGGTGCTCAACGTCGACGGCGGTTTCGGCGCCTGATCAAGGCGCCACCCGCCAAAACAAGGAATTACGCAGATGATCGAACTCAGACCTTTCGCAAAGCTCGGCGGCGCCGATCACGGCTGGCTCAACGCCAAGCATCATTTCTCCTTCGCAAGCCATTATGACCCCGACAACATGGGTCACGGCGCCTTGCGGGTGTGGAACGACGACGAGATCGCGCCGAACACCGGCTTTCCAGCCCATCCCCACGCCAACATGGAAATCATCACCTATGTGCGCGAGGGCGCGATCACCCACCAGGACAGCCTCGGCAACGAGGGACGCACCGAAGCGGGCGACGTGCAGGTGATGAGCGCCGGCAGCGGCATCCGCCACTCCGAGTACAATCTCGAGCCGACCAAGACACGCATCTTCCAGATCTGGATCGAGCCGACCGCGCGCGGGGGGCAGCCGACCTGGGGCTCGAAGCCGTTTCCGAAAGGAGACCGCCCCGGCAAGCTCGTCACCATCGCGAGCGGCTTCGAGCAAGACACCGACGCGTTGCCGATCCGCGCCGATGCGCGGGTGCTCGCCACCACGCTGAAGGCAGGCGAGAGCGCGGAGTACGTGCCGCACAAGTCGCGGCACCTCTATCTCGTGCCCGCGGCGGGGTCGGTCGAGATCAACGGCGTGCGCGTCAACGCCCGCGACGGCGCCGCGATCCGCGACGAAGACAGGCTGAAGATCACGGCTCTGGAAGATTCCGAGATCGTGCTCGTCGACGCGGCTTAGCAACGCATTCGTCATGCCGGCTTGTCCCGGCATGACGCTCCCGACACCCACCATCAAATCTGCATCCAACGGAGATCATCATGACCAAAGTTCTCGTCCTCTATTATTCCGCCTATGGCCACATCGAAGCGATGGCCAATGCCGTCGCCGAGGGCGCGCGTGAAGCCGGCGCCACCGTCGACATCAAGCGCGTGCCCGAGCTGGTGCCGGCCGAGGTCGCGAAAGCCTCCTATTACAAGGTCGACCAGACCGCCCCCGTCGCGACGATCGAGGACCTCGCCAATTACGATGCGATCATCGTCGGCACCGGCACCCGCTTCGGCCGCATGGCCTCGCAGATGGCGAACTTCCTCGACCAGGCCGGTGGGCTCTGGGCCAAGGGCGCCCTGCACGGCAAGGTCGGCGGCGCCTTCACGGCGACCGCGACCCAGCATGGCGGCCAGGAGACGACGCTGTTCTCGATCATCACCAACTTGTTGCATTTCGGCATGGTCGTGGTCGGCCTGAACTACGGCTTCTCCGGCCAGATGAAGCTCGACGAGGTCACCGGCGGCGCACCTTACGGCGCCACCACGATCACCGGCGGTGACGGCAGCCGGCAGCCCAGCGCCAACGAGCTCGCCGGCGCACGCTATCAGGGCCGCCAGATCGCGGAGACGGCCAGGAAGCTGCACGGCTGAGCGCGGTTAAGCTTTACGCCTGAACCACTGCATGGCAGGTGCGATCTGGGCGGCATTCTCTTCGGGGGATGCCGCCCCATCTCTGTGGTCGGGATATTTCACCAAAAGCGATACGAATGGCTTTCGAACTCTTGTTGATCGCGCAGATGATCCGCAGGCCCGCCCAGGCGCTGGCGCGGCGATGGTATTGCCGCAGCCTGTTCCGCGCCTCGCGCGGCCGCTTTCATTGTGCCGGCTGCACGAAGGCGTGACCGGCTAGGCCTGCGTGATGTCCGCGTTGGGCTTGATGGGCGCAGTCGCGACAGGCGCCGGTGCCGTCGAGAGCCACCAGCCGTCACCGCCGAACCAGCACGTCTCGTCGGGAGCGCCCTCTCTCCGCAACGACTGCACGCCCTCCCATCCCCTTGCGAACGCCTCCGCCAGTCGCCGGGCAGCATCCGCATCCTGCAATCCCGCGCAGCCGATGAATTGGGCACGCCCGAGGAATTTGGCGGGCCAGGCTGCCCGTTCGTCCGGGCGCGTGATCATCAGCATGCCGCCGAGCATGCCTTCAGGCGCGAGCGGAAACACCAGCCGCCCACCGGGCAGCAAGGCATCGAGCCATTCGGCAGCCGGCTGCGCCGCACCCGCGCAGACATAGATCACGTCGGCTCTGGGCAGATCGGACGCGATGCCCGAACGATCCCACACATCCACATGGTCGATGTCCTTCAGATTCTCGCGCGCGAGCCCTGCCAGACGTTCGTCGATCTCGTAGGCATGGACGCGGCCGCCGGGGCCGACGAGATGCGCGAGGATCGCGGTGTAGTAGCCGCTCCCCGCGCCGATCTGGATCACGGTCTCGCCTTCCTTCACCGCGCAACCGCTGAGCCAATAGGCGTGCGCGCCGGGCATCCCGATATTGAGACCCCGCGCGCTGTCGAGCGCGAGCAGCGTGTTCTGGTAGAGGAAGGCGGGATCATCGTCGGGCGTCACGACATAGGGGTGTCCGCCAACCGAGATCGACCACGGCCCGGGTCCGGCGAACGGCTCGCGCCTGACGGTGCGATAGGCTTCCTCGATACGGGGGTCTGTGGCCCTCGCCGCGGCGCAGATCAACTGCGCATAGAATGCGCGATATTTTGCCGAACGATCTTTCATGTCGCCTCCGGGAAACAGGCGACGATAACACAACGATTGCGATAATCGCGTGACCCTGCAATCCAGGGCAGCGCGTCAGCGCGCGCTCTTGCCCATCGCCTGCGCCGCAAAGGCGGCAAGCCTGGGGTGACGGCGCAGGCCCTGCGCGACATGGTCACGCCACGCGAAGGGCATGCCGCGCCAGGACAGCGCGACGCTGACATCAGTCAGCGGCACCGGCTCGGCGCCGAAGCGGCGCTTGTAGTCCTGGTTGCCGATGCTGAGGTCGAAACGGCGCACGCCGTCCGCATGCAGCGCCGCCATGGTGCGCTCGGTCACGAGCAGCCCCGGCGAGCAGCTCGACCAGGAATCGCCGGCGTGGCTGATGCGCAGCAGGAAATAGGTCGCACCAGACCTGACGCCGAGCGTGGTGGCAACGACGGCCTCGTCGCAGACCAGCGCCGAAATGACGGCGTAACCGTCCGCAGCACCCTGGCGGGCGACCTCGCGATAGAACTGCGCATGGGTTTCGTCGTTGAGGACAAAGCGCGAGCCGAGCTTTCGCATGCGCGCCTGCTGCTGGGCATCCATCACGTCCAGCAGCTCGCGCGCACGCGCGACATCGGTGGCGATCTCGAATCGCGCGCCGGCGTGACGGCTGAAGACGCGCCAGCAGCGTGGCATCTGCATGCGCTTGATCGAGGCCTGGTAGGCTTCATAGTCGTCGCCGGTCAGCACGAGGTTGCCGTTGAGCGAGCAGGATCCGATCCGGCCGAGCGACACCAGCGGGTTCGGGTTGCTGCCAATCTGGGCCGGCATCTTCTTCAGGCGCAGCAAATCGAAGCGGTCCGGCAATGCGCGCAATGCGTCGATCAACGCCTTGCCGATCGCATCCGCCGCCGCCGCGTCCAGCGCGGCATCGAGCGCCAGAATCGGCGCGTTGTTGTCGGAGACGCCGAGATCGGCGAATTCGACGATGCGGATGCCGCGCCTGAGATGGCTGATCATCGGCACCATTGCGATGTCCTTGCCAGTCGTGGCATCGGAGATCAATGCAATCAGCGGCGAGAGATCGTGGAACGCCTCGTACCAGGCGCTAAGCCAATAGCCATGCTGGAATGCAGTGCGATGGCCAGCGTTCAGGCGCGATGCGGCCTGCTTCCAGTCACGCACGAAATCGACCGCGATTCCCGACGCGCTGGACACAAGATCATCTGGTTGCTCGACGCTGAGGATCGTCATCCGCGGGACATGCGATTACTGGGTGTTTCCAGATAGATTATGTTTTGTCGCGGCCACAAGTGACCTCACCGCTTATCGTTAAGCCGATGCCACTGCGGCAGCACCGGCTGCGACAAGTCATCCGTTTCCGCGACGCATTGGAACCTGGCCAGGAAGTGCAGGCCGGCCACGGCAACAGCGAACATGAACCAGATCGGATTCTGCCGTTCGAGCAGGAAGGTCTCGGTGGCCCCGTAGTACAGGCCGAACAGCCACACGGTCAGGAACAGCTTTGCCAACGCACCGCTGCGGTTGTGAGTTCGGGCCGTCTGGAAATTGCCGAGCGGCGCGAGCACGAAGACGAGGATCACCAGCAACAACCCCGGAAGGCCGATGGTGACCGCGAGGTCGAGATAGCTGTTGTGGCTGTGCGCGGCGCTCGTTGCCCATTCGGCGCCCTGGACGGTCTGCCGTGCCGTCACGTCGTCCCAGAACGCGGCGTAGCCGTGACCAATGGTCGGCTTCTCGGCGACGGCTGCGAGCGCGAACTCCCAGATGGCAGAACGGCCGGTGAAGGTGGGATCGAGCGGAAGCAGCCGCGTCATCGCCCCGAGCGCCGGGCTCAGGACGCTGCCGACTGTCAGCAGGTTCATCACGATCAGCGGCACGAAGCAGATCATCCGCCTCAGCCACAGGCTCGGCGTGACGCAGACCAACGAGGCGAGCGCGTAGATCGCAAGACACAGCACCGACGACGTCTTGCCGCCGGTAAAGATCAGGAAGATTCCGGCCAGCGCGGCGACGGCCGGGCCCATCACGAACGAGCCGACGCCGGACAGATAAATGCCGACATAGATCAGGATGGTCATCACCGGCGAAGCGATGTTCTTGTGACCAAAGCTGCCGCGCCAGTCGCCGGCCAACTGCGGCTCGGTGACGTCGAGTGCGGTGTGCATCGAGTATTGCGGCGCCAGGAAGACGCCGAGATAGCAGAGCGCAAGCAATACGAGCGCGGCGCCGCCGAGACACAGGTTGAAGCTGCGCTGCGTCGGCGGCAGCAACGGCAAAAGCACCGCGAGCGACATCACGCTGGCTGCGAGCACGAAGCGCTGCATCGAGACTCCGCGATTCTCGGAGAAGACGATGTTGATCAACAGCCATCCGACCAGGCAGAGATGCAGCGGCGTCACCAGCGTCTTCAGCGCGGGCGCATCCGTTGCGGCGACCAACAGTACCGCGACCGCCGCCAGCAAGCCCCAGGAGACATAAGTGAGCGCCATCCGTCCGCCGACGACGGTGGTGACATCCTCGTTGCGCAGGTCAGGAAACGGATCGAGCGTCACCAGCACCAGGAGCAGGGCTGCGACTGCGACGAGGCAGCGCGCCGCCCGCACGGCGTCGATCCCCGCAAGCCCATCGCGCAGGACGCCGCCGAACGATCGGGCCTCGACGTCGGTCATATCAGTGGCGCTGCGATCCATGGCTCGAGAGTAGTGGTGAAGCCGGGGGAAGCTCCAAGAGTTAGCCGATCCCTGTTAAGCATTCGTCAACCAGTCCAACGGGGCTCTGCGGCACCGCCTGCGGCCGCACGATGCTCCGCGCGATTTCGTAATATTGAAGCGCGCGCTGTTCCAGCGTGAGGTTGTCGAGCACGAAGCCGCGCGGATCGAACGTATCGGCGGCGCACCCGGCCCAGAAATCATCCCAGCCCGCCTCGAACCCGGCGATGTCGACGAACTTGGCGCCGCAACGATCGTCCCAGTACGGCACCGACGAGACCGGGGCGAACTGGACGCGATGCGGATAATAATCGGGGTCCCGCCAGGGGCCGCCGGGATCCCAGGCGAGCACCGGGACGCCGCAAGACAATGCCTGCTGATAGGCGATGCCCTGGCTCTCGTTCTGGCAGAGGAAGATCATCGCACGCGATCGCGCGAGCGCGGCCCGATAGTCCTCTTCCTTGTAGCTGCCGTAACGCAGCTCGGTGAACGAGCGGCCTTCCCTCGTGAGCCGGGCGCGGACGGGTTCGATCAGCTCCGCCGCGTAGCGATCGCGGTCCCAATGCACCTTGTCGTAGATCAGGACGTCGACACTCTTTTGCGAGGTCGGCGACGGTGCCCAGAGATCCGTGTCGATGCCGATCGGCCAAGCCTCCGTGTCGGGCCAATGCGGCCGATACATGTCGGCGTACCACGGGCCGGGCACCACGACCTTCTTGACCGGCAGGCGCTTGAACAGGTCGGGATCGTCGAGCGGATGATTGTGGGCGGCAACGCCGAGCAGGATCGGATTTTTCCAGGCGAACTTGTCGAGCAGGAAGGTGCGGCCGATGATGCAGGCGAGTTCGCCCGGATGCCGCGCGATGTAGCCATAGTCGTTGACGCGATAGCGGATACCGAGCCGATCGAGCCCCGCACAGAGATTGAGGAACACGCGGAGCTGCCCGCTCATGCGCGGCTCGCCGAGCAGCATGCGACGCGCCACGCGCCGCAGATGCCGGTCGCCGGGAAACCAGCGATCGTCCTTGTCCTCGTAGAACAGGTTGAGGACCATATCGTCCGGATCGTAGTCGAATGTCTTTGCGGGCACTGGGGTCCATCCGCGGCGGTCTGGCGCACATTCTCGCATGGGACCGGCTGTCGCACTCTTCCAAATTTGCCACAGGCTTAATGCCGGCGGCTTAACGCTAATTGACGAAACCAACACTGCGGCAGCCTTCGTGGCGACGCTTTTTTCCCAATGCGAGTATCATTCGCGACGGCCAAGGTTGCGATCGATCGCATTACCAACTCGCAGAAGCGCCCTGGTTAACAGACCGTTAAAGGCGAGCCGTATCTTGATCAGCGCGGAAGAAATTCTCGAATTACCGGCGACATCGCGCGTCGCTCCGGCGGCGCGCCTCCCGCTGCAGGTCGGCTCAACCACATCGGTGTCCGTCGTCATTCCCGCCAAGAATGTTGCGGCCTATGTCGGCGAAACCCTCGCCAGCGCACTGGCGCAGGCCGAGGTCAACGAAGTGATCGTCGTGGACGACGGCTCGACCGACGACACCACCGCCATCGTCCGCGCCATTCGTGACCCGCGACTGCGCCTGATGATCAACGGCGCAGCCGGCGTATCGGCTGCGCGTAATCTCGGCGCACAGCATGCGAGCAGCCAATGGCTGCTCTTCCTCGATGCCGACGATCGCCTACGACCCGGCGCGGTCGCGGCCCTGCTGGCCGCTGCGCGTGCCGCGCCGCGAGCGGTTCTTGTCTACGGCGACTACAACACGATCGACAGCGAGGGACGGCAGATCGGCCGCCGGGATCTGCTGAAAGGACGCCGCAAACCGTCCGGCGACGTGCTGGCGCGGCTCGCGGCCGGAAACTTCATCGTCAATGGCGGCATTGCGCTGGCACGTGCAGAGGCCTTCCGCGCTATCGGCGGCTTCGACGTCTCGCTCAGATATTGCGAAGACTGGCACTGCTGGTGCCGCCTTGCCGCGATCGGCGAATTCGAATTTGCGCCAAACCTTCTGCTCGACTACCGCCTGCACACGGCCAACACCATGAACGCGGCGGTGCGGACGCCACAGGATTTCTTTCCGGCGATCGCACGAATATTCGACGACGGGTTGATCATGGCGCGACTGCCCGCGGGCATGGCAGCCGGGCTGCGCCAGGCCGCCGAGGTTCATCTCGTCACGTATTCGGCGATGCAAGCGGTCCGCTTCGGCAGATATCGCCAGGCCTTCGCCTATCTCGGGATGGTCGGGCGCCGCTCGCTCAAATCGCTGCCGCGTTCCGCGGTTAGGGTCGCCCTCGCCTGCTTCGGTATTTAGACCGCGACCTCGGCGTCAGGACGCGATCTTCGAGGCCTTATAGGGTTTCGGCTCGATGCCGAACGCGGCGAGCGCCGAGCCGAGCGCGACCATCACGGGATGCATCGCGACGAAGGCTTTCGACGATTTCAGCAGAGCGGCCGCGCGCACCAGCGACAACGGCAACCTCCCGAGCATCTGCGCAAACACCCACACTCGCGCCGGGGCGCCCTGCGCGGCCTTGGACTGCACACGATAATTGATCGCGCCGATGCGCAGGCCTCGCTTCACGATCCAGCCGAAACTGGTGCGGCTTTGCGGCACCGTCTCGGTGATGACTGCCTCCGCCGTCCAGTGGAACGTCATGCCGGCATTGCGGCAGCGCACGAAGAAATCGCAGTCGCCGCCCCCGAGGAAGTTGAAGCGCGGGTCGAAGGCCGGACGGGCGAACCTCTCGAACGCCGCACGCGTGATCAGGCAATTGCCGCAGCCGTAGATCAGGGGCACAGCGCCGCTGTAATCATAGGCGGGGCAGAAAACGGGGTGGCGCGAAAGCCAGGGCATGCTGCGATCCTCGAAGACCGGCAGCACCGGCCCGCCGACCAGATCGGCGCCGGTCGCCTCCGCGGTGCGAACCATCAGCTCGAGCCAATCGGGCGAGGCGATCTCGTCGTCGTCGATCATCAGGAACCGGGTCGCGGCGGGAAACAGCGCCAGCGCCGTCTCGAACGCGGCGTTGATCGCCTGGACGTTGCCTTGCCGTTTCTCAACCAGGCAGACACCCTGAAGCCTGCCATCGGCGAGATATTCCGCGGCCACCGGCGCGCTTTCGCGCCGGACCGCATCGTTCTCGACCATGACGACGGCGAAGGAGCGCGGGGTGCGCTGGCTGGCGAGCGAGTCCAGCGTCGACCGCAGATGCTGCGGGCGGCGGAAGCAGGGGATGCAGACGACGATACCAACCGACAGGTCGATAATCCGGGAGCTGGCCGCGATCTCCCGGTGGGGATCGCGCACGGCATCCGAGATACGCGTGGCAGACAGGTCTGTCGGGATCAATGTCATGACGTTCTAGATGTCCGAGATAGATTGAAAAAGCCCTGCTTCGATCCGGGGATCAGCGCCGTCCCGCGACGGCACATCGCCGCGGGACAGGCACGTCCCAAAATGAACGGCCGGTTTGAGCCTCGCGACGGCGCCACGCCGCCGATTTTCCGCCATCCATGCACTTAACTGATTTCGGGTGTTTCTGCTGCGAAGCCTTGCGCGCAGTGATGCTGCAATTCGCGGTCCACCGTGCCGATGGCGGCTGGCGTGGACGATACCGTAGTTAACGCACATGCTCATTAACCCGATCGTAAGTACCGCGACGGGTGAAGCGTCGCGGTATCGGATTTGCTCTACGGGCACACGAGATTTTTCCTGTAAATTTAAGTCGAACAAGCGCGGTCAGAAAATATGAACAAGCCAGCCACGATCGATTTCGCGACAGCCACGACGGTCCAAATTCCCGCGGCCATTGCACACACTCAGGCGCTGCACGATCTCGTCCCCGGTGAAGCCCGCGACAGCTTGCTCGCCGTCCACGACGTACTGCGCCGCGGACTGCCGCAGGGCCAGCTCGCCACCTACGAAGCCGGAGGCGGCTCGTGCAGCGTCCTGCCACCGGAATTGCTGAGCCGCAGCAAGGTCACCGTCGTCGATATCGACGAGGACCAGGTCCGCAACAACAGCTACGCGGACGAAGCGATCCTCGGCGATGTCCAGACCTACCGCTTCGGGCGCGAGACCTTCGATCTGGTGATCTGCTACAACGTGATCGAACATCTTCCCAACGTCGACGCCGCACTCCTGAATTTCCGAGATGCGCTCAAGCGCGGCGGGATGATCCTGATCGGCGCGCCCAATCCGCGCTCGTTGTCCGGGGTCGTCACCAAATACTCGCCGCACTGGTTCCACGTCTGGTTCTACCGGCACATTCGAGGCATCAAGGATGCCGGCTTGCCGGGCGAGCCGCCGTTCCCGACCTTCTTCCAT
This sequence comes from Bradyrhizobium sp. MI1.11, assembly GCF_055811255.1. Classification (NCBI taxonomy): domain Bacteria; kingdom Pseudomonadati; phylum Pseudomonadota; class Alphaproteobacteria; order Hyphomicrobiales; family Nitrobacteraceae; genus Bradyrhizobium; species Bradyrhizobium sp. MI1.11. The sequence goes on from NZ_JBVVPM010000013.1 coordinate 102,456, forward strand.
CCCCTGGTGTCGCTACCGAGGCTCGAAGCGTTCGCCGCCGCCAATGGCCTCGAGATGATCTACCGCCGTGAGGTCGAGAGCCCGCGCTATCCCGAGATCCGCCGGCGCAAGCCGCTGTTCGCAGCCCTGGTCGACGCCGGCGCCGCCGTGCTCAACGCCATGCTCCCGCGCGGGACCGACGTCCGCCGCGGCGATTATCACGTCATCCTGCGGAAAAGCTGACGGCCATGGTGCGCGCGCAGCCGATCGCAAGACCAGCGAAGCCTCGCGGCCACGATGCACGCGGTAACGAACCGTTAATCTCTGAAGGACCGCGCCATCGCATGCGTCACGGCGACGCGTCGAAGAGTGGCATGCGCTTAAACGCTTTGTTTGCCATTTCGGTGAATAGTCCCTCAATGAGTATGGTTAATTTTCCCTGTTGCGTTGAGTGGGCACCTATATCTGAGGTGCGTGGCGTAGAGCGAAGAGTACCCCCTCAGCTCGCGGCACTTGGAATGAAAGCTGGGGATCATGCTTGACTATAACCAGCCGATAGATCGGGCCGGACCGGAGGCCCCGCAGCAGCGGCCTCGGGTTGGCTTCAACGTGCTGGAGCTGGTCAATCTGCTCTGGCGGCGGAAGGTCGCGATTGCCGTTGCCGCGCTGCTCGGTGCAACGGCCGCCGTCACCGTGGGCAAGAGCCTGACGCCCCGCTACACCGCCACCGCCCAACTCTATGTCGACCCGCGCGAGCTTCAGCTCGTCGATCGCGAGCTAACGCCTCGCGCGCAGGACGTCTCCGGCATGTCGATGGTGGTCGAGAGCCAGGCGCGCCTGATCACCTCCAACAGCGTGCTGCTCCAGGTGATCCAGCAGGCTGATCTGGACAAGGATCCCGAATTCGGCGGCGGCGCCGACGGCAAAGGCGTGATGTCCTCGCTGCTCGGTCTGATCGGCCTTCAGCCCCGCGCGCCCTCCGCCACGGAGAAGAGGGAAGTGCAGCTCGCCGCCCTCGAGGCGCTGAACCGGCACATCACGATCCGCAAGACCGAGAAGAGCTTCATCGTCGACATCGAGGTCTGGTCGACCGATCCGGCGAAAGCGGCGATGCTCGCCAACACGCTGACCAGTGCCTACCTCGCGGAATCCCGCAACTCGCAGGCGTCAGCCGCGCGGCGCGCCACCAACGATCTCTCCGGCCGCTTGAAGGAGCTGCGCGAGCGGCTGCGCAACGCCGAGACCGTGCTTGCGACCTACAAGGCCCAGAACAATTTCGTCGGTACCCAGGATGCGCTGATCAGCGACCAGCAGCTTTCCGCCAGCAACCAGCGGCTTTCCGCCGCCCGCGCCGCGACCATGGACGCGCAGGCGCGCCTCGATCAGATTGAGGCGAGCCGGCGCACCACGGCAGATGCGGGCGCGAACTCCGAAGCGCTGCAATCGCCGACCATCGCGAACCTGCGCGCGCAATATGCCGATGCGCGCAAGAAATATGCGGAGCAGGCCGGCGAGCTCGGCCCACGTCATCCGGCGCTGCGCCAGACCGAGAAGCAGGTCGAAGATCTCAAGCGCACCATCAACGAAGAGATCGACCGCTTCGCGCAGTCCGCCAAGAACGATTTGACGCGTGCCCGCGACTTTGAAGCCTCGCTCAGCCGGGCGCTGGAGGCACAGAAGCGGCAGAGCGTCCAGCTCAGCCAGGCCGCCGTGCGCTTGCGCGAGCTCGAGCGCGAAGCCGATGCCAGCCGTGACGTCTATCAATCCTTCCTCAAGCGTTCGCGCGAGACCGAGGAGCAGGAGACGCTGAACACCTCGGCGGCCCGAATCATCGGCGAAGCGACGGTGCCGCAGCGGCGCTCGTTCCCGCCGGCGATGAGCCTGTTCGCCATGATCGGCTTCATCTTCGGCGCGATCGCTGCATCGAGCTGGTTCGTCGCGGCCGAACTGCTGTTCGCCGGCGCATTCGCGCCGGCACCGGCGCCGGCCCGGCCCAATCGCACTCCGTTGCCGCAAGCTCCGCGAGCTTCAGAGCCTTCGCGAACGGCGGAGACCGCCCGGCCCCACCCGGCCTCGCGAGCCCCGGAAGCCGCGGAGGCGCTGCCGGAACTCGCTGCTCCGCCGCTCCAACCCTCGATGGTCGAGAAGCCCCTGATCGAAAAGCCGCTGATCGCGCGCCTCCAGGAGGCCGACGTCATCCACACGCTCGGTGCCATTCTCGCCACCGGCGGCGGCATCGACCTCACCCGGCTAGGCTGGCCGACGCTGCGCCCCGGCTTTCCCCTGACGACGCTGCTCAACGCCTGGCGCGACATGCGCGCTACGGCGGGCCGGCGCGTCGGCGGAAAGACAATGCCTGTTATCGCGCTCGTCGGTGCCAGTGAGACCACCGGGCGCAGCGTGACCGCGCTGAATTTCGCGCTCGCGGCCGCGCGCGACGGCGCTCGGGTACTGATGATCGATGCCGACCACCAGGCCCACTCGCTCTCGAACAAGGTCAACCGTCCCGGCAAGAGTGAGCCGAGCAAGGTTGGATGGCTTTCGATCGGCAGCAAGGCCGCGCGCGAGATCAAGACACTCAACGGCATCTCGGTATTGCCGGCCGCCGAACGCGACGCGGGCAAGGCCACTGACGCCATCCGCAAGGCCATCGAGCAGGCGCGCTCCGCCGGCGGTTATGACCTCGTGATCCTCGACGGTCCCGCGGCGCCACTCACGACCGGCAGCCGCAAGCTGCTCGATGATGCCGACGCGCTGGTGGCGGTGCTGCCGACCAGCCTCGACATCAACGACGGCCTCGAAGAGATATTGAGCACGCTCGGCCGCGCCGAGCGCAAGCTCGTCGGCGTCGTGCTCGACGAACTCACCCCTATGGCCCAAGCTCGCCAACGAGGCAGACAATATGCTTGAGCGCCGCATCAATCTCGATGGCCGGACCGCAACTGCCGACGTGCCGCGGATCACCATCGGCGGCCTTCGCATGGCCGCACTCGACCTGGAAGCGACCGCGGATTTCATGATCGAGGCGACCGATCCGCGCCATCGCATCGGCCGTCCGCTGCACCTGACCTCGGCCAACGGCGAGGTGCTGGCGCGGTGCTCGACCGAACCGGAGACCGAGCGCCTGTTCCGCGGCGCCGACCTCATCAACGCCGATGGCCAGCCGCTGGTGGCGGCGTCGAGGCTGCAATCCTGGTTTCCGCTGCCCGAGCGCGTCGCCACGACGGATCTGTTTCACGTCGTCGCGCGCAAGGCCGAAGCGGTCGGCCGCACCTTCTACATGTTCGGCGCGAGCGAGGACGAGAACGCCGCTGCGGTCGAGAACGTCCGGAAGATGTATCCAAACCTCAAGATCGTCGGCTACAGCCACGGCTATCTCCGTGGCGATGCACTGCGCGCGAAGGTCGACGAGATCAACGCGCTAGCACCGGATTATCTCTGGGTTGCGCTGGGCGTGCCAAACGAGCAGGCTTTCGTCGAGGAATTCACGCCGCATCTCACCAATGTCGGCGTCATCAAGACATCCGGCGGCCTGTTCAACTTCTTGTCGGGAAGCCGCGCCCGCGCGCCGCGATGGATGCAGAAGATCGGCCTGGAATGGGCCTGGCGCACCTTGCTCGAGCCCCGCCGCCTGTTCTGGCGTTATTTGACCACCAATCCTCGCGCGATCTATCTGCTGTTCAGCCGCAATCGGCCCCTTAATCGCTGAGTAGAACGACATGACCGCCGCCGGTTATCAGCCCCGCCTGCGCTGTTTCAACGCCGGCGGCGCCGGTATTGCGCCTTGCGGGTCGGGCTCATAAGCGGCTAAAGAGACTGTCACAGTCGGCGCCGGCAACTTTCGCGGCCGCCGCATGTTTTTGTATGGCCGCCGACACAAGCGGCACAATCGGCTCAGCCAATAGCGCGAGCCAGCTTTTCACAGCGAAGGCCACGATCGAGTCCGCGCATCGGCCTGCTTTCAGGCGCGACCCAAGGGAGCACGGAACGAATGCATCAGGCCGCAAGCCTGCAATTCGAGCGCATGATGGACGAGCTCATCCTCTGGCATGCCGTGCCGGAGGACGAACGATCGCCGGCGCCGGCCTGGTGGTGGGGTCCGGCGATGGCGGTATTCGACACGCACGAGCCGATGCGACAGGCCTGGTGTCGTGAGCTCGGCCTTAACGACGGATCGAGCTTTGCCGAAGGAGCGCATATCCTTATCGCGCTCTTCGCCGAACAAACCTCGCTTCCGTGGCCGGATGATTTTCCACGCAAGGCGGAGATCAGGGAAGAGGACGTCCGCGAGCTCCACCCGCAGCCATCAGACGACAGCGCTTTTCAACCGTAGCGCCGCGGCCGCGGTGGCGGCATGGTCCGGCTCCGGCTGGAGCGGCGGCGCGACAGACGGCTCCGTCGGCCGCAGCAGCTCGGCCATCTGCCGCGCCGGCACCGGCTTGGAGATCAGGAAGCCCTGCATCTCGTCGCAGCCATGAGCGCGCAGGAACGCCTCCTGTTCAGCGTTCTCGACGCCTTCCGCCACCACGGTCATACCGAGCGCCTTGCCCATGCTGATGATCGCCTGCGCGATCGCCTGATCCTCCGCATCCTGCGGCAGGTCGCGCACGAAGGAGCGGTCGATCTTGATGGTGTCGATCGGAAAATGCTTCATCAGCGACATCGACGAATATCCGGTGCCGAAATCGTCGATCGCCAAGCGAATGCCGCGGCTCTGGATGGCGTCGAGCACCTTGATCGCACGTCCGACATTGCGCATCATCATACTCTCGGTGACTTCGAGCTGGAGCAGCACCGGCGACATGCCGCTTGCGGCGAGCGCTTCGTCGACGTCCTGCAAGAGATGCTCGTCGACGAACTGGCGCGGCGACAGGTTCACCGCCATGGATACCGGCAAGAGGCCGCGCCGCTGCCAGGCCATGGCCTGCGCGCAGGCCTCCTTCATCACCCAGCGGCCGATCGGCACGATCAATCCGGTCTCCTCCGCCAGCGGAATGAACTGCGCCGGCGAGATATTGCCGAGATCGGGATGCGTCCAGCGCAATAGCGCTTCCACGCCGGTGATCTGGCCGGTCACCATGTCCACCTTGGGCTGGTAGTTCAAAGTGAACTGATCCCGCTCCAGCGCCCGGCGCAGCGCGCTCTCCAGCGACAGCCGCTCGATCGACTGCGTGTTCACTTCCTTGGAGAAGAAGCGATAGCCGTTCTTGCCGTCTTCCTTGGCGAGATACATCGCCATGTCGGCATTCTTGGTCAGCGTCAGCGCGTCGGCACCGTTGGCCGGATACATCGCAATGCCGATGGAGGCGGTGGTGTGGCACTCGTGGCCGGCCAGCTCCATTGGCTTCGCGAGCACGCGGAGCAGTTCCGTCGCGATGCGCTGGACGTCGTCGATCTCGCCGCACTGGTCGAGGATAACCACGAACTCGTCGCCTCCGAGGCGCGCCACCACGTCGCTCGCTCGCAGCGCGCTGCGCAACCGGTCGGCGACTTCGAGCAGGAGCAAATCGCCCGCCTCGTGGCCGAGCGAATCGTTGATGACCTTGAACCGGTCGAGATCGATGAACAGCACCGCGAAACGATGGTCATGGCGCTCCGCCGCATCGATTGCCGCGCGCAACACGGCACTGAATGTCTCGCGGTTGGGCAGGTTGGTCAGGCTGTCATAGGAGGCGAGATACTCGATCCGTTCGTCGGCCTTGTTCTTCTCGTCGGCGCGATCGAAATTCTCCATCGCGAAGGAGACGTTTTCGGCGAGACGCTGCAGCAGCTCGACGAACTCGTCGGTAAAGGCGGCAGGCTCCGCCGACAAGTAGATCATGACGCCAACTGCCTGGTCGTGGGCGACCAGCGGGAATGCCGCTCCCGAGCGCGCGCCGTCGCCGCGGACGATGGCGTGGAAGGCGCGGACGCGATCGTCGTTGAGATAATCGTTGCTGATGCAAGGCTGGCGCGTGCGGAATGCCGTGCCGCTCATCCCACGACCTTCCGGGCAATCGGGGTCGATGGAGAGGCGGACGGTGCGCGTGGTGCCGGCCGCGGGTCCGGCGCTGGCGACGATTTCCAGCTGGTCGCTCTCGGCGCTCGCGAGCGCGATGGTGGTGGAGGTGAATTTTGCGCCATTCGAAGCAGCAAGGCAGACGAGGTCGAACAGTTCGGCGCGCGACTTCGCCCGCATGATCGCCTCGTTGGTGGCGCTCAGCGACGCAAACATCCGCGTCAGGCGTTCCTTCTGCGCTTCGGTGCGGGCCTTCTCCTCGGCACGATCGAAATTGTCGAGGGCGAAAGAGACGTTTTCAGCCAGACGTCCGAGCAGCTCGACCAAATCGGGTGTGAACGTATTCTCTTCCGGTGCGAGGAAAAGCAGGATGCCAATCGGCTCCTGGCCGCCCCGCAGCAGCGGGAAGCTGGCAGCAGCCCGGGTTCCATCCTCGATCGCCTTGGAATGCCAGTACACCGATCGCGGATCATTCAGATAATCGTTGATGACACTGGCCCGGCGGGTCCGCAGCGACATCCCTATGATTCCCTGGCCTTCAGGATGGTCGGCGGAAACAAGGCAGGTGCGTCCCACCATTCGTTCCTGCAGGCGTCCCTTCACGGCGACGACCCGGACAAGTTCACGTTTGTCGTCCAAAGTGGCGATTGTCGCGGAGGCGAACACCCCGCCGAGCACGGCGGCCTGGCACGCGACCTCGAACAGCTCCTCGCGCGTCTTGGCGCGCATGATGGCTTCGTTGGTCGCGCTCAGCGCCTCGAACATGCCACTCAGGCGATCGCGCTGCTTGTCGGCCCGCGCTTTTTCGTCGGCTCGATCGAAATTCTCGAGCGCAAAGGCGACGTTGGCCTGGAGCTTACGCAGGAGCTCGACGAACTCGTCCGTGAAAGTGCCGCGCTCGCGCGAGTTAAACAGGAATACGCCTTCGACCTTGTCGCCATTGAACAGCGGCAGCGCGGTTGACGACGCAATGCCGTTGCGACGCGCGCTGGCGTGCCAGGGCTCGAGGCGGGCGTCTGCCAGGATGTCGTTGCTAATGCAAGCCTTCCGGGTCCGGAACGCAGTGCCGGTCAACCCACGTCCCTCCGGCACCTTGTCGCTGACCGGCAATCTGAAGGTTCGTACCTCAGCGGCGTTCGGTCCAAAGGATGCGACAACGCGAAGCAGTCCCGCGTCGCGGTCGAGCAACGCGATCGAGGTCGAGGCGAACTTCGCGCCCTGCGCCGTGGCTTCGCAAACCAGGTCAAACAGTTCGCTGCGGGATCTTGCCCGCAGAATGGCCTCGTTGGTCGCGCTTAGCGCCGCGTACATGCGCGCCAGCCGTTCCTCCTCCAGCGCGATCTGGGCCTTCTCCTTGTCGCGGTCAAAGTTCTCGAGCGCAAAGCATACGGTTTCGGTCATCCGCAGCAACAGTGCGACGATGCCTTCGTCTTTCGCCCAGGCTTTGCTCACAAAGAAAAACAGCACGCCGATGCTGGTGCCACGCTTGATCAAGGGAGCAGCCACGCAGGCGACGGCGCCGGCATCGACGTTGGTTTGCTCCCAGGTCGTCCCCTTGGTACGATTGAGGAGGTCGTCCTCGACGATCGCTTTCTGAGTCCGGAACACCTGGCCGGAGATGCCCTTGCCATAGGGACTCTCCGCATCGATCGAGTAGCGCGTGCGTCTGATCAGATCCAGATTTTGTCCGGTCGCTGCCACCGGCGTCAGCCATTCGGAATCCGGCTCGCGCAGCAGAACGAAAGTGGCAAGCGATTTGCCGCTATGCACAGCGGCGTCGCAGACCCGCTGGTATAGATCCTGCTCAGTGCTGGCGTGAAGGATTGCTTCGTTGGTCGCAGTGAGCGCGCCGAACATGCGGTTGAGCCGCCGCACTGCCCGCTCGCCATCCAGGCGCGCTGTCTCGCGCGCGAAATTCTCCAGCGCATGTGAGATATTGCTCGACATCCGCTCGAAGAGCGAGACCATCGCCTCGTCGAGCGTGCCTGCCCCCGAGCGCGTCACATACAACACGCCGATGCTGCGACCGCCACAGATCAGGGGAAGCGCCGCGGCTGCCCCGACACCCGCTCCGGCAGCGCCTTCGCGCCACGCGAGCGAGCGCGGATCGTTCAGATAATCGTTACTGATGCAAATCCCCTGGCTGCGAAAGGCTTCGCCGCCGACGCCCGACCCCTCCGGCGTGCCGGCCTCCGTGGTGATCGTGATCGCACGCAGCCGCGCAACGTCGTCGCCGCAGCCGGCGGCAAATCGGAGCCGCTGGCCATCCGGCTCCGCCAGGAACACGGCGACGGCCATGAAGTCCCCACTCGAAAACCCGGCGTCGCAGACCTTCTGGTACAGCTCGTCCGGCGACTTCGCGTAAAGGATGGCTTCGTTGATGTCGCTCAACGCTGCAAGTGTGCGCGCGAGGGTCGTCTGCACGATCTCAACTCCCCGGCATTTCTGCCATTTTCTCCCGGGTAGCTTATGAGGGCGATGGCCTAAGTGGTGGTTATTGGTTCCCGCAAACCGTCGATCAAAGTGAACGAGCTGCAAACAGCTGTCGCGAACCTGTCAAAATCGCTATACTGGATGGCGGTTTCAGCCACAGACGCGCTCCCTTTACGAATTTGCAGCCCTGTATTGGTTTACGGGAGATTGATATCGCACCGGTGCTTTGAGACGATGGCTTCCAACAGGCACAGCCCGCCAAGGGCGAGACCTGAGGAAACGCCATGCCGATCGTCCAGGCCGACCGCCTCACGCGCATCAGCGCCGCGCTGCTTCGTGCCGCCGGAGCTTCCGCGGAAGAGGCCGACGCGATCGCATGCGGCTGCGTCAACGCCAATCTCGCCGGCCACGATTCCCACGGCGTGATCGCTGTTCCCGCTGATGGCGATGCGCGAAGGCATGATCGGGATCGCGACGGCGGATTCCGGCCGCTCGCGGAAGCACGTGGCGCCCTTCGGCGGCAAGGAGGCACGGCTCGGCACCATCCGATCTCGATTGCGGTGCCGTCCGACCTCGATGCGCCGTTCTACCTGGACATGGCGACCTCTGCGTCGCGCGCTGGCGCGCGAGTACAGGCTCGATACGATCCTCGACCTGGCCTGACGGATTTCGGCCTGACGCAATTCGGAGAACAGCAGCATGACGCGGCAGATGGTACTGGTCGGCTTCCTTCAGGCCCAGAACTGCACGAATTTGCCTAGCTCGTGGCGGCATCCGGACTCGCGCGACGATTCGATGTCGGCGGACTATTATCAGGAGATCGCCAAAATCCTCGAAGCCGGCAAGTTCCACATGGCGTTCTTCGACGACCGGTTGGCGATGCCGGACCGCTACGGCAACGATCACGCCCACACCGTCGAATACGGCATCCGCTGCGTGAAGATGGATCCGCTGATCGTGCTGACCACGATGGGCATGGTTACGGAGAAGCTCGGGTTGGGGGCGACCGGCTCGACGACTTATTTCGAACCTTTCGACATCGCCCGCCGCTTCGCAACGCTCGACCTGATGTCCGGCGGACGCGCCGGGTGGAACGTCGTCACCTCGCTCAACGACGGCGAGGCACACAACATGGGGCGCGACTCTCATCCCGAACATGATTCCCGCTACGACAAGGCCGACGAATTCATGGAGGTCGTGCTCGGCCATTGGGACACTTGGGAGGACGGCGCGCTCATCATGGACAAGACGAGCGGCCGCTTCGCCGATCCAGCCAAGGTGAAGCGGCTCGATCACAAGGGCCCATTCTACAAGTCGCGCGGTCCCTTCACCGTGCCGCGCTCGGATCAGGGCCATCCCGTGGTCATCCAGGCCGGCGCGTCCGGACGCGGGCAGCGCTTTGCAGGACGATGGGGCGAAGTAATCTTTACCGCTGCACGTAACCTCTCCGCCGCCAAGGACGGCTATGCGGCGGTGCGTAACGAGGCCGCGAAAGTCGGCCGCGATCCGGAGGCGATGTTCCTCTGCAACCTGACGACGCCGGTTTGCGCCGCGACCAAAGCCGAGGCCGAAGATAAGATGGCGCTGATCAACAAGCTGCCGCTGCAGATCGATGCGATGTCGCTGCTGGCCGAAGCACTCAACTACGACTTCGCCTCCAAGGATCTCGACGAGCCGCTGACGACTGAGGAGTTGAAGAGCATGCAGGGCATTCTGGGCATCCGGGACGGCGTGCTCAAGAACTCCGGTAAAAGCAATCCGAGCGCGCGCGACTTCGTCACCTTCTCCGGCCGCGGTCAGGTCCAGGATGCGATGGTTGGCGGCCCCAAGGAGATTGCGGACAAGCTCGAAGAAATGTTCGTCGAGCGCGGCTGCGACGGTTTTGTCATCGCCGCGACCTATGTGCCCGGCTCCTATGCCGATTTCGTGCAATATATCGTCCCGGAATTGCAGCGGCGCGGATTGTTCCAGAAGGAATATCGCGGCAAGACACTGCGGGAAAATCTCGGGCTGAAGCGGCCGGCGGCCGGCGACTGGAAAGTGCAGCCGCGCGATGCCGCGGAATAACAACGGAGACACGGCATGCGCTGGCTGACATTCACGGCCGCGGACAAGACGTCCTGGGGATTCGTCGAGGGTGACCAAGTGATTGCGGTCGACGGCGATCCCTTCGGCGAATGGCAGCGGACCTCGCGCACGCATCCGCTGTCGCAGGTCAGAATCGAGCTTCCGCTGATTCCGCGCACCTTCTACTGCGTCGGCCTGAACTATCCGAAGCACCTGAAGGAGGCCGCCGACAAGCGGGGCGAAGTGCCGGCAGTGCCGGACAGACCAGAGATCGGCTATCGCGCTCAGAATGCGCTGATCGCACATGACGAGGACGTCGTGATCCCGTCCTTTGCGACGGACAAGATCCACTACGAAGGCGAACTCGTCGTCATCATCGGCAAGAAGGTCAAGCATCTCACGAAGCAGAATGCGATGGATTGCGTGTTCGGCTACACCATCGGCAACGACGTCAGCGAACGAAGCTGGCAGAAAGCCGACCGCAGCCTGTGGCGGTCGAAGAACGCCGACACGTTCAAGCCGATGGGCCCGTGGATCGAGACCGAAGTCGACCTCGCCCGTATGGAGACCATCGTTCGCGTCAACGGCGAGGAAACCAACCGCTTCCGCACCAACGACATGATCTTCGGCGTGGTGCCGTTCCTTGTCGAGCTATCCAAATACTTTACGTTATGGCCCGGCGACATGATCTGGATGGGCACCGACGGTGCGTCGCCCGACATCAAGCACGGCGATGTCGTGGAGATCGACATCACCGGCATCGGCACGTTGCGGAATAGATTCGTGCGGGAGGAGCGGTAGCCCACGTTGCACCAACAGTGTCGTCCCGGCGAAAGCCGGGACCCATGCGCCGCAGCAGATGTTTTGATTAGGACTCGTCGTTACGGCTTCGCAAGGCAATTGGCATTCGTGGTTATGGGTCCCGGCCTTCGCCGGGACGACGAAGCGCTGCCTCTCAAAACGGTAGGGTCACGCTGGTCTTGATCTCCTTCAGCACCACATTGCTTCTGACATAGCGAATGCCGGGAATGCGGAACATGAACTCGTCGAGAAATTTGTTGTAGGCCGTCATGTCCTGCACGACGACGCGCAAATGGTAATCGGCATCGCCCGTGGTCGCAAAGCACTCCAGCACCTCACGCCGCGTGGTCACCCGCGCGACGAACTGGTCGACGAATTTTGCGTCGTGCCGTTCCAGCGAGACGTGGAGGATCGCGGACATCGCGAAGCCGGCCTGCTCGCGCGCGACCAGGGCCGCATAGCCCTGGATGGCACCGCTCTCCTCCAGCGCGCGCACCCGGCGCCAGCAGGCCGAGGTGGACATGCCGACCGCGTCGGCGAGCTGCTGGTTGGTGGCGCGGCCGTCCTTCTGGAGATAGGCGAGAATCCGCGCGTCTTGGTCTTCGATCATGGAAAGCACCAAAATGGATTACCCTACCGATTTGTAGATTATAACGGACAATTCTACCACAATGGATATCCTATTCGGGAAAATAGGTAGGACCTACCAGTTGCCGAGGCCTACCCTTCTCCCATCCGGCAAGGATGCCGCGGGAGGTCCGCATGGACGCCATTTCCTCACTCGACGCCTACCAGCTTTCCGACCGCTACGATCGCGAAGAAGGCCGCGTCTTCCTCACCGGCACGCAGGCCATCGTCCGCATCGCGCTCGACCAGGTGCGGCGCGACCGTGCCGCCGGGCTGAACACGGCGGGCTTCATCTCGGGCTATCGCGGCTCGCCGCTCGGCGGCATCGATCTCGAACTGTGGCGCATCCAGGAGCGGCTGAAGCGGGACCGCATCGAATTCCTCCCCGCGGTGAACGAAGACCTTGCCGCCACGGCGGTGCTCGGGTCGCAGCAGGTCGAGACGCAAGCTGACCGCGAGGTCGATGGTGTGTTCGGGCTCTGGTACGGCAAGGGTCCCGGCGTCGATCGCTCCGGCGATGCGCTGAAACACGGCAATGCCTACGGCTCCTCACCGCATGGCGGCGTTCTGGTGGTCGCTGGCGACGACCATGGCTGCGTCTCGTCCTCGATGCCGCACCAGTCCGACGTCGCTTTCATGAGCTGGTTCATGCCGACGCTCCACCCCGCAAGCGTCAGCGAGTATCTCGAATTCGGTGAATATGGCTATGCGCTGAGCCGCTTCACCGGCATGTGGGTCGGCTTCAAGGCGATCTCGGAGATCGTGGAATCCGGCGCCTCCGTCGCGCTGCGCCCGCGGCGCGCCTTCCACACTCCGGACGTCACGCCGCCACCCGGCGGCTTGCACTATCGCTGGCCCGATCTGCCGGGGCCGCAGATCGAGGAGCGGCTGGAGGCGAAGAAGCACGCGGTCTACGCCTTCGCAAAGGCCAATCCGATCGATCGTCACATCTACGATATCCCGGGCGCTACCTACGGCATCGTCACCACAGGCAAGGCCCATCTCGATCTGATGGAAGCGTTGCGGTTGATGGATCTCGACGAAGCGGCCTGCCGCAGCATCGGCATCGACATCTACAAGGTTGGCATGGTCTGGCCGCTGGCGCTGCATGACGCGATGGCCTTCGTGAAGGGCAAGCGCGAGATCCTCGTGGTCGAGGAGAAGCGCGGTATCATCGAAAGCCAGTTCAAGGAATATTTTTACGATTATCCGGGCGAAAAACCCGAGCGCATGGTCGGTAAGCACGACGAAACCGGCGCGCGGCTGATCTCCTGGATCGGCGAATTGTCGCCGCGCGCGCTCGCTGGGGTGCTTGCACGCCGTCTCGATCCGATGTTCCCAAGCCTTAATCTCGCCGCGCGCGCAGCCGGCTTGATGCCTGAGGCTGCGCGCACGATCAACGTCAGCGGTGCGACGCGAACGCCGTATTTCTGCTCCGGATGCCCGCACAACACATCGACAAAAGTGCCGGAGGGGTCGAAGGCGCTGGCCGGCATCGGCTGTCATTTCATGGCGAGCTGGATGGACCGCGAGACATCGTCCCTGATCCAGATGGGCGGCGAAGGCGTGAACTGGGCCGCCTCGTCACGCTTCACCGGCAACAAGCACGTGTTCCAGAATCTCGGCGAAGGCACCTATTATCATTCGGGCTCGATGGCGATCCGGCAGGCGATCGCGGCCAAAGCCAACATCACCTACAAGATCCTGTTCAACGATGCCGTCGCCATGACCGGCGGCCAACCCGTCGACGGCCCGATCAGCGTCCACGCCATCGCGCACAGCGTCCGCGCCGAGGGCGTTGCGCGCATCGCGTTGGTGTCGGACGATCCAGCGCAATTTTCGCCAGGCGACCTGCCGGTCGGCGTGTCCATCCATCCGCGCGAAGAGATGGACGATGTACAGCGCGAGCTGCGCGAGATTCCCGGCGTCTCGGTTCTGATCTATCAGCAGACCTGCGCGACAGAGAAGCGGCGTCGTCGCAAGCGTGGGCAGATGATCGATCCCAAACGCTTCGCCTATATCAGCGATCTCGTCTGCGAAGGCTGCGGCGACTGCTCGGTCGAATCCAACTGCCTCAGCGTCGAGCCCAAGGAGACACCCTTCGGCCGGAAGCGGCGGATCAATCTCTCGTCCTGCAACAAGGACTTTTCCTGCCTCAACGGGTTTTGCCCTAGCTTCGTCACCGTTGAGGACGCGACGCGCCGGAAGAAGGGCGCAAGCCGGACCGACGCGGTCGGCCACGCGGCCACACTTCCCCTGCCCACTCTCGCAACGCTCGACCGTCCCTATGATCTGCTCGTCACCGGCGTCGGCGGCACCGGCGTGATCACGGTCGGCGCGCTGATCGGCATGGCGGCGCATCTCGAACGAAACGGCGTCTCGGTGCTGGATTTTACCGGCTTTGCGCAGAAATTCGGGCCGGTGCTGAGCTACATCCGGTTGGCCGCGTCCCCCGACGCATTGCATCAGGTCCGTATCGACCAGGGCGCGGCCGATGCGCTCATCGGTTGCGACCTCGTCGTCAGCTCCTCGCCGAAGGCGTCCGGCACCTATCGGAAAGGCACGCGAGCCGCGGTCAACACCGCGGAGATGCCGACCGGCGAGGTCGTCCGCTTCCGCGACGCGGATCTCGCCTCACCCGCCCGCCTGCGCGCGATCGGCCAGGTGATCGGCGACGGCAATCTCGACACCATCAACGCCAACGCACTGGCGGAGCGTCTGCTCGGCGATGCCGCCTATGCCAACATCGTCATGCTGGGCTTTGCCTGGCAGCGCGGGCTGTTGCCGGTCTCGCTGTCGGCGCTGTTGCGCGCGATCGAGCTCAACGGCGTCGCGGTCGAAAGCAACAAGCAGGCTTTCGCCTGGGGCCGGATTGCAGCGGCCGACCCTGACTTCTTGCCGAAGGTGGACGAAGCGCCCAAGGCCGAGACGCTCGACCAGCTGATCGACCGCCGCGCCGACTTCCTCGCGGCTTATCAGAACGATGCCTATGCAGCGCGCTATCGAGCACGCGTTGCAAACGTTCGCAATGCGGAAGCCAACCTGAATAGCGAGAAGTTGACCGAGGCGGTTGCGCGCGCCCTGTTCAAGCTGATGGCCTACAAGGATGAGTACGAGGTGGCGCGCCTGCACATGCAGAGCGGCTTCCTCGACGAGCTGAAGCGCGAGTTCGAGGACGGCTTCAGCGTCAAATACCATCTCGCTCCGCCCTTCCTGCCATCCGAGCGCAACGCCCGCGGCCGGCCGCGCAAGCGCGCCTTCGGCCAGTGGATCCAGCTGCCGCTCGCCGCGCTCGCGCGACTGAAAGGGTTGCGCGGGACAGTATTCGATCCGTTCGGCTACACCGTCGAACGCCGCACCGAGCGAAACCTGATCGCCTGGTATGAGGGCGTGATCGAACGGATGCTCGGCGAACTCGATGCGGCGCGCCTGCCCGATCTCGTCGTGATCGCCAAGGCGCCGATGGAGATCCGCGGTTACGGGCCGGTGAAGGACATCGCGATCGCGAAGGTGAAGCCGGCGGTCGAACGGCTTCTCGCCGATGTGATCGCAGCGTCGCAGGCAAAGTTGCGCGCCCACGGTTGACGTGATGCCGGCGAGGCTTCAGCCTCCCGAATTCGAGGGCTCCATGATGGAGCCGGGCAAGCGGGTGACGCATCATGGATTTCGATCAGTTGACCCTACCCAGGCCGCCGCCGACCTCCGCGCCGGCAAGGTGACGAGCACAGCACTCACGACGGAAGCGCTTGCCCGCGCCAAAGCCAATGCCGACCTCAATGCCTTCGTCACCCTGGACCAGGCCGGCGCCCTGAAGGTTGCTGCCGCATTCGACGCGACGGGCGACCGGACAAAACCGCTTGGCGGCGTGCCCATCGTGATCAAGGACAACATCGAGGTTGCCGGGCTGCCCTGTAGCGCGGGCACGCCGGCCCTGAAGGATTACGTTCCCACGGCCGACGCGCCAGTTGCGGCAAAACTGCGGGCCGCAGGCGCGGTCATCATCGGCAAGACCAGCATGCACGAGCTCGCCTTCGGCATCTCCGGCTACAACACCGCATTCAAGACCGCTGCCGAGTTCGGCGTGCGCAACGCCTATGACCGGGCCCTGATCGCCGGCGGCTCTTCCTCCGGGACCGGTACCGCGATCGGCGCGCGCATCGTGGCAGGCGGGCTCGGCACCGACACCGGCGGATCGGTCCGGGTGCCGGCTGCGCTGAATGGATGCGCCTCGCTGCGCCCGACCATCGGACGCTATCCGCAAGCTGGAATTGCGCCGCTCTCGCACACCCGCGACACCGCGGGTCCCATGGCCGCGACCATGGCGGATGTCGCGCTGCTCGACCGCGTCATTGCAGGCGGCGATGCCATCGCGCCGGCCGATCTGAAGCTGGTGCGGATCGGCATCGTAAAGGCGATGCTGAGCAATCTCGACGCCGACACCGACGCCGCATTCGAGGCGGCCGTCACGAAAATGAAGGCGCAGGGCGTCACCGTCATCGAAATCGAGATGCCGCTGCTCGCCAAACTCAACGGCCAGGTGAGCTTTCCCGTCGTGCTGTATGAGGCCTATGACGACATGGTCGCGTATCTCAGACACACCGGTACCGGCCTCAGCATCGCGGCGCTGGCAGCGGAGATATCCAGCGCAGACGTCAAGGGTACCTATGATGGGCTGGTGATCCCGCGCAAACTGCCCGCCCCCGATGGCACGCTGGTTGACGCCAAGCCGATCTACGACGCCGCGATCAACACAGCGCGCCCCGCGCTTCAGGCGCTCTACAGCAGGACTTTCGCCGACAACCGGCTCGATGCCATCGCCTTCCCGACCACGCCGCGCGTCGCCATTGCCTCCAATCCCGATTCCAGCAGCCTCGAAAATTTCGGCCTGTTCATCCAGAACACCGATCCCGGCAGCAATGCCGGAATTCCCGGAATCCAGATCCCGATTGCGCTCGGCCCGGTCAGCAAGCTCCCGATCGGGCTCGAGCTGGATGGCCCGTCCGGAAGCGATCGCCGTCTACTTGCGGTCGGGATGGCACTTGAAAAAGTGTTCGGACGGCTGCCGGCGCCGTCCCGATCATGAATAGGGATTGATCAGCTTCTGCTGCTCGGCGCTATGATGCACGAGCATGTCGATGAAGGTCCTGACCTTTGCCGACAGATGATGGCGGTGTGGATAGACGGCATTCATCGACATCTCGACTGGACGATATTCGGGCAAGAGGCGCACGAGCCGACCGGCCTCGAGATCGTCGCGGATCAGAAATCCGGCCATCAGGCAGACGGCAGCGCCTTCCAGCGCCACCTTTTGCAAGGCCTCACCGCTGTTGGTGATGAAGCTGCCGGAGATGCGCACCGATGCCGGCGCGCCCTTGCGATCGAAGAAGCGCCAATCGTCGCCGAACGGATAATTCAAATGGCGCCCGCAATTGTGCGCGGCGAGCTCGTCGAGCTTCTGCACGCGACCGTGCTTGTCGAGATAGTCGTGCGAGCAGCACAGGACGTGGCGCCAGGTGGCCAGGCTGCGGACGATCAGGCTCGAATCCGGCGGCGCGGTCATGCGCAGAGCAACGTCATAACCTTCTTCGATGAGATCGATGTCGGCCTCGCCCATGCGCAGATCGATCTTGAGCTCCGGATAGGCCGACAGGAGCTTCGCCACCACGGGCGCAACGAACGGCACCATATGCGTGGCGACGTGGATCCGTAGCGTGCCGCGGGGCACCGACTGCAATTCGCTCGCGATATCGTCGGCCTGTTTGATTTCGGCGAGTATCTGGATGCAGCGGTCGTAATAAGCCTTGCCGATGTCGGTGAGGCTGACCTTGCGCGTAGTGCGCTGAAGCAGCCTCACCCCGAGGCGGTCTTCCAGCGCCTGGACGTGATTGCTCACCATGGTGGTCGACATGTTGAGCTTGCGGGCTGCTGCAGAGAAGCCGCCGGCCTCGGCCACCCGGCTGAAGACTTCGAGACTTGTCAATCGGTCCATACCGACTGATTATCCGCTCTTGGTCGATAATCGCAAGGAATTCTGTCCGATTATCCATCAGATCGTCTCGCGCGCGGATGGCGGATGGGTTAGCCGCAATCGCTCGACAGAGGCGGCAATCGCTCTGGGGCAGTCGCACCTCCGGCTCGGTAAACCATACGCGAAGGCGGGTCCCCGGACTATCCACTCTCAGCGGATAATCCTTCCGGTATTTCGCCGATTATCGATCGAGCGAAGAAGACCGATAGTCTCAGCCACCAGACAGGAGACTGCCATGTCCGAGATGCCCCGCACCGAAAACTTCCAGCAAGCGACTGAGATACTGCAAGCTTCTCCGCCGGTGCCGGTGCGTGGTCCGACCCGGAATATGGTCCGGCGGGCGGCGTTGGCGCTCGCGTTCCTCGCGGGCACAGCAGCGATTGTCCATTACGGACACGACTACTGGGTCAACGGCCGTTATCTCGAGACAACCGACGACGCCTATGTGAAGGCCGACTCCACGATCGTCGCGCCAAAAGTCTCGGGCTACATCGCCAAGGTGCTGGTCAGCGACAACGAAAAGGTCAAAGCGGGCCAGGTGCTGGCGAAGATCGACGACCGCGACTTCAAGGCGGCGCTCGACCAGGCCCGCGCTGATGTCGCTGCGGCGGAAGCATCGGTGCGCAACCTCGACGCCCAGCTCGAACTCCAGCAGCCGATCATCGAGCAGAGCACGGCCGATGTCGCTGCTGCGGACGCGAATCTGAAATTTGCGCAGGAGGAGCGCGCCCGCTACGACGATTTGATGAAGTCGGGCTCCGGCACGATTCAGCGCGCACAACAGACTGACGCTGCGTTGCGCGCCAGCAATGCACAGCTGCAACATGCCAGGTCGGGCCTCGTGGCCGCGCAACGCAAGGTCGACGTGCTCACCACCCAGCGCGCGCAGGCTACGGCCCAACTCGAACATGCGCGCGCGGTCGCGGAGCAGGCGACGCTGAATCTCTCCTACACCGAGATTACCGCGCCGGTCGACGGCACGGTCGGCGCCCGCTCATTGCGCGTGGGACAGTTCGTGCAGGCCGGCACGCAATTGATGGCGGTAGTGCCGCTCGATGCGGTCTATGTCGTGGCAAATTTCAAGGAGACGCAACTCACCCATGTCCGCTCCGGCCAGCCGGTCGAGCTGCACGTCGACAGCTTCCGCAACCAGACCCTGCGCGGCCATGTCGACAGCCTGTCGCCGGCGAGCGGCCTTGAATTCGCGCTGCTGCCGCCCGACAACGCCACGGGCAATTTCACCAAGATCGTGCAACGGGTGCCGGTGAAGATCGTGCTCGACGACCACAGCCTGACCGGCCTGCTGCGCCCCGGCATGTCCGCGGTGCCGACCGTCGACACCAAACAGGCCGTCATGGCCGAGCGCGAGACGGCAAAGCATCTCGCCGACAACGCGGCCCGTCCTAACGGCGGCTGAAGCCGGGAGGGTCCCGTGGGATTTTCAAATCCTGCCGGATGATCCTTCCTGCGCTTCTCCGATTATCGAAACCAACTGCTTGATCCATCCTGTCTCCGTAACCGAGACGAGGCCTCCATGAGCACGCTCCAAACGACCGTCAACGCCGCCTCCGCCGCCAAAATCCCCGCTTCAGTCGCGGCCCCCATAACGCCTGCCGTGTCGACCAAGACCTGGATTGCCGTGATCGGCGCGACGCTCGGCGCCTTCATGGCGGTGCTGAACATTCAGATCGTCAACGCGTCGCTCGCCGACATCCAGGGCGCGATCGGCGCCGGCATCGACGATGGCGGCTGGATCTCGACCTCTTATCTGATCGCGGAGATCGTGGTGATCCCGCTCTCGGGCTGGCTGGCGCAGGTGTTCTCGATCCGCATCTATCTCCTCACCAACGCGGTCCTCTTCCTGGTCCTATCGGCCGCCTGCGCGTTGGCGCAGGACCTGCCGCAGATGATCGTGCTGCGGGCGGTGCAAGGTTTTACCGGCGGCGTGCTGATTCCGATGGCGTTCACGCTCATCATCACATTGCTGCCGCGCGGAAAGCAGCCGGTCGGCCTCGCGCTGTTCGCGCTGTCGGCGACGTTCGCGCCCGCGATTGGCCCCACCATCGGCGGCTATCTCACCGAGAATTTTGGCTGGCAGTACATCTTCTACGTCAACGTCGTCCCGGGCGGGATCATGGTCGGCATGCTCTGGTACGCCCTCGATGCAAAGCCCATGAAGCTGTCGCTGCTGCGCGACGGCGACTGGGCCGGCATCATCACCATGGCGATCGGATTGTCGGCGTTGCAGACCGTGCTCGAGGAAGGCAACAAGGACGACTGGTTCGGCTCGCCCTTCATCGTCAAGCTATCCGTCATCGCGGCCGTGGCGCTGACCGCCTTCCTGATCATCGAGCTCACGGTGAAGAAGCCGCTCCTCAACCTGCGTCTGCTGGTACGCCGCAACTTCGGCTTCGGCATGCTCGCGAACTTCCTGCTGGGGATCGCACTCTACGGCTCGGTGTTCATCCTGCCGCAATATCTGGCCCGCATCCAGGGCTACAATGCCGAGCAGATCGGCATGGTGCTGGCCTGGACCGGCCTGCCGCAACTTCTGCTGATCCCGCTGGTGCCGCGGCTGATGCAGAAGCTCGATGCGCGGCTCATCATCGGCGTCGGCTTCGTCCTGTTCGCGGCCTCCAACTTCATGAATATCTATATGACCGGCAACTATGCCGCCGATCAATTGCTCTGGCCCAATGTGGTCCGCGCGATCGGCCAGGCGCTGGTGATGGCGCCGCTGTCCGCGGTGGCCACGGCCGGCATCGAGGCGGAGAATGCGGGCTCGGCGTCCGGCCTGTTCAACATGATGCGCAATCTCGGCGGCGCCGTCGGCATCGCGCTGTTGCAGACGCTGTTGACCAAGCGCGAGCAGTATCACTCCAACGTGCTGATGCAGTCGGTCTCGCTGTTCGAGCAGGCGACGCGGACGCGACTGGAACAGCTCACGCAATATTTCGTCAATCACGGCATTCTCGACCGGGCGGACGCCTCGCATCGCGCCTATGTCGCGATCGGACACATCGTGCAGAAGCAGGCCTATATCCTCGCCTTCAGCGACACTTTCTATCTGCTCGGCGTGGCACTGATCGTCGCGCTGATCGCCACCCTGTTCCTGAAGAAGGCCGGCCATGCCTCGGCCGGCGGCGCCCACTGACCTCAACCCAGCAAGCAAGGAGAACGACCATGAAACCCCGCATGAATTTCTACCAGGCCGCACCCGACACGATGAAGGCGCTGATGGCACTGGAAGAGCAGATCCAGTCAACCGGCCTGGAGAAATCGCTGATCGAGCTCGTCAAGATCCGCGCGTCGCAGATCAACGGCTGCGCCTTCTGCATCAACATGCACACCGAGGACGCCCGCAAGCGCGGCGAGACCGAGCAGCGCATCTATCTGCTCAATGCCTGGCGTGAATCCCCGCTCTACACCGACCGCGAGCGCGCCGCGCTGGCCTGGACCGAATCAGTGACGCTGATCTCCGAGACGCACGCGCCGGACGATGTCTACGAGCAGGTCCGCGCGCAATTCTCCGATGCGGAGACGGTGAACCTGACCATGCTGATCGGCGCCATCAATACCTGGAACAGAATCGCAATCGCGTTCCGTGCGGTGCACCCGGTGAAGGTGAAGGCGTCGGTGGCGTGAGGTGCTGACGCGTGAGACCAAACTGCCTCAATACATTCGACTGTCATGCCCCGGCTTGACCGGGGCATCCAGTACGCCGCGGCTTCTCGAGACCAGCACTCCCGTAACGGAGTACAGGATCGCCCGGTCAAGCCGGGCGATGACACCGGGCGTGTGGCTAAACCGCCGTCGCCTTGGCGAACTCCACGTAGATCTCGCGCAGCCGCATGGCCATCGGGCCGGGCTTGCCGTCGCCGACCTTCTTGCCGTCGATCGCAACCACCGGCTGGACGAACAGCGACGCCGAGGTGGCAAAGGCTTCCTTGGCGGCGAGCGCCTCGGCGACCGTGAAGGAACGCTCTTCGACGCGGAGCTGGCGCTCTTCCGCCAGCGCCACCACCGCCTTCCGGGTGCAGCCCGGCAGGATCGCATTGGAGTTCTTGCGGGTCACGATGACGTCGTCCTGGGTGAGGATGAACGCCGAGGACGAACCGCCTTCGGTGACGTAGCCGTCTTCGAGCATCCAGGCTTCGCCCGCGCCGGCCTCGGCCGCGGCCTGCTTTGCCAGCACTTGCGCGAGCAGTGCGACGCTCTTGATGTCGCGCCGCTCCCAGCGGATGTCGGGCACGGTGATCACGTTGATGCCGGTCTTGGCCGAGGCGGCGTTGATGATGTCCTTCTCCGACGTGAACATCACCAGGCTCGACTTGACGTCGCCCTTGGGGAAGGCGAAATCGCGGCCCTTGTCGGCGCCGCGGGTGACCTGGAGATAGACGAGACCGTTCTCGACCTGGTTGCGCGCGATCAGCTCTTTCTGGAGCTCGGTGATACGCTCGACCGTCTCGGGCAGCTTCAGCTGGATCTCGCCGACCGAGCGCTCCAGCCGCGCCAGATGCGAGGCATTGTCGATCAGCTTGCCGTCGAGCACGGCCGAGACCTCATAGATGCCGTCGGCGAACAGGAAGCCGCGATCGAGGACCGAAATTTTGGCGTCCGAGAGCGGGACGAATGAGCCGTTGACATAGGCGATCGGATCCAAGGCAGGTCTCCTGGGGAGGAAGGGATTTGGCGCGCTTATACGTGAAATGGGGGCGGCGATCACCCCTCTATTCGTCATTCCGGGGCATTCGCGCAGCGAATGAGCCCGGAATCCATTTCGCCTCGTACAATGCCGCCCGATGGATTCCGGGCTCGGGGGGGGGGGGGGGGCCCCGGGGCGGCGGGCGGGGGGGGCCCCCCCCCGGGTTTTTTTGGGGGGGGGGGGTTTTAAAAAAAAACCGCCCCCCCCCCCCCCCGGGGAGGGGGGTGGGGGGGGGGGGGGGT